>DATBKS010000139.1:0-9894 GCA_036555755.1 Thermoleophilaceae bacterium
GCACCACCTCGGCGCCGGAGCGCTCGAGCATCCCCGCGAGCATCCCCGACGTCGTCGTCTTGCCGTTGGTCGCGGACACGAGCACCGCGCCACGCTCGAGCTTCTTGCCGAGCTCCCCGATCGCGTCCGGGTCGAGCCGCAGCAGCACGCGCCCCGGCAGGGTGGTGCCGCCGCGCCGCCCGAGCCTGCGGCTCAGCACGCGCAGCATGCGCGCGATCACCAGCTTCAGCTGCATCAGGGCGCGATCACCCGCAGCGCCTGCCTTGACACGCGCACGGTCACCGGCAGGTCGCCGATCGGATCGCCGTCGGCGTAGACGGTGAAGGGGCGGTCCGCGCTGATCTCGATCTCGGAGCCGGACAGCCACTTGAGGTTGGGGTCGTCGACGTGGGCGCCCTTGAACGCCTTCACGCCGCCCATGAGCCAGTGCAGCTTGCCGTGCTCGCGCGTGAGCATCACGTCGAGCCGGCCGTCGTCGAGCTCGGCGTGGGGGACGAGCATGATGCCGCCGCCGTATGCCTTGGAATTTGCCACAGCCACGCCATACCCGGTGACCGCGTGGCGCTCCCCGTCCACCACGACCTCGAAGGTCGCAGGCTTCCACTGCACGAGCGCCCACATGCCCGCGTAGAAGTAGACAAGGTTGCCCTTGACGGTCTTCGTCTCGTTGGCGATGCGGTTAGCGTCGGAGTCGATGCCCACGCTCGCGATGCCGACGTACGGCAGTCCGTTCACGTCGGCCACATCCACCAGGCGCTCGTCACCCTCCAGGATCAAGCGGGCGGCCTGGGCCGGCTCATTCGGGATACCGAGCACGCGCGCGAAGTCGTTG
The DNA here is from genome assembly GCA_036555755.1 of Thermoleophilaceae bacterium. Lineage (GTDB taxonomy): Bacteria > Actinomycetota > Thermoleophilia > Solirubrobacterales > Thermoleophilaceae > JAICJR01. The sequence continues at coordinate 833 of DATBKS010000139.1, forward strand.
CCGCGGCCGCTCGGGATGATGCCCAGCGCGCTCTTCGTGTTCATCAGCGCGCCCGCGAGGATCCGCACCAACCCATCACCGCCGATCGCGACGACCGTCTCCCCGGCCTCGGCGGCGGCAGCCGCCTGCTCGCGCGAGTGCTCGATGCTCTCGGTCTCGACCATCCGGTAGCTCGCCCGCATGCGGTCGAGCTCGTCCCTCGCCTCTGTCAGCGCACGCGCAGCACGACCCCCGGCTGCGGCGGGGTTGAGAAACAGCGCTAGGTCACGACTCACTCGGCGGCGGCCATGCGGGCCGCCCGCTCTTCTGCGAAGCGCCCGCGCTCCTCGCCACGGAGCTCGTGCCCCTCAGTGAACTTCGTGATGTCCGCGCGCTCCACCAGCTCGTCGCCGACGAGCCGCTCCGCATGCGGCTCCTCGACGTCGCGCGGATCCAGCGTGAGCAGCACGTCCTGGGCCACGCAGTGCCAAGGCTCGCTCTCGGTGATCCGCTCGGACGCCACGAGCAGCTGCCCGGGCCGGTGCAGCCAGTACAGCTCGAAGATGCCGAGCTTGTACGCGTAGAGCCGCTCGCCGTCGCCGAACAGGAAGTTCATCCCCGAGAAGGTCGAGCGCTCGATCACCGTCGTTACGGCGCGTCGGAGCGAGCCGACGATGTCCGCGCGGTCGAAGTGCGACATCAGGTACTGGAAGAAGTGCTCGCTGTCGGTCGTGCCCTTCGGCGCCTGCATGTCGTACTCGAGCAGGCGTGGGAAGTGCAGGATCGTGCCGTTGTGGCCGAAGGAGTACGGCCCGAGGCAGAACGGGTGCGTGTTCTGGAGCACGAGGCCGCCCATCGTCGCGCGGCGCAGGTGCGCGTTGATGATGCGCCCGCGTAGGTTCGTCGCGTCCTCGAAGCCGTTGTCCGAGAACGCCGCGATGGGGAAGCGCCGGCACGTCGGCTCCTCGCCCTCACCACGCCTGTAGGCGGCGATGCCCCAGCCCGAATCGTGGTGCTCCGACTGCCCGATCAGCGGGTTGTCCGCCTCGAGCAGCTCGTACCGCAGCGAGACCGGTTCCGAGGCTACGCAGCCAAGAACCCGGCACATGGGGGCGAGAACCCGTCGCTCACGACTTAGGAGTCTAAAGCGACCGAGGAGCGGACATGAGCGAACCCAATCGAATCTGGTGGGCGCGGGCCAAGAAGCTGTGCGCGATGGAGCGGCCGGGCGGCGGCGGACGCAGTCACCGGCCGGAGCGCCGCGAGGCCGATCTTGCGTACCTGCGCGATAGCGGCGTGCGCCTGATCGTCTCGACGATGACAACTCGCCATGGGCTGGGCGACTACGACGCCGGCGGCTTCGAGTGGCTGCACGTGCCGGTCGCGTCCTGTGACGAGGGAGCGGACGCGCTCGACGAGCTGCTGCCCGTGCTGCGGCGGGAGCTGCGCAAGCGCGGTGGCGTTGCGGTGCACGGCAACCGGCACACGGACTTCGTCGCCGCGCTGTGCGCGGCGCACCTGCACGAGTGGCGTGGGGTGGACCCGGAGCTGGGGCTCGCGGCGGCGGTGGAGGCGGGGCTCACCGTGACGCCGGAGGCGGCGAGGCTGCTGGGCGTGAGCTACGAGGCGGTCCAGCCGCGCTCGCGCATCGCCTCCTCGACGGCCTCGGGCTTGTCGGTGACCACATAGGCGTCCACGATCGCCCCGTCGGTGTTGATCGTGATCGAGAGCCCGGAGTCCGTACGGCGCACCTTCGAGATCGGCGCGATCGGGCGGCCCGAGCCCATCCGCGGCTTGATCCGGCCGGTGGCCACGCGATGCACGCCGTCGATCTTCGCGAGGCCGTCGAGCAGCCGCCGGTAGCCCTTGGTGGACGAGTGCTTGTGGTGGGTCTTGCGGGCCATAGGGATGTGATGTTGGCAAGGGTTCGGACGAGTTGGCCGTTGGCAGTTGGCAGTTGGCCCGAGAACCACCCTGCCAACTGCGAACTGCCAACTGCCTACCCAGCCCCCAGCACCAGCTCGTTCAGATCCGCGGCCACGGCAATCGGCTTAGGTTTTTTCGCTGCAGCGGCCTCCTCCGCCGTTGTGTCGCCGGTGAGGACGAGTGCGGCGTCGAGGTGGGCGCGCGAGGCGCCGAGCACGTCGCTGTCCAGGCGATCGCCGATCACGAGCGTGGTGCCTTCTCCGAGGCGGTCGAGCGCGGTGAAGAAGAGCTGTGGCTCAGGCTTGCCGACGATCGCGGCGGTCTGGCCCGACGCTGCCTCCACCGCGGCGAGGATCGCGCCCGTGCCCGGCCAGTAGCCCTCGGGCATCGGGTAGGTGGGGTCGCGCCCGGTGGCGAGCAGGTCGCCGCCGCGGCGTGCGGCGAGCGATGCGTTCTTGAGGTCGTCATAGGTCAACTCGAGGGTGGCAGCTACGACGACGACCTCGGCCTTTGAGGCGAGGTCGGTGCCGTTGAGCACCCGCAGCCCCGCGTCGTGCACGTGCCGGAACATCGACTCCGAGCCGAGCACGAACGCCGTGCGACCCTGGCGCGTCTCGGCGAGCAGGTGCTGCATCGCCCCGCCGACCGTCACGACGTCGGCGAGCGAAGCCTGCACGCCCATGCCCCAGAGTTTCGCCACCTGGTCCTCGCCCGAGTACCACGAGTTGTTGGTCACGAACGCGAGGCGCTTGCCGGCCTCGCGGATCGCGTTGATCGCGTCGACCGAGCCGGGGATCGGGTCGGGTCCGATCCACACGCAGCCGTCGAGGTCCAGGATCACCTGGTCGTAGCGGCTCAGGAGGGGAGAGAGCGCCATCGGCTGGCAATCGTCTCATGGAGGGTCGCTAGCCTTACGCGCCGTGCGACACCTAGCGCTGACGTTGACACTCGTGCTGGTGCCGCTCGCGGCCGCAGGATGCGGCAGCTCGAACTCCGACTCAACCTCGTCGAGCGCTGCCGCCTCAACTCCTCCCGCCGCCAGCGCACCCGCCACTACCCAAGCCGCGAACAAGGGCTGTGAGACGGTCCAGGCCCCCTCGCCCCGCAAGGCCGGCGGCGAGAAGAAGCCCAAGGGCCACCTCGATTCCGGCAAGACCTACACGGTCACGATGGAGACGAACTGCGGGACGTTCGCGTTCACGCTCGACGTCAAGGACTCGCCTGACACAACCGCTGCCTTCGCGGGACTGGTCAAACGTGGATTCTTCGACGGCCTCACCTTCCACCGCATCGTGCCCGGCTTTGTGATCCAGGGCGGCGACCCGGCCGGCACCGGCACGGGCGGCCCGGGCTTCAGCACGGTCGACCCGCCGCCGAAGGACGCCGACTACACGCTCGGCACCGTGGCGATGGCCAAGACCCAAACCGAGCCCGCCGGCGCGGCCGGCAGCCAGTTCTTCGTAGTCACCGGCCAGAACGCCCAGCTGCCGCCGCAGTACGCGCTGCTCGGCAGGGTGACCAAGGGCATCGACGTCGTCAAGAAGATCGGCGAGCTCGGCAACCCCACCGATCCCAATGGCACCCCGACGCAGGTGGTGGTCATGAAGAAGGTCACGGTGAGCCCGTGACGGCCGTGTTCGACGTCGGCGAGCAGGACTTCATGGAGCGCGTGGTCGAGCGCTCGCGGGAGGTGCCGGTGGTCGTGGACTTCTGGGCCGAGTGGTGCGGCCCGTGCCGCGCGCTCAGCCCCGCGCTCGAGAAGGCGGCCAACGACCGCGAGGGCAAGATCGAGCTCGCGAAGGTGGACGTGGACCAGAACCAGAGCCTCGCCCAGAGCTTCGGGATCCGCGGCATCCCCGCGGTAAAGGCGTTCCGCAACGGCCAGGTGGCCGCCGAGTTCACCGGTGCGATCCCGCCCGCCGAGGTGGAGCGCTTCTTCGACAAGCTCGTGCCGTCCGAGGCGGACGAGCTGGCCTCAGGCGGGGGCGACGAGGAGTCGCTGCGCCGCGCGCTCGAGCTCGACCCGAATCACGCCGGCGCCGCCGTCGCGCTCGCGCGCCTGCTGATGCAGCGCGGGGACCTCGACGAGGCGCTCGCGCTCGTGGAGCCGCTGCACGCCGACTTCAACGCGATCGGTCTCACCGCCCGCATCAAGCTGACCCAGCTGGGCAAGGATCCGGACGGCGCCTTCGAGGACTGGGACCAGGGCGACCACGAGGCCGCACTCGAGAAGCTTCAGACCGCCCTCTCGAACGGCGCCGACAAGGACGAGCGCGACCTGCTGCGTCAGGTGATGGTCGCGATCTTCACCGAGCTCGGCCCGCAGAGCGAGCTGGCGAGCAAGCACCGCCGCAGGCTGGCGTCGCTGCTCAACTAGTCGTAGCCGGGCGCTGCTCGCTCACGATCTCGAGCGACTCCACCCGCAGCTTCCCGACATCGAGCTCTTCGATGCGGAGGTGCTGGATTGCGGCGCGCTTGATCGCGAGCCGGCCGATGGCCAGCGCGCCGATCGCCGCGGCTCCGATGGCGAGCGAACCCACGGCCGCGGTGCCGGTCGGCTTCCAGCCGACGATGCTGCCGATGCGCGCCTCGACCCCAAACGCCCTGAACAGAGGCTTCACTGGCTTCACGACGCTCAGCCGCCGGCTATGCGTGCCGAGCGCTCCGCCTGCGCGCGTTTCTGCCGTCTTCGGCCGAAGAAGGCGAGCGCGCCGAGCGCGACGGCGACGATGAGGATGCCCCAGAAGATCGCGATCGTGTTGCTCACGCCGCCGAACGGCAGCGCGATCACCTTGGCGAGGCACCAGCCGAGGGCGAGCGCGCCGACGATGATCACGAGCAGCAGCAGGTAGCCGCGGGCGCGCAACAGGATCGACGAACCCGGTGGCGGCGCGACGAGGCTCATCAGCCGCAGCATCAGTAGCTGGCGAGAGCTCGGCGGCTCCTGCCCGAGCTTCGTCACGGCCTCACGCAGCTCGTCCGGGCGGCGCTCGGCGAGGGCCAGTGAGGCCTTCATCATCTGCCGCAATGCCGGCCGCTCCTGCGGGTGGCAGCCGGCAAGCGCCTCGTTGAAGTAGGTCCGCGCGGCCTTGGCGTCGTAGCGCTCGGCAGCGCGCGCGCCGAGGATCGCGCGGGCGGCGGCGCGGTGCTTCGATTCGCTCAGCAGCTGCTCGTCGGTACGGCTCTCGAGCTGCTGGATGGCGGCGAGGCTGCCCACCCGCTGTTGCATCTTGACTTGGCGCTGCTTGGCCACGGTCCGAGAGTGTGGCAGACGCGGCGGTTCTCGCCCGCACTGCGCGGGAATGGGAGTACGCCAAGTCGGCGCCCTGTACCCATATGGGGTTTGGCCGACCTGAGGCTGGGTACCTCAAATGCGAGGCGGCGTTGTGGCTCTGACCCCTGTCGGACCCCTCGCCTCAGAGGAGCAAGGCAGAGGGACCTAGCCAAAAGTCTTTGAAGCTGAGCGCACGCTTCTCGCTCGGCCCCGGCGACAAACCGTCGTCGAGCCCGAGCAGAAGCCGCTCCCCGGGCCGCCGCGCATCGCCCCGCGCGGCGGCTCAATTTTTCTGTGAGTAGGTTGGGCGGGTGGACTCGCGCTTCCGCCTAACCGACCGGCCCGCGGTGGTGGCAGTGGCAGGCGCGGTGACGATTGCGTTCTCCGCCATCCTGGTGAAGGCCGCAAGCGTGTCGCCATCCACCGCGGCGGTGTTCCGCTGCGCGTACGCGCTGCCGGTGCTGGGCGTGCTCGCGTGGCTCGAGCGCCGGCGCTACGGGCCGCGGACCCGGAGCGACCTCACGCTGTCGCTCGTCGCCGGAGCGTTCTTCGCCGCCGACCTGATCTTCTGGGCCTACGCCATCGCCGATGTCGGCGCGGGCCTCGCCACGGTGCTCGGCAACCTGCAGGTCGTGCTCGTGGGCCTGCTCGCCTGGATCTTCCTCGGCGAGCGAGCGGAGGCGCGGGTGCTCGGGGCGATCCCCGTTGTGCTCGTGGGCGTTGTGCTGATCTCCGGCGCCATCGGCAGCGGCGCCTACGGCCGCGATCCCGCCAGGGGCGTCCTCTTCGGGGTGCTCACCGGCCTCACCTACGCGGTCTTCCTCCTCGTCCTGCGCCACGGGAACAGCAACCTCACGCGCCCGGCCGGCACGCTCTTCGAGACGACGCTCTTCTGCGCGGTTTTCTGCTCTGTGGCCGGCATTGCGATCGGGAATGTCAATTTCGCGCCGACCTGGCCCGCGCACGGCTACCTGCTGCTGCTCGCCCTGGGGTCCCAGGTGCTGGGCTGGATGCTTATCTCGATCTCGCTGCCGCGGATGCCCGCGGCGCTGACGTCGGTGCTGCTGACGATCCAGCCCGTCGGCACGGTGCTGCTCGGGGTCGCCATCTTCGGCGAGTCGCCGTCCGCCGCGCAGTTCGCGGGAGTGGGGGTGGTGCTCCTCGGGGTGACCCTCGCGGCGGTCGGGCCACGCCGGGCGACGGTGGTGGCATGAACCTCGACTCGGCACGCGCGCGCCGTGTGCTCGAGCTGGTGCGGGAGGTGCCCGAGGGCTTCGTCCGCACCTACGGCGACCTCGAGCCGGGTGCCCCGCGCTTCGCCGGCACGGTGCTGGCCAACTGCGACGACCCGGACGTGCCATGGCACCGCATCGTCCGCGCCGACGGATCGCTCGCCAAGGGCGACAAGCAGAGGCGGCTGCTCGAGGCCGAGGACGTGCCGTTCGACGGCGATCGCGTCGACCTGCGCGCGGCGCGGCTGCCGACGACCTTCTAGGACTGGTCGGCCAGCGAGTTGAGGATCGAGCCGCCGCCGGCGGCCTGGCCACGCTCACCTCGGTCTACCGAGTGGTGTCGTTCGTCGGGCTCGGACTGCTGCTGCTAGCCGGCGCGTTCGCCTGGCAGCGCATGCGCCCGCGGCCGTTGCCCGATCTGCGGGAGACGCCCAAGGCAGTGCGCTAGCTCGCGGCGAAAGCCCGGAGCGCCTCGCGGCCTCCGCCCGCCACGGGATTGCCGTGTGCCATGAGCAGAGTGTCGAACTCGAGCTCGTCGGCCAGGCGCCCGTAGGCGGCGCGGAGGCCGTCTTTGACTTCCTCCGCGTTGTCGCCGATCAGGTTGTCCGGCACGAATGCGAGACCGGGGCGGCCTGGCCACTCCACGACCCCGTCGGCCACGCTGAGCGCCCCTTTGCCCGCCTCGATGTGCAGCGCAGACTCCTCCGGGCAGAGCGAGTTGACCTCTTGGGCCGTGATCCCGGGCGCGACCTCGCGGCCGAACTGGAAGCCCTGCACAGCAGGCCCGCCCTCGAACTCGTGCAGCCCCGCCTTGTGGCACAGCACGCGGCAGCCGAAGCGGTCCACGAAGCGGCCGGAGTGCCGGTAGTGGTGGCGATTGGTGAGCAAGATGCGTTCGGGCGCGACCCGCTCGGCGAACCAGTCGAGGCCCTCGTCGGGCTCCATCGGGTCGATCAGGGCCGCGGACTCCGGCACGTAGTACGAGTGCACGTCCATGCCGATGCCGTTGTGGAAGGCGGTCCAGTGGAAGATCCCGGGGGCAATCTCCTCCATCGGCGGCCAAGGGTAACGCTCACGACTTATGCCGGTCTGTCAGCGTGTGGGCGATGGCGGGGACCCAAGCCACAAGGCCGCGCGCGGGTATTCGGGTGCTGGTGATGATCCTCGTGCTTATCGGCGCGGGGGTGGGAGCGACGCTGCTCCTGACGAGCGGCGGCAAGCGCGATCTCGTGCCCGGGGCGGGAAACCGCTCCGGTACCTTCGACCCGCTCGGCTACACGCCGAGGCGGGAGCAGCAGCTCGAGCGCCAGGCCGCGGCAGGGGAGAGCCACATCGTCTACGCGAAGAGCCCCGGCGGCGTGATCGCCACCGCCAAGCGGGTAGCGCGCTACCGGCCGATCATCGAGCGCCAGGCCGGTGCCGGGGGCATCGACCCCAATGTGCTCGAAGGGATGATCTTCCTCGAGAGCGCCGGCCGGCCCGACGTGATCGCGGGCAGCGATCCGGCCAACGCCGCAGGCCTCGGCCAGATCCTCGCCGAGACGGGGCAGAACCTGCTCGGTATGCACGTGAACCTTGCGGCGAGCCGGCGGCTGACGAAGAAGATCGCCAAGGCGCACACCGCCAAGCGGGTGCGGAAGCTCGAGCGGGCGCGCCGGAGGGTCGACGCGCGCTTCGACCCCAGCAAGGCGATCGCGGGCGCGGTGCGCTACCTGACGATCGCGAAGACGGCGCTCCACCGGGACGACCTCGCGGTGACCTCGTACCACATGGGCATCGGCAACCTCCAGGACGTGCTGCACGACTACGCAGGCGGCGGGAGCACGAAGGGGCTGAGCTACGCGCGCGTGTACTTCGACTCGTCGCCGCTGCGGCATTCCGCGGCGTGGAGCCTGCTCTCGCGCTTCGGGGACGACTCGTCCAACTACTACTGGAAGGTGCTCGGCGCGGAGCAGATCATGCGGCTCTACCGCACGCATCCGGCGCAGCTTGAGCGCATGTCGGCGCTGCAGAACGCGCGGGCATCGGCGGAGGAGGTGCTGCATCCCGAGGGGACGACGCCGATGTACACGGACCCGAGCGCGATCGCGCGCGACGTTGCGGCGCGCAAGCTCGTCACGCTGCCGAACGATCCCAAGCGCTACGGCTTCCGGGTCGACCCGCTCCTCGGGCAGTTCGCGGCCAAGCTGCACCGTCGGCGCGCGCTCTACCGGCACCTCCGCCCGGAGGCGCTCGGCGCGCTCATCTACGTCGCGGTGGGCACGCGCGAGATCGGCGGACCCGCCACGCCGCTGTCGGTGACGAGCGCGGTGCGCGACGAGCAGTACCAGCACCTGGTGGCGGCAGCCAACATCGAGGCGACGCACGGCTACTCGCTCCACACCACCGGCTTCACGTTCGATATCCGGCGCGCGTACTCGACCCACAAGGAGGCGCTCGCGTTCCAGTTCATGCTGGACCGCCTCCAGGCGCTGAACATGATCGCGTGGGTGCGGGAGCCCGAGGCGATACATGTGACGGTGTCGAGCAGGGCGCGGGCGCTCGAACCGCTCATCCAGTCTGTGCATTAGCGGCCGATCATGCATCTGTGGGGCGATTTCGTGACGAATGTCGACTACCGTGATCTGCGGACTCTGTTTTGCTTTTGAGGA
>DATBKS010000140.1:0-7618 GCA_036555755.1 Thermoleophilaceae bacterium
TCCGCGGGCGGCAGCGGATCCTCGCCGTCGATCAGGATCGTCGGCGAGCCGGGGAAGCGCTCGCGCACGGCCTGCTCGTCGTCCCTCACCTCGACCATCTCGATCTCCGCGTGGACGCCCTCCTCACGCAGGGCGCGCTCCAGCTCCGCGCGCGTCTCCGGCGTGGAGGGACAGCCCTCCCACCAGAGCAGCTCAACCCTCATGGACCTCCACGCGCTCGATCACGGCGTCCTCGACCGGACGGTCCTGGGCCCCGGTGTCGGCGCCCTCGATCGAGTCGACTGCCTCCATGCCGGCGCTGACCTGGCCGAAGACGGTGTGCTTGCCGTCGAGCCAGGGTGCGGCGTCGGTGGTGACGATGAAGAACTGCGAGCCGTTGGTGTCGGGCCCGGCGTTGGCCATCGCCAGGGCGCCGCGCACGACCTTGTGGTCGTTGAACTCGTCCTCGAACGTGTAGCCGGGGCCGCCGGTGCCCGTGCCGGTCGGGTCGCCGCCCTGGATCATGAAGTCCTTGATCACGCGGTGGAAGATCACGCCGTCGTAGAAGCCGTCGGACGCGAGCTTGCGGAAGTTCTCGACGGTCTTGGGAGCGTCCTCATCGTGGAGCTCGAGCTCGATCGCCCCGTGGTTGGTGTGCATCGTTGCCTGACTCATCTCTTCGCTACCTCCAGACGGAGCTTGGTTCCTCGGACGGCGCTGCCGGTGACCTTGTCTATCACCTCGCCTGCGCGCTGGGCAGGCACCTCGACGAAGCTGAAGCGCTCGAGCACGCGCACGTTCCTGATGTCCTCGCCCTCGAGGTGCGAGTTGTCGACGATCGCCTCGATCACGTCCGCCGGCTCGAGCCCCTGGGCGCGGCCGCCGGAGACGATCAGCTTCACCACCTCGCCGTCGGGCGCGGCCTTGCGCGGCTTGGTGTGGCGCGGGCGGCGCGTCTCACGGTCGCCGTTCGTCTCGGCGGGTGCGGCCACGGCAGCCCCCACGGCCTCCTCCGACCACGGATGAATCGTCGTCTTGGCGTGACGTTCGATCGCCTCCAAATCGCGTCGCTGCTTGGGTGTGATCAGCGTGATGGCGCGTCCCGAACGTCCGACGCGTCCCGTCCGCCCGATGCGGTGCACGTAGACGTCCGGGGAGTTCGGGATGTCGTAGTTCACGACGTGCGTGACGCCCGAGATGTCGAGCCCGCGCGCCGCGACGTCGGTGGCTACGAGCAGCCGCTCGCGCCCACCCTTGAAGGCGATCATCACGCCGTCGCGCGAGCCCTGCGACATGTCGCCGTGCAGCGCCTTCACGCGGATGCCGGCGTCGCCGAGGCGGCGCGCGAGGCGGTCCACCCCGATCTTCGTGCGGGCGAAGATGATCGCCTGCTCGGGGTCCTCTGCCTTCAACAGGCGCGCGAGGGCGTCGGGCTTCTCGCGGTCTGAGACCTCGATATAGGACTGGTCGACGGTGTCGATCGTCAGCTGGGCGGCCCGCACCTTGATCGTGATCGGGTCGAACATGCGCTTCTCGGCAAGCTTCTTGATCTCGGGCGGCATCGTGGCGGAGAAGAGAGCGGTCTGGCGGCCGGAGGGACAGCGCGAGAGGATCGTCTCGACATCCTCGAGGAAGCCGAGGTCGAGCATCTCGTCGGCCTCGTCGAGCACCGCGTAGCGGACGTCTGACAGCACGAGCTCATGCCGGCTCATCAGGTCCATCACGCGCCCGACCGTCCCCACAACCACCTGCGCGCCCTGTTTGAGCTGCGCAACCTGGTTGCGGATCGGCGCGCCGCCGAACACGGCCACCACCTGGATGCCGCGCCGGGCGCCGTACGCGCGCAGCGCCTGCGTCACCTGGATGCAGAGCTCGCGCGTCGGAGTGAGCACGAGCGCCTGCACCTCCTCGTGATCGGTGTCGATGTACTCGAGCAGCGGCAGGCCGAACGCGGCGGTCTTGCCGGTTCCGGTCTGCGCCTGCCCGATCACGTCGTGGCCCTGCAACAGCTCGGGAATCGCCTGCTCCTGGATGGGGGTAGGCGACTCGTAGCCCAGGTGGTGCAGGGCTTCGAGCAGGGGCTCGGACAGGCCGAGGTCAGCAAAGGTGGCCATCGCGGCTCTTGAATCTAGTGACTGGCCCGCCGCTAAGCGCTGGGATCGAGTAGCAGCTTGCCGCTGGTGCGCCGCGCCTCGAGGTCCTCGTGGGCGCGGCGGATGTCGGACATCGTGTAGGTCTCGCCCACAAGCGGCTTGAGTTCGCCGCGCGCCGCGCGGCCGAACATGTCCTCGAGCGGCTCGCGCATCATGTCCTCGCGGCCCATGCAATGGACGAGCCAGAAGCCGACGACGCTCTGGCTGCCGCGCATCAGCCGGCCGCTCTGGATGGTGTTCTGCTCGTGGCTCGCGATGCCGTAGGCGACCAGTCGGCCGAACGGCGCGAGCACGCTGAGGCACTCGTCGAACACCGTGCCGCCGGCCATCTCGAGCACGACGTCCACGCGCTTGCCGCCATTGGCCTCGCGGATGGCGTCGCCGAGCCCTTCCATGTTGGGGTCGAGCGCGGCGTCCGCGCCGATCGAGAGCGCTCGCTCGCGCTTCTCCTCCGAGGACGCCGTCGCGATCACGCGGCCGGCGCCGAACGGCTTGGCGAGCTGCACCGCGAGGTTGCCCACGCCGCCCGACGCGGCAATTACGACGACGCTCTCGCCGGGGCGCAGCCGAGCCGAGGTCTTGTAGAGATGCCAGGCGGTGAGCCCCTGGACGACGAGCGCGAGGGCAACCGCGTCGTCGACGCCTTCGGGGATCGGGAACACCTGCGACGCCGGCGCCACCGCGTACTCGGCGTAGCCGCCGGTGCCGGTCAGCGCCATCACGCGCTGGCCTTCCTTGAAGTCCCCGGCGGCGCGCTCCACCACTCCCGCCACCTCGGTGCCCGGCACGAGCGGCAACTGTGCGCGCGCGAGGTAGGTGTTCTCCCGCTGGTGGGTGTCGGCGAAGTTCAGGCCCGCGTGCGAGACGCGGATGAGCACCTGGTCCTCGGTCGGCTCAGGGACCGGGATATCGACGAGCTCGAGCACCTCGGGTCCGCCGAACTCTTGTAGCTGAATGGCGCGCATGGGAGCCGCACCTTATCCCGAGAGGACATTGACAGGCTTGTGCGAATACGCATATAAAGCAGCATTGGACTAGACCAATCCGGCTGGTCCAGGCCCGGGCGAGCCGGAGGATGAGGGGGGCCACATGGCAACGGAATCCGCTGCGCCTGCTCACACCGCTGATCAGGACGCCGCCGATCTCGCACGGTACGGCTACAAGCAGGAGCTGAAGCGCTCGCTCAACATCTTCAGCTCGTTCGCCGTCGCCTTCAGCTACATCTCGCCGGCGACAGGAATCTTCACCCTGTTCATTCTGGGAATCGGAACGCTCGGCGGAGCGTTCTTCTGGACCTGGCCCGTCGTGTGGGTCGGCCAGTTCATCGTCGCGCTCGTCTTCGCGGAGGTGTCAACGCACTTCCCACTGGCGGGCTCGGTGTTCCAGTGGACGAAGTACCTGACGAGGAACAAGGCCTACGCCTGGTACGCCGGTTGGATCTACCTGTGGGCCGGCGCGCTCACCGTCGCCGCCGTGGTGGCAACCCTGCCGCTCGCGCTCATCCCGATGCTCGACAACCTGGGCATCGACGCGATCAAGATGGACCCCGCCAACCTGACCAACCAGAAGTGGATCGCGATCGTCACCCTCGTCGTGATCACGCTGCTGAACATCTTCGGCGTGCGGCTCGTGGCGCTGATCAACAACACCGGAGTGCTGTTCGAGATCCTCGGTCTCTTCGTCTTCGCGATCATCCTCGCGCTGTTCAACAACCACCAGGGCGTGGGCGTCGTGTTCCACACCGGCGGCCCGTCATTCAACGCGAGCAACTTCCTCATCGCGATGTTCATGGGCTTGTTCGTGATCTATGGATTCGACACCGCGAGCACACTCGCGGAGGAATCGCACGAACCGAGAAAGAAGGCCCCGCAGGCGGTGCTCGCCTCGATCGCCGCGGCCGGAGTGATCGGCGGCGTGTTCATCTGGGCGATGCTCATGGCCGTGCCCGGCAGCATGAGCAAGGTCGTGGCCGCCGGCGGCATCAGCCCGCCGGACATCATCGACGCGAACCTGTCCAACGCTCTGTCGGTCGGCTACCTGCTGGTGGTGTCGATCGCGATCTTCGTCTGCTGTCTTTCGATCCAGGCATCCACGATTCGACTGGCATTCGGCATGTCGCGCGACCGCCAGCTGCCGTTCTCGAAGCCCTGGTCGGAGGTGAACGAGACCACCGGTACGCCGATCGGCGCGTGCCTCCTCGTCGCGGTGATGGCGGCGATCTTCTTCCTCAAGTACGCAGGCGTCGCCTACATCGCCATCGCGGCGACGGGCATGATCTACCTCTCGTACCTGTTCGCCACGATCGCGATCATGCGCCAGAGGACGCGCGGCTGGCCGCACGAGAAGGGCCAGTTCAGCCTCGGCCGCTACGGCAAGCTCGTCAACATCCTCGCGATCCTCTGGGGCGCGGGCATGCTGATAAATATCGCCTGGCACCGCCCGGCCACGAATCCGAAGGCCTCCGAGATCCCGGGCCTCGACTTCTTCAACTCGGGGTTCTTGAACAGCATCCCGATCTTCTGGCTGATCCTCGGGCTGGTGGTGATCATCGGCTCCGTCTACTACTGGATCAGACGCGCACAGATACCCAGTCCGGTCGTCACGGAGACGGCGGCAGCGGAATCGGCATAGGCGGGCCATGAGCCCGCACCGGCGGATCTTCGGGCCACGGTGGAGGCTCCGGCCTGGCTCGTCCGTGCCCGCGTACGCCCAGATCGAGGACCAGCTCGCCGCGCGCATCGCGTCCGGCGAGCTGGCTGCCGGCGAGCGGCTCCCGCCCGAGCGGGAGCTGGCGGAGAGCCTCGGCGTGAGCCGCATGACCGTGCGCCAGGCGCTCACCTCGCTCGCGGGCCGCGGGCTGGTGGAGCGCGGCGTGGGCCGCGGCACGTTCGTCGCGCGCGTAAAGCTGGACCACGACCTGCGCCAAGTGGCGGGCTTCAGCGAGCTGATGCAGCGCCAGGGTGTGGAGCCCGGCGCCAAGCTGCTCGCGGCCGAGGAGGCCGAGGCTACGGACGCGGTGGCCGCGGCGCTCGGCATCGACGCGCGCGCCCCGGCCTTCCGCATCCGGCGGCTGCGGCTCGGCGCGGGCGTGCCGCTCGCGCTCGAGGACTCCTGGATCCCTGCCGCGCGCTTTCCCGGCATGCTCGAGCTCGGCCTCACCGGCTCGCTGTACGACCTGATGCGCGATCTCTACGAGCTCGCGCCGGTGCGCGCGGTGGAGCGGCTCGAGCCGGTTCTCGCGCGCGCACACGAGGCCTCGGCGCTGGAGGTACCCGAGGGCTCGCCGCTGATGCTCGTGGAGCGGACCGCGTTCGCGGCGGACGGGACTGCCGTGGAGTTCGCACACGACCGCCACCGGGGCGACCGCGCACGCTTCACCATCGAGATCGCCGCCGATGTGCCCGCACACGTCTGAGTCGATAGCCACGCTCGTGCGGCCGCTGATCGGCGAGCCGGTGGGCGACCCCGAGCCGCTCGACGGCGGGATCACGAACCGCAACTTCAGGGTGCGGACGGACAAGGGCGACTTCGTCGTGCGGCTCTTCGGCGCCAGCGCGTCGCAGCTCGGGATCGACCGCAGCGCCGAGCGCGCGGCCACCGAGGGAGCTGCCCGCGCCGGCGTCGGTCCGGACGTCGTTGCGTTCACCGACGAGCTGCTCGTGACCACCTTCATCGAGGGCGAGCCGATGCCGCGACTCCGGCTCGAGGAGACGGCCGCCGCGCTGCGCGCCGTGCACGAGGGCCCCGACCTCCCCACCACGTTCTCGGGCGTGGCCGTGGCCGAGGACTACGCGGCCAAGGCGGCGTCGCTGCCCGACGACTACGACGGGGCGCTCGCGGTGGGCAGGGAGATCGAAGCTGCGCTGAGCGGACCGGAGCACGAGGCGGTCCCGTGCCACAACGACCTGCTGAACGCCAACCTGATCTGGGACGGCTCGCGCGTGCGGATCGTCGACTGGGAGTACGCGGGAAACGGCGACCGCTACTTCGACCTCGGCAACCTCTCGATCAACAACGAGCTGTCCGAGGACGACGACGAGCGGCTGCTCGCCGCCTACTTCGGCGAGCCGTGCACGGCGGGGCGGTTCGCCTCGCTACGCCTGATGCGGATCGTGTCCGATCTGCGCGAGGCGATGTGGGGCGTCCTCCAGGAGGGCATCTCGGACCTCGACTTCGACTTCAAGGACTACGCGACCACGCACTTCGCGCGCCTGCGCGAGTCCGCGGCCGACTCGCGCTACCGCGGCTGGCTGGAGGAGGCGGCCCGTGGCTAGGCGCGTGGTGGAGCTGCCGGCCGCGGCGCAGTGCGTGATCATCGGCGGCGGCGTGGGCGGCACGAGCGTGGCCTACCACCTGGCGCAGCTCGGGATGAAGGACGTGGTGCTGGTGGACCGCAACCAGCTCACGAGCGGCTCGACCTTCCATTCCGCCGGGCTCGTCGGGCAGCTGCGCGGCTCGGTCTCCCTGACCAAGATGATGATGTACAGCGTTGAGCTGTACCGGCGGCTGCGCGAGGAGTCGGAGTTCGATCCGGGCTGGAGCGAGGTGGGGTCGTTGCGGCTCGCCTCCTCGCAGCCGCGCATGGAGGAGCTGCGCCGGCAGGCCGGCTGGGCCAAGACGTTCGGCCTGCCGCTCGAACTGATCTCAGCCGACGAGGCCAAGGCGCTGTTCCCGCTGATGTCCACCGAGGGCGTGCTCGGCGCGGTGCACCTCCCCACCGACGGCTACCTCGATCCCTCCCAGCTCACCTACGCGCTGGCCGACGGCGCGCGCCGCGGCGGCGTGCAGATCTTCACGAACACGCGCGTGACCGGCATCGACGTCGAGGGCGGGCGCGTGACCGGCGTGAACACCGAGCGCGGCGACATCCGCGCCGAGATCGTGGTGAACGCCGGCGGCATGTTCGCGGCCGAGGTCGGGCGCATGGCGGGTGTGCGCGTGCCGCTCGTGCCGATGGCCCACGAGTACATGGTCACCCAGCCGCTGCCCGGTCGCTCGCCGGGCGAGCAGCTCCCCACCCTGCGCGATCCCGACCTCCTAATCTACTTCCGCGAGGACGGCGCCGGGCTCGTGATGGGCGGCTACGAGCGCCACTGCGCACCCTGGTCGCTGACGAACGACGGCGCGGGCTTCGACGCCATCCCGCAGGACTTCAACGGCCGCCTGCTCGAGGAGGACTGGGACCGCTTCGAGGAGATCGTCGACAACTCCAAGGTGCGCGTCCCGGCGATGACGGACGTGAAGGTGACGAAGCTGATCAACGGACCCGAGGCGTTTACGCCGGACGGCGAGTTCTGCCTCGGCGAGACAGAGGTGCGCGGCCTGTTCGTGGCCGCGGGCTTCTGCGCCCACGGCCTGGCGGGTGCAGGCGGCATCGGCAAGGTCGTGGCCGAGTGGATCGTGGACGGGGAGCCGCAGATCGACCTCTGGCACATGGACATCCGCCGCTTCGGCCGCCAGTACCGCTCGCCGGCCTACACGCTCGC
>DATBKS010000141.1:0-27783 GCA_036555755.1 Thermoleophilaceae bacterium
CTGCTGCTCGTGGCCGCAGCTCTCGCCGCCGCGCTGCTTGGCGGCGGCGGTTCACCCATCTGAGCTGCAACTTCCATTGCAGGTACAAGCGCTCCGCTGCAACACGGCGTGCACGGAGCCAGGTTGCAAGGCATCCACCGCCCTGCGACCTGCCACCTGCGACCCGCGACCTGCCCGTTCTTTTGGCTCTAGAAAGCCGCGTCAACACCAGCGGTGGGAAAAACTGTGCAGCGGGTGGAGAAATGTGTTGCAGAGTGGGGGAGAGTGGGGTACAGTGGCGGCATCACGGACCGGAGTGGCGGGGCTCCTCCCACTCCGCCACTTCGGTCCACTCACTTCCCCCGGCACTCAGGGCATTGGCATTCCGCGGCCACTTCGACTATTCGCTCGACGCAAAGAACCGACTCAACGTGCCGCCCAAGTTCAGGGCAGCCTTCTCAGGCGGAGTGGTTCTCGCAAAGGCGCTGGAGCCCTGCGTGGCGATCTGGACTCCCGAGGCGTTCGAGCGCCATACGGACGCGTTTCTCTCCGGCCTCAACCCCCTCAGCGCGGAGCGGCGCAAGCTCACACGCTTCTTCGCGGGCGGGTCATTCGATTCGGAGCTCGACTCCGCCGGCCGGGTCACGCTCAATCCCCCGCTCATCTCGCACGCGGGGATCAAGAAGGACTGCGTGCTCGTGGGCGTGATCGATCACCTGCAGGTCTGGGATCGCGAGAAGTGGCTGTCCGACCAGGACGACCTGGGCGCCGAGATCGTGGAGATCGCTGAGAGCCTTGGCAATCCTTCTTGACATGACACGTACTCACGTCCCGGTGCTGGCCGGTGAGCTGATCGAGCTCACGGACCCGCACCCGGGCGAGACGGTGGTGGACTGCACCTTCGGCGGCGGCGGGCACGCTCGCCTCGTCGCCGACCGCATCGGCCCCTCCGGCACGCTCATCTGCATCGACCGCGACCCCGCGGCGGAGGAGCGCTTCGAGGAGTTCGCGCGCGAGGTTCAGTGCGACACGCGCTTCCTGCGCATGGACTACGCCGAGGGGCTAGAGCTGCTGCGCGAGGAGGGTCTCGCCGCCGACGTGATCTATCTCGACCTCGGGATCTCCTCGATGCAGGTGGACACCTGGGAGCGCGGCTTCTCCTACTCGTACGACGCGCCGCTCGACATGCGGATGGATCCGGATCAGGAGCTGAGCGCGCGCGATGTGGTGAACGAGTGGGACGAGACGCGGCTCTCGAAGCTCTTCCGCAGCTACGGCGAGGAGCGCTACTCCGGTCCGATCGCGCGGGCGATCGTGCGCCGGCGCGCCGACGCCCCGCTCGAGACGACCTTCGATCTCGTCGACACCATCAAATCCGCGGTGCCCGCTGCCAAGCAGTTTGGCGGCGGGCATCCGGCCAAGCGCGTTTTCCAGGCGATTCGCATCGCCGTGAACGACGAGCTCGGCGCTCTCGACCGTGGCCTCCCCGCCGCCTGGGATCTCCTGCGCGAGAACGGGCGGCTGGCCGCGATCTCCTTCCACTCGCTCGAGGACCGGCGCGTGAAGCGCTTCCTCGCGGATCGCGCGCGTGGATGCGTGTGCCCGCCCGACTTCCCTGTGTGCGTCTGCGGGCGCACGCCCGAGGCCGAGCTGGTCACGACCCGCGCCGTAGCGCCCACGCCCGGTGAGGTGGCCGCCAATCCGCGCGCGGCGTCCGGCAAGCTGCGTGTGGCCTGCAAGCTCGAGGTCGAGTCCTGATGGCGCGCGCCGCCACAGTCGCAGCCCGGACGGCCCCGGCGCCGCGGCACGCGCCCCGCCGCGCGCCCGTGCGGCCGGTGCGCCCCGCGCGCCGCAGCTCGGGTCCTGGCCGCCCCGCCGCCGCAGCCGCCGGCGCACGCGCGCTTCCGCTGCCGCAGCGCCTGGAGTTCCCGCGCCTCGGCCCGCTCACCGCCGGCCTGCTCGACCGCCTGCTGCGCGGGCGCGCCTGGGTGCTGCTCATCGGCACGCTGCTGGTGGGCATCGTCTTCTTCAACGTCGACCTGCTGCGTGTGAACCGCTCGATCGCCGCGACCGCGCAGAAGAACACCGCGCTCAAGCAGGAGAACGCGCGGCTGCTGCTCGAGGAGGCGAAGCTCGCCTCGTCCACGCGCATCCAGGAGACCGCGACCGCCAACGGCATGGTGATGCCGGCGCCGGGCGACGTCCATTTCCTCAAGGCCAACAGCCGCAACCCGCGCCTCGCCTCGCGGCGCATGACCTCGCCGAGCCCCGTGCCGCCTCCCGCCGCGACGTCGCAGATCGAGCCGACGCCGGGCACGGCGACACCGCCGGCGGGCGCGGAGGCACCGACCACGACCTCGACGCCAACGACGTCGGGCACCACTTCAACTCCGACCACCAGCACACCACAGAGCACCACGACTCCGTCCACCGGGACGACCGGGACCACCGGCGGTGGGACGCAAACCACAACACCGACATCGACTACCCCGCCCAGCCAGTCGGGCGGCATCTCGCCATAACGCATGCGAGTGGTCGACCGCCGCATCGGCCTTCTCTTCGGGCTCTTCCTGATCGCGCTGTGCCTGATAGCGCTGCGCACCCTGTGGCTTGACACCGTCAAGGCCGGGTCGCTGCGCCACCGCGCGCTCTCGCAGCAGAGCGAGGACATCACTGTGTCGGCCAAGCGCGGCGCGATCCTCGACCGCCACGGCCAGCCGCTCGCGGTGTCGGAGGACTCCGCTTCGGTCTACGCCGACCCGATGCTGATCAAGAACCCGAACAAGGTCGCGTTCCAGCTCTCGGCCGTCCTCGGGATTCCCACCAACGAGCTGCTGAAGAAGCTGGCGGACCGCACGAAGGGCTTCGTCTACCTGGTGCGCAAGACCGACATCAGCAAGGGCAAGACGATCGACAAGATGAAGATCTTCGGCGTCGGCACCCTGACGGAGCCGCGCCGGCGCTACCCGCAAGGCTTCCTCGCGTCGCAGGTGCTCGGCACGGTAGGCACCGACAACAACGGGCTCTCGGGCCTCGAGTCGCGCTTCGACTCCCGCCTGCACGGCACGGACGGCGAGGAGACCGTGGTCAAGGACGCGCTCGGCCGGCCGGTGAGCATCGTGATGAAGAAGCAGGCGGTGGCCGGGCAGGACCTGCGGCTCACGCTCGACGCCGCGGTGCAGGAGCGCGTCGAGGCGGTGCTCGCGGGCGTGGGGCAGACATACCGGCCCAAGGGCGCCACCGCGCTCGTGCTCGATCCGCGCAACGGCTCGATTCTCGCGCTCGCCAACTGGCCGCGCGTGGATGCGAACAACCCCGGCGGCGCGCCCGCATACGCGCAGCAGGACCGCGCGGTCACGGACAGCTACGAGCCGGGTTCGACCTTCAAAGCCTTCACGGTGTCGGGCGCGCTGCAGGACAAGCTGATCACGCCCGACACGCCGTTCTATCTGCCGGCCGCCTACGAGGTCGCCGACCGCACGATCAAGGACGCCGAGCCGCGCGGCGACGTCACCCTCACCGTCAAGCAGATCCTCGCGCAGTCGTCGAACGTCGGCGCGGTGAAGATCGGCCAGCGACTCGGCGCGGATCGCTTCGACAAGTGGGTGCGCTCGTTCGGCTTCGGCAAGCCCACGGGCGTCGACCTCCCCGGCGAGTCGCCCGGCATCGTGCTGCACCCAAACCAGTACTCCGGCTCGTCGCTCGGCAACCTGCCGATCGGCCAGGGCGAGGCGGTCACGCCGATCCAGATGGCCGCGGCCTATTCCGCGATCGCCAACGACGGCGTGATGGTGCGGCCGCACATCGTCGCCGGCGACCTCGCGCCGTCGCGTCGCGTGATCAAGAAGAGCACGGCGGAGTCCGTGTCGAAGATGCTCGAGGGCGTGCTCGCGCCCGGCGGCACGGCGCCCGAGGCCACGGTGCCCGGCTACGTGCTCGCCGGCAAGACCGGTACCGCCCAGAAGCCCGACGGCAAGGGCGGCTACTCGGACACCAAATTCGTGGCCTCGTTCGTCGGCTTCGCGCCCGCGCGCAACCCGCGTCTGCTGGTGGCGGTGATGGTCGACGAGCCGCAGGGCGACATCTACGGCGGCAGCGTCGCGGCGCCGGCCTTCCAGAAGATCGTCTCTTTCGCCCTGCCGTACCTGAAGATTCCGCCGAACTGAGTCCTGCGGACTGCGGACTGCGGGCTGTGGACCGGCGAAGCGACACCCTCCGGGCCTAGACTGCGCTCCCCATGACCCTTCGCGACCTGATGGGGAATGGCCCCGACGTGGAGGTCTCCTCCCTCGCTTACCGCAGTTCGAGCGTCACTCCCGGGACGCTCTTTTTTTGCGTACGCGGCTTTACGAGCGACGGGCACGACTTCGCGCCCGACGCGGTTGAACGCGGGGCCGTGGCGCTCGTGTGCGAGCGCCCGCTCGGCCTTGGCGTGCCCGAGGTGATCGTCGACGACGTGCGCGCCGCGATGCCGGGCGCGGCGGCGCGCTTCTACGGCGACCCGACGAGCGAGCTGCGCGTGGTGGGCGTGACCGGCACGAACGGCAAGACCACGACGGCGTTTCTCGTGCGCGCGCTGCTCGAGGCGGCCGGGATCCAGACTGGCCTGCTTGGCACCGTGAAGTCCGTGGTAGGGGGCGTGGAGGAGCCGGTCGAGCGCACGACGCCCGAGGCGTTCGACCTCCAGGCGACCTTCCGGCGGATGCTCGACGCGGGCGACCGCGCCTGCGCGATCGAGGTCTCGTCGCACGCCCTCGAGCTGGGCCGCGCCGAGGGGATCCACTTCGCCTGCCGCGTGTTCACCAACCTCACGCAGGACCACCTCGACTTCCACGAGACGATGGAGAACTACTACCTCGCCAAGCGCCGGCTGTTCGAGTCGAGCGGGCCTCCGTCGGTGGTGAACCTGGACGACGAGTCGGGACGGCGGCTGGCGGACGAGATCGACGGCGCGGTGACCTACGCGATCGATCACGAGGCCGACTACCGCGCGCGCGACGTGCGCTTCGACCCCGCGGGGTCGTCGTTCACGTGCGAGACGCCGGAGGGTCCGCTCGCAATCGAGACGCGCCTGCCCGGGCTGTTCAACGTGCAGAACTCGCTGGCCGCCATCGCCGCCGCGCGCGCTCTCGGCGTCGAGCCGGAGGCGATCAAGCGCGGGCTGGCGGAGGCGGATCGCGTACCTGGACGGTTCGAACCTGTCGACGAGGGGCAGGAGTTCACGGTGCTCGTGGACTACGCCCACACGCCCGAGGCGCTCGAGAACGTGCTGCGCGCCGCGCGCGAGATCACGAGCGGGCGGCTGCACGTGGTGTTTGGCGCGGGTGGTGACCGCGACCGCGCGAAGCGCCCGCTGATGGGACGCGCGGCGAGCGAGCTGGCCGACCGCGTGATCGTGACCTCCGACAACCCGCGTTCCGAGAACCCGGACGCGATTGTGGACGAGGTGCTCGCCGGCACGAGCGGCGACGCCGAGCGCGAGGTGGACCGCCGCCGGGCGATCGCGATAGCGGTGGAGTCCGCCGAGGCGGGCGACGTGCTCGTGATCGCGGGCAAGGGTCACGAGCAGGGCCAGGAGTTCGAAGGCGGGCGCAAGGAGCCGTTCGACGACGTGACCGTGGCGCGCGAGGCCCTGCGCGAGGCGCTCGGGGTGGGCGCGTGATCGACCGCGAGCCGGGCTGGGTGGCGCAGGCCGCCGGCGGCCGACTGGTGGCCGGCGATGCGGGCGGGCTGGGCCCGCGCCGCGCCGTGGTGGATTCACGCGAGATCGAGGCCGGGGACCTGTTCGTGGGACTCGTGGGCGCGAGCGCGGACGGCGGTGAGTTCGCCGCGCGTGCGCTCGAAGCGGGCGCCTGGGGCGCGCTCGTCGGCCCGCACCGCGCGGAGGAGCTGGCCGCCAAGGCGGACGGCGCCGCCGTGATCGCCGCCGACAACACCCTCCTTGCGCTGCAGCGGCTCGCGCGCGACTGGCGCCGCCAACTCGGCTGCCCGCTCGTGGGCATCACCGGCTCGACCGGCAAGACCTCCACCAAGGACATCCTGCGTGCGCTCCTCTCGCAGCAGCTCAAGACGCACGCCAATGCACAGAACTGGAACACGGAGATCGGGCTGCCGCTCTCGATCCTCGCCGCGGAACGCGGCGTCGAGGCGCTGGTGCTCGAGATGGCGATGCGCGGCGAGGGCCAGATCGCGGAGCTGGTGGAGATCGCCGAGCCGGACGTGGGTGTGATCGTGAACGTGGGCCCGGTGCACCTCGAGCTGCTCGGCACCGTCGAGCGCGTGGCCGCGGCCAAGGCCGAGCTGATCCGCGACCTGCGCCCGGGCGCGACTTGCGTCATACCGGTGAACGAGCCGCTGCTCGACCCGCACCGGCGCGACGACGTCCGCACCATCACCTTCGGCGAGGGCGGCGACGTCAGCCTGATCTCGTTCGACGGCGAGCTGGCCGAGATCGAGGCGTACGGGAACCCCATCTCGCTCGAGCTGAGCTTCTCCGAGCCGCACAACGTCCTCAACACGCTGGCGGCGGTTGCCGCCGCAACGGCTCTCGGTCTCGAGCCGAGCGGCCGCGTGGAGCCCGAGTTCTCCTCCTACCGGGGCGAGATCGTGGAACTGGAAGGCGGCGTGACGGTCGTGAACGATTGCTACAACGCCAACCCGATGTCGATGCGAGCGGCCCTCGACCACCTGGCAGGCACGCCGGCGGAGCGCCGTCTGGCGATTCTCGGCACGATGGCGGAGCTCGGGCCCGACAGCCGGCGCTTCCACCGCGAGATCGGTGAGCACGCTGCCGCGCTCGGGATCGACGTTCTGATCACGGTCGGGGAGGAGGCCCTGGCGTTCGGTGAGGGATTCGACGGCGACACGCAGGCGGTTGCGACTCCGGAGGAGGCTGGCGCGCTGCTCGAAGAGCTGGCGCAGCCGGGGGACCGGGTGCTCGTGAAGGGATCGAGAGCGGTCGG
Organism: Thermoleophilaceae bacterium; assembly: GCA_036555755.1. Taxonomy (GTDB): domain Bacteria; phylum Actinomycetota; class Thermoleophilia; order Solirubrobacterales; family Thermoleophilaceae; genus JAICJR01. Next base: position 6,942 of record DATBKS010000141.1, read on the forward strand.
GCTCGAGCGGGTCCTCGCCTAAACACACACGATGCTCGGCACGATCCTCATCGCGGGGATGGGCTCCCTGTTCATCTGCATGTTCCTCGGCCCGAAGTTCATCGAGTTCCTGAGGGACCGCGAGTTCGGGCAGCAGATTCGCGAGGAGGGGCCGGCGGGGCACTCCACGAAGGCGGGCACGCCGACGATGGGCGGCCTTCTGATCATGGTCTCGGTGGTCGTGCCGTTCCTGATCCTCGGGACGTTCGACACCGAGACGCTGGCGGTGGTCGGCACGATGCTCGCGAGCGCCGCGCTCGGCTTCGCAGACGACTGGACGAAGATCACGCGGAAGCGCTCGCTGGGCCTCTCCGGCAAGACGAAGCTCGGCATCCAGGCGCTGATCGCGGTTGCCCTCTGGTACGTCGCGACCCACACCGGGCATCCGCACCTCTCTGACACGGTCCGCTTCCGGATCTCAGACGCGTCGGTGAACATCGGCTACGCGTACCCGGTCCTGATCTTCCTCGTGCTCGCGGGCGCGACCAACGGGGTGAACCTCACCGACGGCCTAGACGGGCTCGCTGCCGGCTGCTCGGCGATCGTCCTGCTCGCCTACACCGCGATGACGTTCATCACCACGGGCCAGGATGACCTGGCGCTCGTGTGCTCGTGTCTCGTGGGCGCGTGCGTCGGCTTCCTCTGGTTCAACTCGTTCCCCGCCGCGATCTTCATGGGCGACACCGGCTCGCTCGGCTTAGGCGGCGCCATCGCGGCGCTCGCCGTGATGACGAAGACCGAGGTGCTGCTGCTCATCACCGGCGGGATCTTCGTGATCGAGGCGCTCTCGGTGCTGATCCAGGTGATCGCCTTCCAGCGCTTCCGCAAACGCGTGTTCCTGATGGCCCCGGTGCACCACCACTTCGAGCTGATGGCGTGGTCCGAGACGAAGATCATCCTGCGCTTCTGGATCATCGCCGCCATCTCCGCGGCCATCGGCTTCACGCTGTACCAGCAGTCGATCACGTGAAATCGCGCCCTCCGCTGCCGCCCGGCCCGTACCTGGTGGTGGGTCTTGCGCGCTCGGGCGCCGCGGCGGCGCGGATGCTGCGCGAGCACGGCGAGGTGATGGGGTGCGACGCCGGCATGCCGCCCGAGGCCGAGCACGGTCTCGACGGCGTCGAGGTGCGGCTGCAGAGCGATGGCCTCGACCTGCTCCCGCGCGCGGCCACCGTGGTCAAGAGCCCGGGAGTGCCGCAGCAGGCGCCCGTGATCGTGAGCGCGCGCGAGCGAGGCACCGAGGTGGTGGGGGAGCTCGAGCTGGCGTGGCGCCTCATCCCCAACGAGTTCATCGCGGTCACCGGGACGAACGGGAAGACCACCACCGTCGAGCTGCTCGGTGCGATGCACCGCCAGGCGGGCGTTCCGGTGGAGGTGGCCGGCAACGTGGGCAGGCCGCTGGCCTCGCTCGCCGGCGAGATCGACCCCGACGCCGTGGTGGTGTGCGAGGCGTCGAGCTTCCAGCTCGAGGACTCCTCGGCGTTCGCGCCGGAGTGCGCCGTGCTGCTCAACGTCACGGAGGACCACCTCGACCGCCACGGCTCGTTCGACGACTATCTCGCGGCCAAGCTGCGCGTGTTCCAGAACCAGGACCACGACGACATCGCGGTCCTGCGGAGCGACTTCGCCGGCCAGCCAGGCGACGCTGCGACCGTGCGCTTCGGCGGCCCGGACGCCGACCTTGCCGAGCGCGACGGCGAGCTGCGCTGGCAGGGCGTGGCGATGATGCCCGCGAGCGAGGTGCGCCTGCGAGGTGCCCACAACCTCGAGAACGCGATGGCCGCGTCGGCTGCCGTACTCGCGCGCGGCATGGACACCGCCGCGGTGCGCGAGACGCTCAACGCCTTCGCGGGCGTTCCCCATCGCCTGGAGGAGGTGGCCGAGCGCGACGGCGTGCTGTTCGTGAACGACTCGAAGGCCACCAACGTGGCCTCGGCGCTCGTCGGCATCGAGGCCTTTGACGGCGGTGTGCACCTGATAGCGGGCGGCAGCCTCAAGGGCGGCGGCTTCGGCGGCCTGCGCGACGCGGTGAAGAGCCGCTGCCGCGCCTGCTACCTCATCGGGGAAGCCGCGGAGCAGCTGGAGGCGGACCTCGCCAACACCGTGCCGCTCCATCGCTGCGGTGACCTGGAGCACGCGGTGAACGCAGCCACGGAGGCGGCGCGGCCGGGGGAGACGGTGCTGCTCTCGCCCGCCTGCGCGAGCTACGACCAGTTCTCGAACTTCGAGGAGCGCGGAGACCGCTTCCGCGAATTGGCCAGACGAGGATGAATCCGGGCAGGCGCGTCGAAGGAGGCCCGGATGGCCAAGCAACGCCGCCGCCGGGCGCCCTCACGCAAAGCCGTGAAGGGGCGACCCAAGCCCCCGCTCGAGTACTCGCTGCTCTACACGGCGACGCTGTGCCTCCTGGCGGCCGGCGCGGTGATGGTCTACTCGGCGAGCTCCGCGGAGTCGCTGCTCACGACGGGCGACTCGTCCTACTTCCTCAAGCGCTACCTGATCTTCGGCGCGCTCGGCCTCGTCGCCCTGCACGTGCTGTCGCGCTACGGCCTCAAGTACGTGCGCCACTTCACGCCGCTGCTGCTGTTCGGCTCGCTGGGCCTGACGCTGGCGGTGATGGTGCCACACGTCGGCATCGAGGTGAACGGCGCTCGCCGCTGGCTGGGCGCGGGTCCGGTCCAGTTCCAGCCCTCCGAGCTGTTGAAGGTCGCGCTCGTCCTCTACGCGGCGCAAGTGCTCGCCACGCAGCCCAAGCGCATGCGCAGCATGAAGACGCTCGCCAAGCCGCTGCTGCTCGTGATCGGCATCGCCTGTCTGCTGCTCCTGAAGGAGCCCGACATGGGCACCGCGATCGTGGTCTGCCTGGCGATGGGGGCGCTGTTCATCGCGGCGGGCGTGCCCACCAGGCACCTGCTCACGATCACCGGGACGCTAATCCTGCTCGCGCTCGTGTTCGCCATCGCAGCGCCCTACCGGCGCGCGCGCCTGATGTCGTTCGTCCACCCGTGGCACGACGCGAGCGGCGACGGCTTCCAGACGGTCCAGTCGATGATCGCGATCGGCTCGGGCGGCTTCTTCGGAGTCGGGCTGGGCGAGTCCGTACAGAAGATCTTCTACCTGCCCGAGGCCCACACCGACATGATCCTGGCGATCATCGGCGAGGAGCTCGGCATCTTCGGCATCACGGCGGTGGCCGCGCTCTACGGGATGATCGCCTACGCGGGCCTGCGGGCCGCCAAGCTCGCGCGCGAGCGCTACGCGAAGCTCCTCGCGGTCGGTCTCACGTCGGTGATCCTCTGCCAGGCGATCCTCAACTTCTTCGCCGTGATGGGGCTCGCCCCGCTCACCGGCGTGCCGCTGCCGTTCATCTCCTACGGCAACTCCAACCTCGTCGTGCTGCTCGGGGCGATGGGCCTTCTGCTCAACATCGCCAAGGACGGCGCCCAGGCGAGGGCCGGGCTCCCGATGCGGGCGATCCAGGGCGGAAAGGGGACACGTGCCGCGAGTCGTGATAGCCGCGGGCGGGACGGCGGGCCACGTCGTACCGGCACTCGCGGTCGCGGACGCGCTGCGGGCTAGCGGCGCCGAGGTCGACTTCGTGGGCGGCGAGCGCGCCGAGGCGCAGCTTGTGCCCGCCGCCGGCTACCCGTTCCACGCGATTCAGGTGCGCGGGATCGATCGCCGCAACCCGCTGAAAGCTGCGCGCGCGATCCTGCTTGCGGTCATCGCGCTGCCGCGGGCGCTCGCGTTGCTCCGCAGGCTCAAGCCGGGCGTCGTGATCGGTGGCGGCGGCTACGTGGCGGGCCCGGTCGGGCTCGCCGCCCTGCTGCTGCGGATCCCGCTGATCCTGACCGAGGCCGACAGCCACCTCGGCATGGCCAACCGACTGCTCGCGCCCGCGGCCAAGCGCGTGTTCCTGTCGTTCCCACTCGCGGGCCGCGACGGGAAGAAGTACGTGGTGAGCGGCCGCCCCATCCCGCCTGGCACCGGCAAGGCAGACCGCAGCGAGGCACGCGCGCGCTTCGGCATCGACGCGAACGAGCAGTGCCTGCTCGTGTTCGGCGGGTCGCTCGGCGCGCGCACGCTCAACGAGGCGGCGATCGAGGCGTTCGGCGCGGCGGCGCCCTGCGCGATCCTGCACGCCAGCGGGCACCGCGACTACGACGGGCTGCGCGCGAAGCTCGACGAGCTCGGCTCGCCGCCGCACTACCACCTGCACCCGTACATCGAGCCCTTCGCGGACGCACTTGCGGCGGCCGATCTCGCCACCGCCCGCGCCGGCGGATCGGTGCTCGAGCTTGCCGCGGCGGGCCTGCCGTCCGTGCTCGTTCCATATCCGCACGCGACGGCGGACCACCAGACGAGCAACGCGCGCTGGATGGAGCAGGAAGGCGCCGCGGTGGTCGTTCCCGACGCCCAGCTGAGCGGCCCGCGCCTCGCACGCGAGGTGGGGGGGCTTCTTGGGGCCCCGGGCCGGCTGCAGGCGATGGCGACCGCGGCGGAGCGCGTCGCTAAGCCAGAAGCCGCCTCCACCATCGCCCGCGCAGCGCTCGAACTTGCCGCTTAGGTCAGCGGAGCGACCGGAAAGGGTCGCCTGCGGACACCCCGCTCAAGTTGTGTTCGGAAACGGTCGATCTGGGAAAAGTTGGCTTGGCGGGGATCCCTATGGACGCATGGGGTACGTGTCAAGCCCCCTCCGTTTTCTAAAGGAAGAACGCACCTGGAACAGAAATGACGCCCGGTGACCTTGCCCAGACAACGTCTGCAGGCCCCGTGAACGCGACCGAGGTCCGCCTGCGCCTGTCCAACGGCCCAGACGCCGTTGCAGCCGCCCGACGAGGTCTAGACGGGCTCGAGGCCGAGGTTGGCGCCGAGCGCCTGAACGACATGCGCCTGCTCGTGAGCGAGCTCGTGACCAACAGCGTCCGGCACGCGCGCAACGGCAAGGCAGAGGACCTCGAGCTGGAAGTCACCGTGAGTGACGAGACCATCCACGTGTGCGTGACGGACAAGGGCCCGGGCTTCGAGCCCACGCAGCGCACACCGGACGACGACCCGGGCTCCGGCTGGGGTCTCTTCCTCGTCGAGCAGCTCTCGGACCGCTGGGGCGTGGAGCTGAACGGCACCACGCAGGTCTGGTTCGAGATCGAGCGCTAGCTAGTCGTCGTTCTCGATCTCTTCGGGCGTGTCGACGATCGTCAGGCGCTCGTCGAGCCTGGTGATCTCGAACACCCGGCGCACCGCGGCGGGACCCTGAATGATCACCAGCCGCCGGTTGCCGCGCGCGGCACGCTTGTCGGCGCTCACGACCACGCGCAGGCCGGTCGAGTCCATGAACGACAGCCCGCGCAGGTCGATCACAAGCAGGGGCGGACTCGCCTTCTCGGCATCTTCGATTGCCTGCTCGGCTCGCTTGGCCGTGGACAGGTCGAGGTCACCGCTGAGCGAGACCACCGTGCCTTCCCCAAGCGAGTCCGTCTCAACAGAGAAGGAGCGCACGCCGGAGAGCCTAAACGAACGCGCGGCTATCGCCGCGCGAGGATCGCAGGTGGCAGGGGGCAGGTCGCAGGATTAAGACCTGCGAGCTGGGACCTGCGACCTGCGACCTGCGACCTGCGGCCTAGCCCTTGGCCGCCTCGTACCTCCTGGCCACCTCGTCCCAGTTGACGACGTTCCAGAACGCGTCCAGATAGTCCGGACGCCTGTTCTGGTACTTGAGGTAGTAGGCGTGCTCCCAGACGTCGGCGCCGAGCAGCGGTACCTGGCCGTCGGAGATCGGTGAGTCCTGGTTGGCGCTGCTGCGGACCGCAAGGCCCGATCCGTCCCACACGAGCCAGGCCCAGCCGGAGCCGAACTGGTTCACGCCGGCGTCCTTGAACTTGGACTTGAACTCGTCGAAGCTGCCGAACGCCTCGTCGATCGCCGAGGCGAGATCGCCGGAGGGCGAACCGCCGCCGTCGGGGCTCATGATCTGCCAGAAGAACGAGTGGTTCGCGTGGCCGCCGCCGTTGTTGCGGACCGGACCGCGCTTGTCGTCCGGGAGCTGGTCGAGGTTCTTGAGGACCTCCTCCACGGGCTTGTCGGCCCACTCGGTCCCCTCGAGGGCGGCGTTCGCCTTGTCCACGTAAGCCTGGTGATGCTTGTCGTGGTGGACCTTCATCGTCGCCTCGTCGATATGGGGCTCAAGTGCCGAGTAGTCGTAGGGCAGGTCAGGGACCTCGTAGGGCATGCCCGACTCCTTTCCTTGGTTGTGAGCGACTTCTAGCAGGTAACCGACCGTGGTTACCCGGCCCCTCGCTCGGGTAGCCGCGAGATATGAGTCATCTGCTCGAACGACCACCGTCGCCGGGACCGCCCGGCGGCCCGGGCGGGCCTGGCGTGCCGGATCCACGGCCGCCCACGCCCGACCCGTCACCCCCGTCTCCAACCCCGCCGGGAGGCCCTGGAATGCCGGACCCGGCGCCACCTCCGCCGGAGCCCGAACCCGCCATCTGAGCGCCCGCGTCCGCCGCTATCGTGCCGCCGCATGAGCGACGCGCCGTGGGGCGGACGCAGGCTCCACTTCATCGGTATCGGCGGCGCGGGGATGAGCGGGCTCGCGCTCGTGGCGCTGGGCCTCGGAGCGCGAGTGTCGGGCTCCGACCGGGCCGACTCCCCGTATTGCGCGCGCCTGCGTGAGGCGGGCGTCGAGCCGGTGATTGGCCACGACGCGGCCAACCTGCCCGACGGGGCGGAGGTGGTGGTGTCGACCGCCATCGGCGAGGACAACCCCGAGCTGGCGGCCGCGCGCGCTGCGGGTCTGCGGATCCTGCACCGCGGCGAGCTGCTCGGCGAGGTGTCCCGCCTCAAGCGCTGCCTCGCGGTGGCCGGTACCCACGGGAAGACCACCACGGCGAGCATGGTCGCCCACGCGCTCGTGAGCTGCGGCCGCAAGCCCGCCTACCTGATCGGCGGCGAGGTGCGCTCCACTGGCACGAACGCCAGCTGGGGACAGGGCGACTGGGTGGTGGTGGAGGCCGACGAGTCCGACCGCTCCTTCCTGCGCCTCGAGCCCGACGTCGCGGTGCTGACGAACATCGAGCTCGACCACCACTCCACGTATCGCACCCTGCCCGAGGTCGAGCAGGCGTTCGCCGAGTTCGCGGGCCCCGCGCCGACCGTGATCGCGCCCGCGGGCCTCGAATTGCACGGCGTCCCGCCCTCGGCCACCTTTGGAATAGAAACGGGAACGTTTATGGCGCGCGAGCTGGAGCTGCGCCCCTCCGGGTCGAGCTTCAACGTCGACGGGACTGCCGTGGAGCTGCGCGTCCCGGGCCGCCACAACGTGCTGAACGCGCTCGCCGCACTCGCCGCCTGCCGGGAGGCGGGGCTCGATGTGGGGGAGGCCGGTCCTGCGCTCGCCGACTTCACCGGAGCGGGGCGCCGCTTCGAGCCTCACGGCCGCGCCGCCTCCGGCGCGCTCGTGTACGACGACTACGCCCACCACCCGACCGAGGTGCGGGCCACCCTCGAGGCGGCGCGCACGCTCGAGCCGGAGCGGCTCGTGGCCGTCTTCCAGCCGCACCTCTACTCGCGCACGAAGGCGCTGTCCCGCGAGTTCGGCCGCGCGCTCGCGCTCGCCGACCTCGTGGTGGTGGTCGACATCTACCCCGCGCGCGAGGACGCGGCGGACTTCCCCGGCGTGAGCGGCTGGCTCGTGGCCGGCGACGCGGCGAGCGCCGCGGGCGGTCGCCCCGTGTACTGGTTCCCCAAGCTCGAGGACGCGGAGAGCTTCCTGCGCGGCGAGCTGCGCGAGGGCGACCTTCTGCTGACGCTCGGCGCCGGCAACGTCGACGAGCTTGCGAAGCGTCTTGGAGGAGAGGAATGAGCCCGCCCGCGGGCGTCGAGCAGGACTACCCGCTCGCGCGCCTCACGACCGTGCGGACGGGCGGCCCGGCCGACTGGTTCGCGCGGGCAGGCTCCGAGGCGCGGCTTGCGGAGCTGCTCGCCTGGGCGGAGGCCGAGGGAATCCAGGTAGGAGTGGTCGGATCGGGATCGAACCTCCTGGTAGCCGATGACGGATTCCGAGGACTGGTGCTGAAACTCGACGATGGCCTCGCCACGATCGAGCGCGACGGCTCCCGCGTGCTGTGCGGGGGCGGCGCCCGGCTGCCTCAGGCATCCGCCCGTGCGGCGCGCTGGGGGCTCACCGGCCTCGAGTTTGGCGTCAACATCCCGGGCACCGTCGGCGGCGCGGTGAAGATGAACGCGAACGCCTACGGCGGCGAGCTCGACAAGGTTCTCGAGTGGGTCGAGATCGCGACCCCGGAGGGCAGCGAGCGACGCACGCCGGATCAGCTCGGCTTTGAGTACCGGCGCTCGAACCTGAAACCGCGCGAGATCGTCTCGCGGGCGTCGTTCGCACTCGAGCCCGCCGACACCGAAGAGGTCAAGGCCACGCTCGCGGGCATGCGCGAGCAGCGGCGCGCGGCCCAGCCCTCCGGCATCAAGACCTTCGGCTCCACCTTCAAGAACCCGGGCGACGCCTGCGCCGAGGGCCGCACCGCGGGGATGCTGCTCGAGGAGGCCGGTTGCCGCGGCTTCCAGGTGGGCGGCGCCCGCTTCTCCGAGAAGCACGCGAACTTCGTCGAGAACGTGGGCGACGCGACCACCGCCGACGTGCTCAACCTGATGCGCGAGGGCCGCCGTCGGGTGCGCGAGCGCTTCGGCGTGGAGCTCGAGGCCGAGGTGCAGCTGCTCGGCGAGGCGGACGCGGAAGGGGCGCTCTGGTGAAGGCGGCCGCCGCAGCCACCCTGCGCCAGCTCCCTCGCGTGGCGCTCGCGATCCCGCGCAAGACGCGCCGGCGTCTGATCCTGGCGCTGCTGCTCGTCATCGCCCTGTTCGCGCTCTACAAGTTCTGGTTCAGCGATTCGAGCTTCGTCCGCGTCGAGCACGTCACCGTGAGCGGCCTCACCACCAAGGACGCGCCGCGCATCCAGGCCGCCCTCACCGCGGTGGCCCGGGACATGAGCACCATGCACGTGAGCGAGGCGGAGCTGAACAGCGCGGTGTCGAGCTTCCCGGTGGTGAAGACGGTGGAGGCCCAGGCGAGCTTCCCGCACACGCTGAAGATCCACGTGGTGGAGGAGCGGCCCACCGCTGTGCTGGTGGTGGACAACGAGCGCCTGCTGCTCGCGCCCGACGGAAGCGTGCTGCGCGGCGTCGTGACGGGACACCCGCTCCCGCTCATCCGGACGAACGGGGCGGTGCCGCAGGACATGCTCACGGACCGCGTGCCGCTCGGCGCGCTCCACGTGGCGGGCGCGGCTCCCGCGGCGCTGCTCGGGCGCATCTCGAGCATCAACCACGGCAAGGAGGGCATCCTCGTGCACCTCCGCAGCGGGCCGAAGCTGATCTTCGGCGACGACAGTCGCCCGTACGCGAAATGGGCTGCCGTCGCTGCGGTACTTGCCGATCCCTCCTCGAAGGGAGCGAGCTACGTCGACGTCCGCCTGCCCGGGCGCCCGATCGCCGGCGGCCTCGCCTCAGAGACGATCGCACCGCTCACCAGCACGGGCGGCGACGCCTCGCCGCAATCGAACGCCCCGACCGGCACCACCGGCGCCACCGGGACCACCGGAACGACCGGAGCTACAGGGCCAACTGCCACCGGCCAACTGCCAACGGCCAACCCTCAACCCTCAGGCTGACCTTTATGCCTTCCTCAAGTCCTGGTTGAGGGTTGAGGCCTTGCACAATTTCCTTCCCCGCATTGACAGTTCGCCCAAAAAACGCCTACAGTGCGGACTTTGCGGGCGCGGGGACCCGGCGAAAACCCTCAAGTCTGGCTGGAGAGTCGGACAGCCAATCCCTCTCGCACAGCTAAAGCATTCGACGAGAACGCACGAGGCAATAGGGCATGGACACGGGTAGCTACCTGGCGGTGATCAAGGTCGTCGGAGTCGGCGGCGGCGGCACCAATGCGGTGAACCGCATGGTCGATGCTGGGCTGAAGGGCGTCGAGTTCATCGCCGTCAACACGGACGCGCAGGCGCTCCAGATGTGCGATGCCGACATCAAGCTTCAGATCGGCGCGCAGCTCACGCGCGGGCTCGGAGCAGGCGCGGATCCCGAGACCGGATACGGCGCGGCCAACGAGAGCCGCGACGAGATCAAGGAGGCCCTGAAGGGCGCCGACATGGTCTTCGTCACTGCCGGCGAGGGCGGCGGCACCGGCACCGGCGCGGCGCCCGTGATCGCCGAGGTGGCCAAGCACGAGATCGGCGCGCTCACCGTGGGCGTCGTCACGCGCCCATTCGAGTTCGAAGGCTCGATGCGCGCACGCCAGGCGGGCGACGGCATCGACCGCCTGCGCGAGCAGGTCGACACGCTGATCGTGATCCCCAACGAGAAGCTGCTCACGATCGTGGAGCGCCGCACGAGCATCCTCGACGCGTTCCGCGAGGCCGACAACGTCCTCCGTCAGGGCGTCCAGGGCATCACCGACCTGATCACGATCCCCGGCCTCATCAACCTTGACTTCGCCGACGTCCGCACGATCATGCACGACGCCGGCTCGGCGCTCATGGGCATCGGCTCGGCGAGCGGTGAGAGCCGCGCGTCCGAGGCGGCCAAGAACGCGATCTCGAGCCCGCTGCTCGAGCAGTCGGTGGAGGGCGCCACGGGCATCCTGCTGAACATCACCGGCGGCAACGATCTCGGCCTGTTCGAGGTCAACGAGGCGGCCGAGATCGTGCAGAGCGCGGCCGACCACAACTCGAACATCATCTTCGGCGCCGTGATCGACGAGGCGCTGGCTGACGAGGTCCGCGTGACAGTCATCGCCACGGGCTTCGACAAGCGCCGCGGTGGCGGCGCAGTCTTCGACGCCGAGCGCGGCCAGCAGCGCCGGGAGCGCCCGCGCGACCGCGGCGACATCGCGATGGATGATCGCCAGCGCTCCTCGCTCGAGATCTCGGAAGACGAGATCGATATTCCGTCGTTCCTCAAGGACTAGACGGAGTCGCGAGTCCTCGAGTCTCGAGTATCGGGTCGCGAGACTCGATGCTCGATCCTCGATACCGACTAGCCGATTGGCCTAGTCCGATCGTATGATGCCCATATCCCCTGCTCCACCCCCTATTGGGTGAGGGCGGGCACTGCCAGGGGCAGCGCAGCATGGTCAGCGTGAAGGTGACACGGACGTCACGGGACGGGTCTAGCGAGACCCAGAGCGGGCACGACAACTAACCGGTGCGAACGTATTCAGTCCTCCTCGCGGATGGCCACGGGGCGTACAGGGATGGGCTCGCCCGGGCCATCGCGGCACACCCGCGTCTGACGCTTGCGGCCGAGGCTGCCGACGGGCGCCGCGCGCTCGAAGAGCTGCTGGCGCTCGAGCCGGACGTGGCGCTGCTCGAGGTGCGCATGCCGCAGCTCGACGGGCTCGAGGTGTGCGACATCCTGGCCGGGCTCGACCACCCGCCTGCCACCAAGGTCGTGCTGATCAGCGGCGAGGCAAACGAGACGCTCGCGGCGAGCGCGCGCTCGATGGGACTCGCCGCGGTTCTCAACAAGGACTCGACGCGAACGCAGATCTGCGAGCGCCTCCTCGAGATCGCGGACGGCGCCTGACCCACGCGCTAAACGGCGAGCGCGCTAGCGCTGCCTGCTACAAAGGGTGACCTATGGCACGGGGAACGCAGAGAGTTCGCGTGTACGTGGCGGACGATCACCCCGTCTACCGAGAAGGCCTCGTCCGCGCGATCAGGGAGCGTCCCGATCTCGAACTGGTCGGCGAGGCGTCGGACGGGCGCGAGGCGCTGCCCGAGATCACCAAGCTTGAGCCGGACGTGGCCGTGCTCGACGTCCGGATGCCCGGGCTCGACGGCATGGAGGTCTTGAACGCGATCAAGCGGGACGAGCTCACCACGCGCGTGGTGTTCCTGTCCGCGTATGTGGAGAGCGACCTCGTCTACCGGGCCATCGCGATGGGCGCCGGCGCGTACCTGTCGAAGGAGGCCGACAGGGCGGCGATCTTCGACGCGGTGGCGGCTGTGGCCCGCGGAGAGGCCTTCCTCTCGCCCGAGATCCAGACCGGGCTCACCGCCCAGATCCGGATGCGCGAGGCGAGCGCGCGACCCGTCCTCACGCCGCGCGAGCGCCAGATCCTCCGCCTCACCGCGGATGGGCGCTCGGCACCCGACATCGCGGGCGAGCTCCATTTGAGCCCCGCCACGGTGAAGACGCATCTCCAGAGCCTCTACGAGAAGCTCGGCGTCTCGGACCGTGCCGCCGCGGTGGCAGCGGCCATGCGGCGGGGCCTGCTCGAGTAGTTGCGCCCTAGAGTTCACTATCCCTGAACCGGAGGCAGAGGGATGCGTTTGCGGGGGCAGCACCGATCCAGCCCCGATAGCCGCGAGACCGTCCGCGCGGACCGGGCACAGAACGACCCGGGCCCGCTGACGCGGCTGGGCCTGCTCACGGAGGCGGCACGCGGCATCAACGCCGAGTTGCCCCACGACGAACTGCTCGATCGGGTTGCCGACAGCGCCCGCGAGGTGATCGAGGCGAAGCGCGCGCTCGTGACCCTCGCCGGCGGCGAGAAGGCCGGGACGGCGGGACGCGGCGGCATCTCCGCTGCGCTCGTCGACGCCCGCGGCACGAACGTCGGCGAGATCCGGGTGACGGACAAGCTCGACGGCGATTTCACCCCCGAGGACGAGGAGCTCCTCGCCCACCTGGCTCAGCTGACGGTGCTCGCTCTCGAGAGCTCCCGCGCGCGCCGCCTGGGCATGGAGGCGCAGGTGCTCCTCGAGGCGGTGGACGCGGCGGCGCCAGTGGGCTTTGCCGTGCTCGACAACGACCTGCGCTACGTGCGGGTCAACCAGGCGCTCGCGGACATGAACGGCCTTCCGGTCGCGGACCACAGCGGCCGCCGGGTGGCGGATGTGGTTCCAGACCTCGCGGGTGACATCGAGCACTCTCTGCGCAAGGTGCTGAAGAGCGGCATCCCGGCGCCCCCCATGGAGGTGAGCGGGACGACCGACGCCACCGGCGCCGAGCGCAGGCACTGGCTCGTCAGCTACTACCCGGTGGAGCTCGATGGCGAGCGAGGCCTTGGCTGCATCGTGCTGGACGTGACCGATCGCCACCTGGCGGCCGAACAGCTCGCCCGCAGCGAGCAGCGCTACCGCATGCTCGTCGAGACCACCCAGGACATGATCTGGACGGTGGGCGCCGACGGCTGCTTCGACTTCGTCAGCGGCGCGGTGGAGCAGATCTACGGCTACAGCGCCGAGGAGCTGATCGGCAAGCCGTTCCTCGACTTCCTCCCGCCGGACGTCCGCAAGGAGAACATGGACAGGTTCTCGAGCATCATGCAGGACGAAGACGGCGAGGTGCTCAAGGCCGAGACCGAGCTGCTGCGCAAGGACGGCGGCATCTCGATCGTGTCCGCGCGCGGGATGCCGGTGAAGGACGAGAACGGCCGCATCGTGGCCGTCACCGGCGCGTCCACCGACGTCACCGAGAGCCGCCGCTCCGAGATCGCCCTGCGCGCGAGCGAGGAGCGCTTCCGCGGCCTGTTCGAGAACGCCGGCATCGGGATGGCGCTGATGGACGTCGACGGCGACTTCGTCCAGGCCAACCCCGCCTTCTGCCGCCTGCTCGGGCGCTCCAACGAGGAGCTCGCCCAGCTCACCTGGTCGGACGTGATCCATCCGGAGGACCGCGACCTCGCGGCCGCCCGGCGTGAGCGCCACGTGGCGGGCGAGGCGGAGTTCTCGGCGCTCGAGACGCGCTTCCTGCACAAGGACGGCCACACCGTGTGGGCGCGCCTCCTCGGCGCCTCGGTCCGGAGCGCCGAGGGCGAGCCGCGCTTCACGCTCGTGCAAGCGATCGACCTCACCGAGCAGCGCCGCCTCCAGGAGGCCACCGGACGGCTCTACGCACTCACGCGCGACCTCTTCTGCACGGTCGGCTTCGACGGCTATTTCAAGAGCGCCAACCCCGCCTGGGAACGGGTGCTCGGGTACTCCGTCGGCGAGCTCCTTGCGCGGCCGTTTATCGACTTCGTGGCGGAGGAGGACCGGCCGCGCACAGCGCGGGAGTTCGACCGCCTGCGAGCGGCGGGCGAGCTCACGCTCAACTTCGACAACCGCTTCCTGCACAAGGACGGCACCTATCGCTGGCTGCTCTGGAGCGCATACGTCAGCGGCGACGAAGGCCTGATCTACGGCGTGGCCAAGGACGTGACCGACCGGAAGCGCTCCGAGGACAGGCTGCGCGAGTCAGAGCGCAAGTACCGCGACCTGGTGGAGACCTCCAGCGACCTGATCTGGTCGGTGGACAAGCTCGGCCGCTTCTCGTTCGTCAACCGGGCCGCGCGGCGGATCTACGGCTACGAGCCCGAGGAGATGCTCGGGCGCCCGATCGCGGATTTCGAGACCGACGTGCAGCGGCTGAAGGACGAGGAGGCGTTCCGGGGGGTCCTGAAGGGGAGACCGCTGTTCAACTACGAGACGCGGCACATCCGCAAGGACGGCCGCCCGGTGGACCTCAGCGTGAACGCGATCGTCCTGCACGACGAGGACGGGGCAACCATGGGCGCTACGGGCACCGCTACCGACGTGACCGACCGCAAGCGCTTCGAGACCCGTCAGGCGGCCGTGGCCGAGTTGGGGCGGCGCGCGCTGGAAGGCGTCGGCCTCCCCGACCTAACGGAGGCGGCGGTGGAGGTCGTGGCCGAGACGCTCGGCCTGGAGTTCGCCGTCGTGCTCGAGTTCGTGCCGGGCGATGAACGGCTCGCACTGCACGCGAGCGCCGGGGTCCCCCTCAAGGCCGACTGGTCGCGCATCCCCGCACAGCGCGATTCGTCGCACGCGGCGTATGCAGTCCACCTCGACGGCCCGGTGGTGGTCGAGGACTTCGAGACGGAGCGCAGGTTCGAGCGTTCGGCGGTGCTGGGCAAGCTCGGTGCCCGCAGCGGGGTGTGCGTGACGATCGAGGGGGCGACGCGGCCCTTCGGCGCGCTATGCGCCCACAGCACCCGCCGCCGCTCGTTCACTGCCGACGAGGTGAACTTCCTTCAAGCCGTCGCGAACGTGCTCGCCACCGCCATCGCGCGCAAGCGCACCGAGGACCAGATCGTCGAGCTGGCTGCCGCCCGAGGCCGGCTCGTGGCCCAGACCCTTGCGGCCGAGGATCGCGCCCGCCGCAGCATCTCGGAGGTGCTCCACGACCATGCGCTGCAGGACCTGCTCGCCAGCCGCCAGGACCTCGTCGAGGTGATCGAGGAGCCCGACGGCGACCCCGAGCGCGCTGTGCGCGCCCGCGAGGGGATCGAGCGGGCCGTTCAGCTGCTGCGCGAGGCGGTCTTCAACCTCCACCCGGTCGTGCTCGAGCACGCCGGCCTCGCATCCGCGATCCGGGCCGTGGCGGACCACCAGGCACGGCGCGGCGGCTTCGAGTGCGAGATCGAGGTGGACGACGACGCCACCGGAGTGCACGACGAGCTGATCCTGTCGCTGGCGCGCGAGCTGCTCACGAACGTGGCGAAGCACGCCGAGGCGAAGCATGTGCGCGTGGAAGTGCGCCGCGAGGACGCGTGGATCGTCCTCGTCGTCGTCGACGACGGACTGGGGATCGAGTCGGGCCGCAGGGAGGCCGCGCTGCGCGAGGGCCATGTCGGGCTCGCGTCAAGCGCGGAGCGCGTTGAGGCGCTCGCGGGCCGCTTCGAGGTCGAGGGCAGACCGGGTCGCGGAACTCGAGCGCGCGCGGTTCTACCGGCACGTCGAGCCGCTGCTCACCGCGCGGACCGTCCGAGGAGACTGCTTCGTCTCAGCGGAGGCCGACGCGGGAACGGTCGATCAGACCCTCCGAAATAGCCATCGCCACGGCGTGAGCACGCGTCCGGGCCCCCATCTTGCGAAGGATGTTCTTGATGTGGGTTCGGACCGTATGGGGGCTCAGGAAGAGATCGCCGGAGATGTCCTCGATGGAATGGCCTCGGGCGATCTGCTCCAGAACCTCACACTCGCGCTCGGAGAGCGTGCCAGAGCGTGGCCTGGTTTCTGTGCGTGTGGACGGAAACGCCATTACAGAGCGAATCCTGCCCGTCTGATTGGTGTGAACCACCCACCGCGAGGGGGGTAGTCGGGTGGAGTTTGTAGTACTCCGATCGCAGTAGTTCGGTTCGCTATGCGTACAGATTTGGCGCATTGATTGGGGATTCGGTCAGCTCCAGGTCCCCCGATCGAATGACCTGCGTCGGTGGGATGGGGGGTAGCGGTCTTCCTCTCCGGGCAGAGGATGGGCAAAGCCCGCGCGCGCGTGAAGGATGCGCTACCAATGCACCTACCCGAGCCGATTACGGTCGTTCTGGCCGACGACCAGCGCGCCTATAGGGAAGGGCTCGCCCGGGCGATCACTCGACATTGCCGTCTCGAGCTCGTGGCGGTCGCGCGTGATGGCGACGAAGCGCTGGACGCGCTCGAGTCGCTCGCGCCGGACGTCGCTCTCGTCGACATCCGGATGTCCGGCCGGGTCGGCACCGAGGTGTGCGCCGAGCTCCGCCGCCGCTGTCCCGAGTCGCCCACGCGCGTGATCCTGATGAGCGCGCACGGCTCGAACGAGCTCGAGGACGAGCTCGAGAGCTTCGGCGCGGACGGGTTCGTCGCCAAGGACCGCTCGCGGCGCGAGATCTGCGAGGCCCTGGTGCAGGCGGCTCAGCGCGAGCGCGTGGCCGTCCCGCTGGCGCCCGCTGACGTCCGATAGCGGCGGCTCTGACGGCAGGGGGCGTTGCTAGGGTCTCTGCGCCCTGACGAGCGCCGCCGACACCCTGCGCGAAACCCCGCTTCACGACCGACACGCCGCAGCGGGGGCAAGGCTCGTTCCCTTCGCCGGCTGGGAGATGCCGGTCCAGTACGAGGGCATCCGCCAGGAGCACGTGGCGGTGCGCCGCCACGCCGGGCTGTTCGATGTCTCGCACATGGGCGAGATCGAGACGAGCGGGCCCGACGCCGAGCGCTTCCTTCAGCACCTGCTCTCGAACGACGTGACGAAGATCGCCGGTGACGGCGCCCAGTACTCCGTGCTCTGCCGCGAGGACGGCGGCGTGCTCGACGACCTCTTCACCTACCGGCTCGGACCGGACCACTTCCTCACCGTCACCAACGCCGCCAATCACGAGCGCGACCACGACTGGTTCGCGCGCCACACGGGCGACTTCGACGTGACGGTGAAGGACGCAGCTGCCGACTACGCGATGCTCGCGCTCCAGGGGCCCGAGGCGCGCGCGATCCTGGCGCGCCACATCGAGGGCGACGCGCCCGCGCGCATGCACACCACGCGCGCGCGCGTGGCGGGCGTGGACTGCCTCGTGTGCGGCACGGGCTACACGGGCGAGGACGGCGTGGAGCTGCTGATGCCGCCCGACGGCGCGGTGCCTGTCTGGGACGCGCTCACCGCCGACGGCGCTACGCCGGCCGGGCTGGGCGCGCGCGACACGCTGCGCCTCGAGGTCTGCTTCCACCTATATGGCAACGACCTCTCGGAGGACCGCAATCCGATCGAGGCGGGGCTCGGCTGGGTGTGCAAGCTCGACACGGACTTCATCGGGGCGGAGGCCCTGCGCGGCTTCGAGCCGGCGGACGCGCTCGTCCCGTTCGCCTTCACCAGCCAGGGGATACCGCGCCAGGACAACCCGATCCTCGTGGACGGGAGGCCCGCCGGCGTGGTGACGAGCGGGACGATGTCGCCGTGCCTGGAGATAGGCATCGGCATGGGCTACGTGCCGCTGGCCGCGCGAGAGCCGGGCACGAAGATCGAGGTGGACGTCCGCGGCAAGTTGCGCCCCGCCGAGGTGCGCGAGAGGCCGCTCTACCGGAAGGAGCAGTGAGCGTGGCAGACGAGAGCTACCCCGACGGGCTGCTGTACCACCCGGAGCACGACTGGGCCAAGGTCGACGGGGACACCGCGACCTTTGGCGTGACCTGGTACGCCCAGGACCAGCTCGGCGAGGTCGTCTTCTTCGACCCGCCCGACGTCGGTTCGCAGATCAGCGCGAACTCGGCCTACGCCGAGGTCGAGTCCGTGAAGGCGGTGTCCGACGTGTTCGCGCCGATGTCCGGCGAGGTGACCGAGGTGAACGAGGCGCTGAAGGACACGCCCGAGAAGATCAACGACGACCCCTATGGTGATGGGTGGATGGTGCGAGTCCGGCTGAGCGATCCGTCCGAGGCCGACTCGCTAATGGATGTGAATGCCTACAAGGAGTCATTGGGCAAGTAGATGAGTCGCTACACGTCTGCAACGGATGCGGATCGCCGCGAGATGCTCGACGCCATCGGCGTCGGCTCCGTCGAGGAGCTGTTCCGCGACATCCCTGAGGAGGTGCGCCAACGCGAGCCGATCGCGCTGCCGGACGGGATGGCCGAGCAGGACGTGTACGAGCACCTGCGCCGGCTCGCCGCGCGGAATCGGAACGCCGACGACGAGGTCACGTTCGCCGGCGGCGGCATGTACGACCACTACGTGCCGGCGCTGATCGATTCGATCCTCCAGCGCTCCGAGTTCCTCACGCCGTACACGCCGTACCAGCCGGAGATCTCGCAGGGCGGGCTGCAGGCGATGTTCGAGTTCCAGACCGCGATCTCGGAGCTCACCGGGCTGCCGGTGGCGAACGCGTCGCTGTACGAGGGGCCGTCGTCGGTCGCTTCGGCGGGCTACATGGCCAAGCTCGACAACGGGAAGGCGAAGATCGTCGTGTCGCGCGGCGTGCACCCGAACTCGCGCGAGACGCTGGGGACATATGCCGAGGGCTTCGGCTCGACCGTGGTGGAAGTGCCCTTGGACGACCGCGGCGCCACCGACCTCGAAGCACTCGCCGATGCGGTGGACGACGACACCTCCGCGGTAGTCCTGCAACAGCCCAACTTCCTCGGTACGGTCGAGGACCTCGGGCCGCTGGCGGAGGCGGCCAAGCGCACGGGTGCCGTGCTGGTGTGCTCGGTCGACCCGCTCACGCTCGGCATCCTGCGCCCTCCAGGCGAGTACGGCGTGGACGTCGCGGTCGGCGAGGGGCAGTCCCTCGGCAACCGGCTCGACTTCGGCGGACCGTCGTTCGGCTTCTTCGCGGCGGACGAGAAGTACATCCGGCGCATGCCGGGCCGCATCGCGGGGGAGACGGTCGACGTCGACGGTAAGCGCGGATTCGTGTTGACCCTGCAGACGCGCGAGCAGCACATCCGGCGCGAGAAGGCCACGAGCAACATCTGCACCGCGCAGGCGCTCAACGCGCTCGCCGGCGTGATCTACCTGTCGTGGCTCGGCAAGCGCGGCATCGTCGAGCTGGGCGAGCTGATGCTGCGGCGCACCGCCTACGCGCGCGAGGCGCTGGGTGCCGAGCTCGTCAATCCGGGGCCGGTCGCACGGGAGTTCGCCATCCGGCTGCCGAACCTCGACGAGGTGTGCGAGCGAGCCCGCGCCGAGGGCATCAACCCCGGCCACAGGCTGCGCTACTACTACCCCGAGTACGACGACTGCCTGCTCGTCGCGATCACGGAGAAGCGGACGCGGCAGGACATCGATCGGTTGGCGGCCGTCGTGGCGTCCGTGCGGGAAGGGGTGCGCGCGTGAGTTCGGAGTCCGCGATCCGCCGTCCGCCGTCCGCCGAGACGCTGACGGTCTTCGAGAAGTCGCAAGAGGGTCGGCGCGCTTTTGTGTCGCCTGAGCTCGATGTCCCGGAGGTGCCTGTCGCTGAGCTGCTGCCGGCGGATGCGATCCGATCTGAGCCGCCGGACCTGCCGGAGATCTCGGAGCCGGAGATCGTGCGGCACTACAACAACCTCTCGAAGAAGAACTTCGACCTCGACGCGGGCTTCTACCCGCTCGGCTCGTGCACGATGAAGCACAACCCGAAGGTCAACGAGCGGATCGCGGCGCTGCCGGGCTTCTCGCGCCTGCACCCGCTCCAGGAGCCGCGCTGGGCGCAGGGCGCGCTCGAGCTGATGTGGCGGCTGCAGCAGCAGCTGGCCGAGATCGCGGGGCTGCCGCACGTGTCGCTCCAGCCGAGCGCAGGCTCGCACGGCGAGCTGGCGGGCCTGCTCCTTACGCGCGCCTACCTCGAGGACCGGGGTGAGCATCGCCACAAGGTGCTCACGCCCGACACGGCGCACGGCACCAACCCTGCGACGGTGACGATGTCCGGCTATGAGGTGGTGAAGGTGGGCACCGCGCCTGACGGCGGGGTGGACCTCGATGACCTGCGCGCGAAGGCCGACGAGGACACCGCCTGCCTGATGCTCACCAACCCGAACACGCTCGGCCTGTTCGACCGCAACATCGAGGAGATCGCGAAGATCGTCCACGACGCCGGCGCGACGCTCTACTACGACGGCGCGAACCTGAACGCGATCATGGGCATAGCGCGGCCCGGCGACATGGGCTTCGACATCGTCCACTTCAACCTGCACAAGACGTTCACGCAGCCGCACGGCGGCGGCGGCCCGGGCGCCGGCCCGATCGCGGTCTCCGACCGCATCGAGCCCTACCTGATGAGCCCCCAGGTCGTCCGGCGCGAGGACGGCAACGGCCACGGCCCGAGCTTCGACCTCGACTACGACCGGCCGAAGTCGATCGGCCGCCTGCGCGGGTTCCAGGGCAACTTCGGCGTGTTCGTGCGCTCCTACGCCTACATCCTCTCCCTCGGCGGCGACGGCCTCACCGAGGCGTCGGAGACGGCGGTCCTCAACGCCAACTACCTCCTGGCCAAGCTGGCGAAGGGGCGCGCGGGGAAGCATCTGCCGCTGGCCTTTGGCGAGCG
>DATBKS010000142.1:0-21146 GCA_036555755.1 Thermoleophilaceae bacterium
TTCCACCACCACGAGGTGGGCTCTGCCGGCCAGGCCGAGATCAACCTGCGCTTCAACACGATGTTGCGCATGGCCGACCAGATCCAGCTCTACAAGTACGTGATCAAGAACGTGGCGGCGCAGGCGGGCAAGACGGCCACCTTCATGCCCAAGCCGCTGTTCGAGGAGAACGGGTCGGGCATGCACGTGCACCAGTCGCTTTCCAAGGGCGGCGACAACGTGATGTACGACTTCAACGGCTACGCGCAGCTCTCGCGCGAGGCGCTCAACTACATCGGCGGCATCCTGCGCCACGGGCGCGCGCTGATGGCCTTCTGCGCGCCCACGACGAACTCGTACCGCCGGCTGGTACCGGGCTACGAGGCGCCGGTGAACCTCGTCTACTCCCAGCGCAACCGCTCGGCTGCGGTGCGGATCCCGGTCTACTCCGCCTCTCCGAAGGCCAAGCGGCTCGAGTTCCGCCCGCCGGACCCGAGCTCCAACCCGTATCTGGCGTTCTCCGCGCTGCTGATGGCGGGGCTCGACGGCATCCAGAACCGGATCGACCCCGGTCAGCCCGTTGACACCGACCTATTCGAGCTCTCAGACGAGGAGCTCGCGAGCATCAAGCACGTGCCCTCCTCGCTCGAGGAGGCGCTCGACGCGCTCGAGGAGGACCACGAGTTCCTGCTGCAGGGCGGGGTCTTCACGGAGGACCTGATCCAGACCTGGATCGAGTACAAGCGCAAGAGCGAGGCGGACGCCGTCAGGCTCCGTCCTCACCCCTGGGAGTTCGCCCTGTACTACGACGCATGATCTAAGCCTCCAGTTGGGTGGTTTTGGCGCCCGGATGGTCGGGAACCAAATTCACTGTGACAGGGGAGCGAGACATGCTTGAGCTGCGACCGGACCCGGCAGAACTAGCCCGTATGCGGGAATTTATTCGCCGGCGGGCGGCGGACCACGACCTGGGCGAGGCTGAGACCTTCCAGGCGCAGCTGGTTGCGACGGAGGCCGTCACCAACGCCATGAGGCACGGTGCCACCGAGGACGGAAAGCCGATCTCGGTGACGTGCGTCTGGCGTGAGGAAGGGCTCGCCATCGAGGTGGGCGACCGAGGACGCTTCCGTCACCGCCAGAAGTCGGGGCCGGATGCCACCAGCGGACGGGGCTTGGGGCTGATCGAACGGTTCACACGCCGGTTCGACCTCGAAACGAGCGACAGCGGCACCAAGCTCTCGATGCTCGTCGGCGGACTCGTCTGACGTCTTAGACGTTCGTCAGCTCGCCATACTGAGACCATGAGCAATGGTCTCCTGAAAGTCGCACTCGCGCAGATCGACACCACGGTCGGCGACCTCGAGGGCAACGCCGCGAAGGTGCGCGAGGGCATCTCGCGCGCGCGCGACGAGGGGGCGCAGCTCGTGGTGTTCCCGGAGCTGACGCTCACGGGCTACCCGCCCGAGGACCTGCTGCTCAAGACGCACTTTCTCGACGCCGCGGAGGCGACCCTGAACGAGCTCGCCGCCGAGGTCGAGGGCATCGTCGCGCTCGTGGGCTACCCGGAGCGCGCCGACGACGTCTACAACGCCGCCGCGGTGCTGGCGGACGGGCAAGTGGCAGCCGTCTACCGGAAGAACTTCCTGCCCAACTACAGCGTGTTCGACGAGGCCCGCTACTTCCAGTCGGGCACCGACGGCGGCCTTATCGAGCTGAACGGCGTGCCTATCGGGCTCACGATCTGCGAGGACATCTGGGAGCCGGGGCCGCCCGCCACCGACGAGGCGCTGGCCGGCGCGCGGATAGTGGTCAACCTCTCCGCCTCCCCCTACCACGCGGGTAAGGGCCTCGAGCGCGAGGCGATGCTGATTCAGCGCGCCCGCGACAGCAACGTGGCGGTGCTGTTCTGCAACCTCGTCGGCGGCCAGGACGAGCTTGTGTTCGACGGCCACAGCGTCGCGATCGACGTCGACGGCGAGCTGCTCGCCCGCGCGCCCCAGTTCGAGGAGTCGCTCACCTTCTGCACGCTCGACCCGGGCGCGATCTTCGCCCGCCGCCTCCAGGACGCGCGCCACCGCCCGGCGGTGCGGCGCGGGTCGGCGGTGGGCGTGCCCACTCTGGCGCAGCTCGAGGTCCCCGCCGGCGAGGCGCGCGAGGTCGCCGGATCGCTCAAGCCCGTGCTGGGGCCCGAGGAGGAGCTCTACAAGGCGCTCGTGCTCGGCGTGAAGGATTACGTGGACAAGAACGGCTTCCAGCGGGTCGTGGTGGCGCTGTCCGGGGGGATCGACTCGGCGCTGGTGGCGCTCGTGGCGGTCGATGCACTGGGCGCCGACCGCGTGACCTTCGTCTCCATGCCCTCGCCTTATTCGTCGGACGGCACGAAGGCCGACGCCCGCGCGATCGCGGAGAACCTCGGCAGCCAGTTCTTCGAGCTCGGGATCGAGGAGGCGATGAAGGGCTTCGACGAGCTGCTCGCCCCCGCGTTCAACGGCGCGAAGCCGGACATCACCGAGGAGAACCTGCAGGCGCGCATCCGCGGCAACATCGTGATGGCACTCTCCAACAAGTTCGGCTGGCTCGTGCTGACCACCGGCAACAAGTCCGAGATGTCGGTGGGCTACGCGACCTTGTACGGCGACATGGCCGGCGGCTTCGCCGTCCTGAAGGACGTGTTCAAGGGCGACGTCTACCGGCTCGTGCGCTGGCGCAACGAGAACGAGGGACGCGAGCTGGTGCCCGCATCCGTGCTCGATCGCCCACCGTCGGCGGAACTCCGCTACGAGCAGCGCGACGAGGACTCGCTGCCGCCCTACGACGTGCTCGACCCGATCCTCGAGGCCTACGTGGAGCAGGACCTCGACGCCGACGAGATCGTCCGCCAGGGCTTCGAGCGCGCGGACGTGGACAAGGTGATCCGGCTCGTCGACCTCGCCGAGTACAAGCGCCGACAGGCGCCGCCCGGCGTCCGAGTGTCCACGAAGGCATTCGGGCGCGACCGGCGCCTACCGATCACAAACCGCTTCCGCGGCAGCTGAGGCTCAGACTCCGGCTGTACCGATCTGCGCCGTGCAGAACGCGCAGCGGGAGGCCTTCACCGGGATCTCGCTCAGGCACTCCGGGCAGGGGCGGACGTCTTCGTCCACCGGGGGCTCGGTGCGGCGGCGCGCCATCAGCGCGTTCACCGGCACCACCACGAAGTAGAAGACCGCCGCCGCGATGGTCAGGAACGCGAAGATCGCGTTGAGGAAGTGTCCGTACCTGAAGACGCTGCCGTTGATCGTGAAGGTGAGGTTCGAGAAGTCGGGCTTGCCGAAGATCGCCGCGATGATCGGCGTGATCAGGTCCGCCACGAGGGCGGTGACGAGCGCGCCGAAGGCAGCGCCGATCACGACCGCAACCGCCAGGTCGACCACATTGCCGCGCAGCAGGAACGTCTTGAAGTCCTTGAGCATCATGGGGACTGGTTCGCCGCGACGGGCGAAATTCCTCAGCCGAAGGACGCCGTGCGCGGAGCGCCCGCATTCAGCCAGTAGAGCTGGGCGGCGCTCGCGGCGAGGGATGCGGGGTCGATGCCCGTGCCGCTGTCGAGGATCGTGTCGCCCGTGGCGTCGTAGCGGTGCACCTCGAGCGCGCCGCCGGAGCCGATCCAGGCGAACGACCCGCTCGGGTTCAGCACGAGCGCTGTGACGGTCGATGCGCTCGGGTTGCCCGACGTCGCCGGTGCGGTGCGGCGCTTGCCCGTACTCGTGTCGAGCGCGTGCACGCCACTCGGGAAGCCCTGGAAGTCAGGGTTGTAGCGCTCGCTGTCGTCGAACGGCTGCGAGTCCCAGGCCACAAATCTGCCTGCCACGCGCACGAGCGACACGGAGTCGCCCGTGCCGCCCGCCTCGTCCGCGCTCGCGAGCAGGAAGCGCTTCTTGTTGCTCAGCCGGCAGGCGTAGAGGTTGGTGCTGTCGCCCTTGGTCAGGGTGAACACGCGCACCCTCGCCCCCGCCTCGACCGTCTTCGCGCCCTTGGGAGTGCAAGTGGGCTTCGGCTTGTGGTGATGGCGCCGTGCCTGGGCGCCGCCCGCAGGGAGCAGCACGAGCAGCGCGCAGGCTGTCGCGCAGGCCCGTCTCATTGCTTTCGCTGCGGCCGGATGGCGATCGTCACGCGCGAGAGGGCGCAGAGCTTGCCCTCGTCGTTCGTGAACTCGCATTCCCATACCCACGTCGTGCGGCCCTGGTGGCGGGCGCGACAGTCCGCGTACACCGTGCCCTCCGTCACCGGGCGCAGGAAGCTCGTGTCGTTCTGCTGGCCGCTCACGATGGATCCATCCTGAGCGCGAGCGAGCCAAGTTCCCGCCGAGCAGAAGCCCTCGGCCATCGCCGCATAGACGCCCCCGTGCACCAGGCCGAGCTCTTGCTTGACCCTGTCGCTCACCGGAACCTGGCCCTTCACGAAGCCGTCTCCGGTCTCCGTGATCTCGATCCCGAGAACGGTGTGGAGCGTCTCCTTCGGAAAGTCTTCGTCAGGAATCACGCGCGGAGGCTACAGTTCTCCCCTGCTCATGGCCACTTTCGACCAGCTCCCAGCGGAGCAGCGGGCCATTCTCGAGCTTGTTGTGGGGAGGGGACAGACCTATGACGAGCTGTCGGGGATGCTCGGCATGCCCAGCTCGCGGGTGCGCGAACTTGCGCGCGAGGCGCTCGGCGACCTTGCCCCCGCCACCGCTGCCCGCGTCGACTCCGACTGGCGCGGCCAGATCGCCGACTACGTGCTCGGGCAGCAGTCAGGGCCCGAGTCCGCGGCCACCAAGGGCCACTTCCAGCGCTCCGAGGCGGCGCGCGCCTGGGCCTACTCGCTGCTCGACTCGCTCGGGCATCTGTATCCGAACGGGACGATGCCGGAGATTCCGGAAGGGGATGCGGGTGCGGCGGCGCCCGCTGCGGAGCCTCCGGCTCCGGTCGACAGTCCACCGTCCACAGCCGAAAGTCCGCCGTCCGCCGTCCGCCGTCCGCCGTCGAGAAGCAGCGGTGGCCTGGGTCTTTCGCCGGCTGCGGAAGCGGTTGTCCGGCGGCGGCGGATCATCGGTGGAGGGATCGCTCTGGTGGTGCTCGTCGTGGCGATCCTGGCCATTGCCGGCGTGTTCAGTGGCGGCAGTGGTGGCAGCAGCACCGCGGCTTCGACGACGCCTACTGGCACCGGCACTTCCACGAGCGGCGTCCCCACGAAGCTCGTGAGCCAGGGTGTCCTCAAGCCGGAGAACGGCGGCAAGGGCACCGGCGTGGCAGTCGTTCTGCAGCAGGGCGATCAGCACCAGCTCGTGGTGCAGGCCGCGCGACTCACTCCCACCGACAAGAACACCGCCTACGAGGTGTGGCTCTACAACTCCGCGAGCGACGCCTCGCCCCTCGGCGCCCAGTTCACCGACCAGCAGGGCAACCTCCAGGGCCGCGGCACCGTGCCAAACGACTTCGACAAGTTCAAGTACGTCGTCTTGTCACGCGAGAAGGTCGGCACCAACCCCAAGTCGCCCGCCACGGTGCTTCTGCGGGCACAACTCACGGCGGTACCAGCGAGCCAGCAGACGCAGACCGGCACCACCGGCGGCGGCTAACTGACTCGACTGACGGCACTTTTGCCCGCACAGCGGGGGTAATTGACGCACAGCTGAACTCACGCCCCCAGTCGGTGCCTTGTTGCTGCCGTAAGCGCCCGGCGAAACCACGCACTAAGTAGCCCCAGGCGCCCTGCGTGCCAGCACCGCCAGCAGCAGGGCGAGCGCGGCTACGGCTGCCAGCGCGGTCCGCAGCGTAGTCGCGTTGGCAGCCACTCCCACCGCGGCGGGCCCGAGCAGGAAGCCGACGTACGCCACGGTGGTGACCACCGACACCGCGCTGCCGCGCCGCTCCGGGCGCGCGCCGCGTCCCGCGATCGCGATCAGGGTGGGCGCGCAGATCGAGGTGCCGAGACCCGCCGCGGCGATTCCCACAAGCGCGATCCCGGACGAGGACGCGGTGGCCGCCACGGCCGTCCCGGCGGCTGCCAGCGCCGCTGCAAGTGTCAGGAGGATCCGCTCGGGCGCTCTGAGCCTCTGTCCGGCGATTCGCCCCACTGCGGCCGAGGCGGCGAATAGGGCCGGCGCAGCCGCCGACAGCGCCGCTGAGGCGCCCAGTGTGTTCTGGAGATGAACCGCCCCCCACGTCTGCCAGGAGCCCTCCACGAAGAACGCGAGCGCGCAGAGGGTGCCCAGTGCCACGAGCGAGAGCGGGGCGCGCAGGAGGTCGCGCAGCCGGAGTGCGTCCTCTCGCTGCGGCGGCGCGGCCTCGAGCAGCAGCGTGGCGAAAGCGGCCGCGAGCACGAGCGCCGCGGCCACGCCGAACACCTCCGCCGGGGTGGCGCCGGCAGCACGGAGGCCGCCCGCGGCGAGCGCGGACACCACGGCCGCCACCGAGAAGATCCCGTGTGCCAGCCGCAGCACGGGCGGACCAACCGCCTCCGAGCGCACGCCCTCGGCGTTGATCACCACATCGAGCGATCCGGAAGTCGCGCCGAGGGCGAGCAGCACAACCGCAAGGCCCGCGGGCGACGTGCTGAGCGCGGGTAGGAAACCGCACACCGCGAAGACTGCGGTCACGGCAGGGAGCACACCCCGCCCGCGCCGGTCCACCAGCATTCCGGCCGGCCGCATTGCCATCAACGCGCCTACCCCGATGCAGAACAGCGCGACGCCCAGCGCGGCGTCATCCGCGCCGGCGTGCGACTTGACGGCCGGCAGCTCGGCACCCCACGTTCCCCAGAACAGCCCGAGGGCCGCAAAGCCCGTGAGCGCCCGAGCCCGGCCCGCTGAACGGGCCGCCTCCACACACTCAGCTTTGCAGGCGCGCGTCCGGCAGCAGCTTGCCGGGGTTCATGATGCCGCGCGGATCGAGCCGCTCCTTGGCGGCGCGCAGCACCTCGAGGCCCGTCTCTCCCACCTCCGCCTGCATCCACGGGGTGTGGTCGTGCCCGACGGCATGGTGATGGGTGAGCGTGCCGCCGTTAGACACGATCGCGTCGCACGCGGCGGTCTTGGCCGCGCGCCACTGGTCGAGCTCGGCCCCCTGCTCCTGGGCGGCGATGAAGGTGAAGTAGAGCGACGCGCCGGAGCGGTACAGGTGCGAGACGTGACACATCACGAGCGGCGGCGTGCCGCGTGAGGAGAGCGACTCGCGCAGCGAGTCCGCGACCGCCGCATACAGGCTCGCCAGATCCGACCAGGTGGCGGCGGTCTCGAGCGTCTCCACCATCACGCCGCGGTCGAGCAGGGCGTCGCGCAGGTAGGGACCCGCGTACCGGCTGCGGAGCCAGGCGTTGCCGGGCCGCTCGCCCAGGCTCAGGCCGCCGGCGCGCCGCAGCAGCGAGCGCGTCTGCGAGCGCCTGTGGTCGACGTCCCTGTCCTCGCCCTCGAAGCCAAGGATCACGAGGCAGCCGCCCTCGTGCCCGCGCAGGCGCAGATATGCCTTGCCCGCACGCTCGGCCGTCGAGCCGCTCGAGGCCATCGCCATCGACAGCCGCGTCTCGTACTCGTCGGAGAGCCGCGCCACATCCGGGCCGCCACCCGCCTGCTCGATGTGACGGAACGCCTCACAGCCCTCGGCGAAGGAGCGGAACGACCAGCCCTCGTAGCGCTTGGTCGCGGGCAGCGGCCGGATCGACAGCGTGGCCTCGGTGATCACGCCGAGCGTCCCCTCCGAGCCCACCACCAGCTCCCGCAGCGCCGGCCCCGCCGCGCTGGCTGGGAACGGCTTGACGGCGATCTCCCCCGCGGGCGCGACCAGGTGTACGCCGCGCACCAGCTCGTCGATGCGGCCGTAGCCGGTGGAAGCCTGCCCCGCCGAGCGGGTGGCCACGTAGCCGCCGATCGTGGCGAACTCGTAGGACTGCGGGAAGTGGCCGAGCGTGAAGCCGCGGCTGTTCAGCAGCGTCTCGGCCCGCGGACCGCTGAGGCCCGGCTCGAAGCTCACCAGCAGCGACGTGCGGTCGAGGTCGCGCAGCCTGTCCATCCGCCGCAGGTCGAGCGTCACGGCCGCGGAGAACTCCCCGCGCAGCGCCTCCACCCCGCCCACCACGCTCGTGCCCCCGCCGAACGGCACAACCGCCACGCCCTCGGAGTCGCACACGGCGAGCAGTCCCGCCACCTCCTCGGCGCTGCTGGGACAAACCACGGCGTCGGGAGCACCCGAGCCATCGCCGCTGCGCAGCCGCACGAGGTCCGGGTAGCTGCGCCCCGCCGCGCGCGAGACGCGCGTGAGCCGGTCGAGCAGCACGTTGTCCTCCCCCACCACCTCGATCAACCGGCCCACCACGGCGTCGCTCAGTGCCGGGTCTGCGAGGCGAACGTCCTCGAGGCCGACCGGCGGCGTACGCCGCTCCCTGCCGCCGAGCAAGTCGCGCAGCAACCGCTCCGCGCCGGCTGGAAGCTCGATGGTCGAGCTCCCGTCCTCGCCCCATCCGAACCAGCGCATCACGTGCCCTCGGA
Organism: Thermoleophilaceae bacterium; assembly: GCA_036555755.1. Classification (GTDB taxonomy): domain Bacteria; phylum Actinomycetota; class Thermoleophilia; order Solirubrobacterales; family Thermoleophilaceae; genus JAICJR01. The sequence continues at coordinate 8,483 of DATBKS010000142.1, forward strand.
GATGCTCGCGAGCCCGTCGAGCGCGGCGTCGAGCTTGCGGCGTGTCGCGCGCCTGAACAGGAAGCCGCCGAAGCGCGAGTGTCCCCGCAGTCGCTGGACCGTGTGCAGCTTCACCTTGGTCGCGGTGTCGTCCTTCGGCTCGAGCAGCACCTCGGTGACGTGCTCGGACAGGATGCGCTCGAACGGCGAAGCCTCGATCTCCTGCCGCCAGGCGATGCGCCGCGGCTCCTCGGCCGCGGTGCGCGTGAAGTCCGCGCGAATCGTGGCGCCCTTGGGCGTCGACAGCACCTGGGTCCATGCGAGCGGCGTGGCGTCCTCGACGCGCACCACGTCGGGCCACCAGCGCGGGAAGTGCGAGGGGTCGGCGATCACGTCCCAGAGCTCCTGGCTGCCCGCCCTGATCGTCCGGGTGCGGGTCACCGATGGCACGGCGCTACTCGTCCTCGTAGACGATCAGGCTGTGGACGTCGTGCGGCGCGATGCGGTCGCGGCCGTTCAGGAACGCCAGCTCCACGATGAACGCGCAGCCCGCCACCTCGGCTCCCGCCTGCTGCACGAGGTCGCAGAGCGCCTTGGCGGTGCCGCCCGTGGCGAGGAGGTCGTCGTGTACGAGCACCCGCGCGCCGCCCGCGAGGGCGTCCTTGTGGACCTCGAGCACATCGATTCCGTACTCGAGCACGTACTCCACGCTGGTCACCTCGCGCGGGAGCTTGCCCGGCTTGCGCGCAGGGATGAAGCCCGCGCCGATCTGCTTGGCCACCGCGCCGCCCAGCATGAAGCCGCGCGCCTCGGCGGACACGACGAAGTCCACGTTGAGCGGGTCCGCGTACTCGGACAGCCGGTCGACCGTCGCCCGCAGCGACACCGGATCCAACAAGAGCGGCGTGATGTCCTTGAAGACGATCCCCTCGCGCGGGTAGTCGGGGATGTTCTTGATGTAGGCGCTCAGGTCCACTACCGCCTGCCTATGAGGCAAGACGGCGCAGATCCCTGACGAGCAACAGGTACTTCATATGCGAGGCGATCGCGGCGAGGTTCTCGAGCGCCTCCACCGCCTCCTTGCGCCGCTCGGGATTCCGCGAGCGCAGCGACGGCGCGAGGATCTGCTCGAGCAGAGCGGACTCGCGGTCGGCCGAGGTGCGGAACACGCGCAGGTTGCGGCCGCCGACGCCGAAGCGCGCGAGCTCCCTGGCCGCGCGCACAACTTCGCGCTCGGTGTCGTCGTACCAGACGTCGCCGTCGCGCCTCTCCCCCTTGATCACACCGAAGTCCTCGAGCTCGCGCACGAGCTTGGCGTCGGCACCGGTGTCGTCGAGCACGTCGGCCAGCGAGAAGACCGCGCCAGAGCTGCGCACCGCAACGCTCGCGCGGCGCAGCGTGCGCGGGTCGGGGGCGCCGCCCTTGCCGGGCGTGTCGGAGTCGGCGCGCCCCGCGGCCAGCTCCTGACGGATCACCCGCAGCGGCAGGAACTCGTCGCGCTGCAGGCGCAGGATCGTGCGCAGCCGGCCCACATCGGCGGGCGTGTAGAGCCGGTAGCCGCCCTGAGTGCGCCGCGGCGACAGAAGCTTCTGGTCTTCCAGGTAGCGGATCTTCGAGATCGAGATATCGGGGAACTCGCGCTCGAGCTGCTTGCAGACGGCCCCGATCGTCAGCGACTTGCCCCCCGGGGGCGCACCCGTGCGCGCCGCGCGCTCGCGCAGCGACTCCGCGCTCTCCTCGGCGCTCGGGCGGTCCGGTCCAGTTCCTGGCCGGCGGCGGTTGGGGAGGTCCACGTCTGAGGTCACTTTTCGAGGTAGGTCAGCTTGTACTTGCCGATTTGCAGCTCATCGCCGTCGACGAGCTTGTGCGACTCGATCCGCCTGCGGTTCACGTAGGTGCCGTTGAGCGAGCCGAGATCGTCGATGTAGAGGCCGTCGCGCCTGCGCACGAGCAGCGCGTGGTTGCGCGAGACGGTCACGTCGTCGAGAAAGACTTCTGCCTCCGGGCTGCGTCCGATGGTCATGCGCTCGCCGGCGATGGAGAAGCTCTCGCCGGAGCGTCCGCCGCCCGATCTGATGACCAGCGCCGCTCCCTCCGCCACAACGGGCTCGAGATCGACCGGCTTGAGCTCGCCGGTCTCGTCGAGCTGATAGGTGACGGTGGTGTCGCCCTCGGTCACGTCGCCAAGGAACGAACCGCACTTCTGGCAGTAGTTCGCTCCCTCGGCGTTGACAAAGCCGCACTCAGGACAGTGCATGACTGACCTGTCAGTCGGCCGACTCGCCCTCGTCGCTGTCGCCGGGCATGCCCTTGCCGGCGAGGATGTCCGTCAGCTGCTGGACGTCCGCACCAGTGATCACCGGCTCCCCGACCTCATGCTTCTTGCGCAGCCGGTTGACCAGCTCCGCGCGCAGGATGTCGATCTTGCCGTGCAGGATGCGACGGCGATACGACAGCTCCTGTTCCTCCTCCGTCAGCTGCTGGATCAGCTCCTTCAACTCCTGATCCGTCAGCGCCCCGAGATCGGGAAAGGTCTCCATGTGCTCGGTCCCCCGGTTGATTGCGAAGCGCGAGTATAGCCCTACATTCAAGTCAAGCTTGAGTGTTTTGGTGCATGGCCGTCCACGCGTCTCTCAAGTAGAGCGCCGTGGCCCAGAGCGTCATCGCTAAACCAAGGTAAAGCAAAGCGGGAGCGACCCACGTCGTGGACACCATCGCGAGGCCGAGCGAGGCCATCGTCGGCCACACCGCCCAGCGGCCCACCATGTTCACCTTGAGATCGAGGCCGTGCTTCATCCCGATGCGGGTGAGCACGAGCATCAGCACCTCGCGCGCGGCCAGCACGATCAGCGCCCAGCGCGGCAGCAGCTCGAAGCGGTAGCAGACGATCGCGCCGGAGAGCACGAGCAGACGGTCCACGAGCGGGTCGAGCAGGGCGCCGAGGCGGCTGTACTGGCCGGTGATGCGCGCCGTGATGCCGTCGAGGTAGTCGGTGCCGGCGATGATCACGAACAGCGTCGTCGCGGCGGCGTCGCGGCCGTCGCCCGAGTTCAGCCCCAGGATCAGGAAGACCGGGATCAGGGCGAGGCGGATGTAGCCGATCACGTTCGGCAGCGTCCACGGGTGAAGCGGAGCGCCGGAGACGGTGGCAGGCGGAGGCGGCCCCGAGCGGTCTAGCCCGAGCAGCCGTTTACGCGTCAGGGAAGGCTTTGCCACAGCTCCGCGGCCGCCTCGGCGGCCCCCTCGAGCGGGAGCGATCGCTTCTCCCGCCCGCGCCGGATCTGCGCCTCCACCTCGCCGGCCTCGATGCCCTTCTTGCCCACGGTGAGCCTGAGCGGACAGCCGACCAACTCGGCGTCCGCGAACTTCTCGCCCGCCGAGGCGTCGCGGTCGTCGTAGAGCACGTCGAAACCGGCCTGCTTCATCTCCTCGTAGAGCTTGTTGGCGACCTCGCGGGCAGGCTCGCCCTCCTTGCCGAGGGTCACGAGCTCGGCGTCGAACGGGGACAGCGAGCGCGGCCACGAGATGCCTGCCTCGTCCGCGTACTGCTCGACAGCCGCTGCGACGATGCGTGCCGGCCCGATGCCGTAGCAGCCCATCCAGATGGCGTGCTCGGTGCCCTGCTCGTCCAGGTAGTTCGCGCCCAGCGGCACCGTGTAGCGCGTGCCGAGCTTGAAGATGTTGCCCACCTCGATCGCGGGCTCGATGCGGATCACCGCGCCGCTCGGGTCGGTATCGCCCGCCTCGACGGTGCGCACGTCCTCCCAGGCGGTGTCGAAGTCGCGGCCGGGCTCGACCCCCTGTAGGTGATAGTCGGCCTCGTTCGCGCCCGTCACGAGGCCGCGCATGCCCCTGAGCGCCTCATCGCTGACGATCTCCACCGCGCCCGCGCCGATCGGCCCGATGAAGCCGGGCACGGCGCCGAACAGATCGAGCACCTCATCCTCGGTGGCGGGGCGGGCGGGCGTCCCGAGCGCGTTCTGCAGCTTGAACTCGTTGAGGCGATGGTCGCCACGGGTGAGCACGAGCACCGGGCCGCGGCCCTCGGCGATCACCGGGAAGGCCTTGATCAGGGCACCGGCAGGCACGTGCAGGCAGTCGCACACGGCGTCGATCGTCGCCGCGCCCGGCGTGTGGACGCGCTCGGGCGCGTCGAGTGGCTCCGGCAGCCCCTCCACCGGCTTCGGTGTGCCGGACGCGATCTCGACGTTCGCTGCGTAGCCCGAGTCGGAGAGGGCGACGTCGTTCTCGCCCGCGGCGCAAGGCGCCATGTACTCATGGGCGCCGCTGCCGCCCATCATTCCGACGTCCGACTCGACGCGGTACCACCTGAGTCCAGCGCGGTCGAAGATGCGGTCGTAGGCCTGGATGTGCAGGTCGTACGAGCGCTGAAGGGCCTCCTCGTCGCGGTCGAAGGAGTAGGAGTCCTTCATGATGAACTCGCGCGTGCGGAGCAGCCCGGCGCGCGGCCGCGGCTCGTCGCGCTCCTTGGTCTGGAAGTGGTAGAGGATCTTCGGCAGGTCGCGGTAGGAGCGCACCTCGCGGGCCACGTGCGTGGTGACAACCTCCTCAGAGGTCATGCCGAGCACCAGCTCGGCCTCGCGGCGGTCGTGGAGCTTGAACAGCTCCTCGATGTCGTAGCGCCCCGTCGTCTTCCACAGCTCTGCCGGCTGCAGGACCGGCATCAGCAGCTCCTGGCCGCCGATCGCGTCCATCTCCTCGCGCACGATCTGCTCAGCCTTGCGGTGGGCGCGCCAGCCGGCGGGCAGGTAAGTCCAGATGCCGGCGCCGACCTGGCGCACCATGCCGGCCCGCACGAGCAGCTTGTGCGAGGTCGCCTGGGCGTCCGCGGGCGGCTCCTTGACCGTTGGCAGGAAGTAGCTGCTTAGGCGCGTCATTCGGCGCCGAGTCTATTTACCGACCCGCTTCACCGACCCGCGATACTGCTCGCGACCCCATGGCACTGGCCGCCAGCCTCTTTCCAATCGGTCACATCTACGACGAGGTGGTCGCCGACCACGGGCGCCAGCGCGCCTTCATCTGCCTCGCGGCGTTCCTCCTCTCGTTCCTGTTCATCCGCACGAGCGCGCGCATGACGCGGCGCTTCACATGGTGGCCCGGTGGCGTCCAGACCGAGGGCGGCGTTCACCTTCACCACCTCGTGTGGGGAATCTGCCTCATGCTGGTGGCCGGCTTCCTCGGGGTGAGCCTCGACTTCGACTACCCCTGGGGCGGGATCCTCGCGGGCGTGTTCGGCGTCGGCGCCGGGCTGACGATGGACGAGTTCGCGCTCTGGACGCACCTCGAGGACGTCTACTGGACCGAGGCGGGGCGCTCGTCGCTCGAGGCGGTGGCGTTCGTGACGGTGCTTGGCGTGCTCGTGGTGATCGGGGTTCAGCCGTTCCAGCTCGACGACCCCGGCTCAGCGGTGGCGGTGAGCGCCGCCATCGCCGTGCCGCTGCTCGTGTCTGCCTTCGCGTTCCTCAAGCGGCGCATCCTGCTCGGCGCGGTGGGCATCTTCATCTTCCCCGTGGGGCTCTACGGCGCGCTGCGCCTCGCGCATCCGGAGTCGCCCTGGGCACGCTGGTTCTACGGCGACGGCTCGCGCCGGCAGGCCCGCGCACGCGAGCGCTTCGACGATCCCAACCGCTGGACGGCGCGCTTCCGCCAGCGGGTCGAGGACGCCGTCGGCGGCCGGCCTAGTGGTCCTTGACGCTCGCCCCGCGGCTGAAATGCGTGACGCCGTCCGGGCCGACCCACTCGATCCGCCAGCGGCCGCTCACGCCGGACTCGCGGACCGTGGCGAAGCCGCGTGAGTTGGTGGTCTTCGTGTTGACGTCCTGGAAGCCGCTGCCCGTGTCGTGCTGCACCTGTACCGCCTGCGGGGTCCCCGCCGCCGGTCGCACCCAGAACCACAGCACGGTGCTCGAACCCCTGCGCGTCGCCCACACCGGCAGCCGGTAGGCGTCGAAGCTCGGCTTCGGGGTGCTGTCGTTGAAGATCAGCCCGGTGGTGAAGACGTCCGTGCGGCCGTCGACGAGCTCGTACTGCGCGACACTGTGGATGGCCCGGTTCTTGTAGGTGAGCCAGTCCATCTGGTTGAGCCACATCGCCTGCTTCGACACCGGCACGCCGTAGCGGCGGTTGGGCGGGCGCGTCTGGATGCCGTACTCGGTGAAGTAGATCGGCAGGCCGGCCCTGATCGCGTGCCGCTTCGCGCCAAGGCGCAGCACCTTCGTGAGGCGGCTTAGCGAGGACAGCACGATGTCGCCCTTGCCCGGTGGCTTGCGCAGGGCGGGCCCGGTGGCCCCCGTGTTGTACGGGTGGTGCGCGAAGCCGGTGATGCCGCTGAAGCGCTTGAAGTGCGTGCAGCCCTCCGTCCTCGCGGCCTTCCCGCGCAGCTTGTGCCCATGAGCGTCGACGCAGAAGAGGTTGAGCAGGAACGTGGTCGGGTCCGTGCTCCTGCCGCGCGCCACCGGGGCGGTCTCGCCGAGCAGCACCTGGTCGCGGCCGTGGCCCGTCTTCTTCAGCGCCGCGAGGCCGGCGTAGACGAGGTCGCGGTAGAGCTTGGGCGCGTCCGGTTGCGGGTTGAGCCAGCCCTGCTGATTGGGCTCGTTCCAGAGCGACCAGCGCTTGACGCGGGGCAGCGTGTTGCCCGCCGAGTCCTTGTAGCTGCCCGAGTAGCGCTTCGCGAGCGCGGTGACGTACTGGCCATAGAGCTTGGCGTTGGGCTTGCAGTTGCGGCCGCCGCGGCACTCGGCCCACTTGGGCGCGAAGCCGGTCGGCGTCATCAGGATCGACATCCCGCGCGCGGTCGCCTCGCGCACGAGCGCGTCGTAGGGCGCCCAGGCGACGTCGGAATAGGTCTTAGGGTCGCTCAGATTGCCGGACGGCCTCCGGGTGGAGTTGGGCTTCGGCGCGACCTTGTTCCAGAACGCGAGCGTGTGGATCGTGGTGACCCCGAGGCCCTTCATCGTGTCGAGCTGTCCTCCGGGGAAGCCAGTGAGCAGCACCGAGTCGTCCTGGAAGATCGACTCCTGGCTCGTGTTCGCATGCGCAGCGGGCGCTGCGAGAAGGGCGGCTGAGGCGAAAGTGCTGGTGAGGAAGGCGGCGAGGCGGCGCAAAACGGGCCGTCAGGTTACAGACAGGCCCGGGCGGGGCTGGTGAGTTCAATCACGGTGCGGTCGCGCGGCGCTAGGACTTCGAGCGGGTGAAGCGGCGGCCTGCCGTCGGCGACAGGTCCTCGTCCAGCTTGATCCGCTTGTAGCCCGCCCCGATGCCCATCGCGGGCTTGATCTCGCCGTTGCCGTTCGTGCCGTCGGCGTTGGCGGCCTCGAGCGCGGCCAGGCGCTCCGGCGTCATCTCGTCGGCATTCTCTTCCTCGATCTTGGCGAGCCACTCGGCGCCCTCGGCGGCCTTGTCGGAGTCCACCTCGGTGCGACCGAGGTCGAGCGACTTGTCGATCTCCACGAACAGCTCGTCCACGAGCCGCTCGGTCGGGACCTTCCGCAGCGGCTTGCCGCCGGCGAAGATCAGGCCCTCGTTCTTCGCGCCGGTGATGCCGAAGTCCGCGTGCGAGGCCTCGCCGATGCCGTTCACGGCGCAGCCGAGCACGGCCACCTCGATCGGCTGCTCGTAGGTCTCGAGCCGCTGCTCGATCTCCGCGACCACCGTGTCCATGTCGAACTGGAGCCGGCCACAGGTGGGGCAGGCGATCAGCACCGGGCCGCGCTCGCGCAGCTTCAGCGCCTTGAGGATCTCCCAGGCCACCTTGACCTCCTCCTCCGCGTGGAAGGTGGAGAGCGAGATGCGGATGGTGTCGCCGATGCCGTCCGCCAGCAGCGTGCCTAGGCCGACCGCCGACTTGAGCGACCCCGACCACTTGGTGCCGGCCTCGGTGATGCCGAGGTGCAGCGGGTACGGGATCTTCTCCGACAGGAGCCGGTTGGAGGCGATCGTGTTCGGCACGTTGGTCGACTTAATCGACACCTTGAAGTTCTCGAAGTCGAGCCGCTCCATCAGCTCGACGAACTCGACGGCCGCCTGCACCAGCGCCTCCACCGAGTTCTCGCGCTCGAGCTCGTGCAGGTGCTTGGGCAGCGAGCCGGAGTTCACGCCGATGCGCATCGGGACGTTCGCGGCCTTGGCCTTCTCCGCCACCTGGGCGACCTTGTCCGGGCCGCCGATGTTCCCGGGGTTGAGCCGGATGCAGTGTGCGCCGGCGTCGATCGCCTTCAGCGCGAGCGTGTAGTTGAAGTGGATGTCGGCGATGATCGGGATCGGCGACTCCACCACGAGCCGCTTGAGCGCCTCGACATCCTGATCGCGCGGCACGGCGCAGCGCACGATGTCGCCACCCGCGTCCGCGACGGCGCGGATCTGCTTCAGCGTCGCGTCGTAGTCGGCCGTCTCAGTCTTCGTCATCGACTGGACAGCGACGGGCGCGCCGCCACCGATCGGCACGCCGCCGACCCAGATCTGGCGTCTAGAGGCCATCGGTGCTCATCCTAGCGGCGCGGGTGTTAAGAACCGGGTGCAGCCGGGAGCTTGATAGCGCCCGGATTCGGCGCTACACGGCCATTCTTGGAATTGCGGTGAGCCCAGCCGGCGAGCGCGGTGAACGGCACTGTCGGCTTGCCGTCGAGGTTGATGATGCTTGTGTTGAAGCGCACGCCCGGCGGGGGCGAGATGAGGATGTACTGGAGCATCTCCTTCACGCGCGGGTTGCGGGCCGCAATGCCGAACGCGGTCTTCAGGTAGTCCGCGCGCTTCGCGGGCGGTACGGCCACCGGCCCAGTGGCGAAATAGCCGAACTCGGTGAGGTAGACGTCGAGCGGATCGCCCTGCGGGGTGGTGAGCGCCTTGGCCTGGGCGAGCCGGTCGAGCGCGCTCGTGAGGCGACCGAGGGTCCCCACCGTCACGTTGTCGGCGCCCGGGTACGGCGCCTGGGGCGGGTTGGCGAACTCGTACGGGTGGTGCGCGTAGCCGTCGGCGTGGATCGGCGCGCAGCGCTTGGCCGGCGCGTAGATCGAGGTGCGGCAGGTGACCCCGCGCAGGAACTCGAGCGGCGCCATCGCGCGGTCCTTCTCGGCGTAGGGCGCCGTCTCGCCGATCAGTACCTGGGCGCTCGGGTCTGACTTCTTGATCGCGTTGTACGCCTGGATGTAGAGCGCGCGGTAGAGCGAGGGCCCCTTGCTGAGCGGCGCGAGCCAGCCGACGTAGTTCGGCTCGTTCCACACGCTCCAGCGGTCGACGCGCCCCTTGAAGTGCTTCGCAGCCTCCGACACGAAGTCCCCGAACAGCCTGGCGTCGGGCTTGACGATTCCCTGCTTGTGGTCGCCCGCGGCCCACGCCGGCACCGGCCCGGAGACGTCGAGCTGCACGCGGATGCCGTGCCTCGCGGCGTCGTCGATCAGGCTGTCGTAGCCCGACCAGTCGTACTTGGGGTGGGACGGCTTCGACTTCGCGTCGGGGTCGGCGCCGGGCACCCGAGCCCAGAGCAGCAGCACGCGCAGGCGCGTGACGCCCATCTGCTGTGCCTGGGCGAGTGCGCGATCGCGGTCGTAGTAGGACCGCTGGAGAAAGACTGCGTCGTCCTGGAGCGCCACCTCCAGCTTGTTGCTCCCACCCCCGCTGCCGGACGAACCGCAACCGGCGGTGATGAGGCCAACAACCAAGAGGAACGCTCCCAAGGCAGCCCGTACCTTGCCGCTGGAAGCCATGCAACGCAGTAAATACCCGCTGCTGGGGTATTCCAAGCGGGAACAACTAAAGGCGTGTACTCGGCTTGCCGACCAGATTAGGTATGCGCCTCCGCCACCTTGCAGGGGCCCTTGTGCTTGTTGTCACGGCGTTCGCCTCCGCCGCGGGCGCGCGCGCTGACCCCTACCTGCCGCCCGCCGGCAAGGTGTTCGCCGGCGTGTCCGGCAGCATCACCTCCGAGGACAGCGAGGTGCCCGGCTTCTCCGCCCGGGCGGGCAAGCACGCGGCCGTTATCCAGACCTTCACGGCCTGGGACTACAACTACACGCGCTACCTGCGCAACGCGGCGCACCATCAGGCGCGCGTGATGGTGCACATCTCCACGAAGGGCGGCGACGGTGGCGAGGCGATCACGCCGCGCGGCATCGCGATGGGCCACGGCGATGGCCACCTCGTCCACCTCACCCGGGCCTTCGCCGACAGCGGCCAGGTGGTCTACGTCCGGATCATGGCCGAGATGAACGGGTCCTGGAACCCGTACAGCGCCTACGGCCCGCACCGCGACGCTGCACACTCCACCCACAGCTTCAAGCAGGCCTGGCGGCGCATGGTGCTGATCATGCGCGGCGGCCCCGTCGAGCTGATCAACACGCAGCTGCACGCCCTGCATCTCCCGCCGGTGCGTGGCGCGAGCGGCACTCTCCCCCAGCCCAAGGTCGCGTTCCTCTTCGTGCCCGAGGTCTCCGGCGACCCGAACGTGCCCGGCAACTCGCCGCGCGCCTACTACCCGGGCAGCAGGTATGTCGACTGGGTCGGCACCGACTTCTACTCCAAGTTCCCCAACTACAAGGGGCTCAACGCCTTCTACAAGCAGTTCCCGCACAAGCCGTTCGTGTTCGGCGAGTGGGCGCTCTGGGGCCATGACGACCCGGGCTTCGTCCGCGGCCTGTTCGGCTGGATCAAGTCGCACCGGCGGGTGCACATGGTGATGTACAACCAGGGCAGCCACCCGTCCGAGAGCCCATTCGAGCTCGCTCGCTACCCGCGCAGCGCGGCGGTGCTACGGCACGAGCTGTCGAGTCCGCTCTTCGCGCCGCTGGCGCCCGAGTTCAGCTGAGCTGCGACGCCGGCTCTGGCTGCGCCCCACGGCGGCGGAGCAGCGCGATCGTGAGCAGGCACAGCCCGCACAGGAGCGCGTAGGGAACGGCGTCAGAGGTGGCCTGCGCGAGGCCCGCGCTGCCGGCGTCGCCCACCACCTGCCCGCCGGCCCACGCGATGTTGAAGAGCGCGAAGGCGTAGCCCTGGTCCAGCCCGGCGCCCTCGGCCCCGTGCGAGATCATCGCGCCCGCGGCGGGATACGAGAGACCGAAGAACGGATCGGCCACCACGATCAGGACGAACAGCACCGCCGGGCTCTCGGCCAACGGCAGGATGAGCGCCCAGACCGCCGAGATGCAGAGGCCGACGAACACCGGCTTGCGCCAGCCGATGCGATCGGACAGCCGTCCGACGATCGGGCTCGTGGTGGCCGCTGCCGCCGCGGCGAGTAGGAAGGACGCGCCCACCGCGACCTCGCTCGCACCCAGGTGGTCCATGCGCAGCGGCGCGAGCACGCCGAGCGTGCCGAAGAGGAGCGCCCCCAGCGTGGTGAGCCACATGCCGCGAGCGACGCTCTGGTCGCGCAACGCCGGGCGGAAGGCAGCGAAGCTCTCGCCGCCGGTGGGCGGAGGCGCCGGCTCGGTGAGCGTCCAGAAGCAGAGGCCCACGCCCAGCAGGCCCACGAGCGAGAACACGAGCTTCGGGCTCGTCTGGCTCGCGGCGGTGCCGAGAACAGGGCCGAGCAGGCCGCCTGCGATCGCGGCGGCGAGCGCGGTGCCGATCAGCTCGCCGCGCCGGGTGGCGGGCGCGCGGGCCATCAGCCACGCAAGTCCCGCCGCCCACGACGCCGCGCCGCCGACGCCCTGCACGAAGCGTGCGATGTCGAGCGTCTCCACCGAATGCGCGAAGCCGAACGCCACGCTCGAGGCGATCATCATCGAGAGCCCGATCAGGACGGTCCTGCGCACGCCGAGCCGGGCGGTGAGCCAGCCACCGGGAATAGAACCGATCAGGGTGCCGGCCGCATAGGCTCCCGCCAGCACGCCGGCGGCCGACTTCGACAGTTCGAAGCGGTGCGAGTAGTACGGCAAGAGCGGCGCGATCGCCGCGTAGAACATCGTGTCCACGAGGACGATCGCGCCGACGAGCAGCCGCAGCCGGCGCACGGGTCTCAGCCGCGCGGTGGGCCGAAGCCCATCGCCGCCCGCACGTCGGCGAGCGTCTCACGGGCCATCCCGGCGGCCTTCTCGGCGCCCGCGGCAAGGATCTCGTCGAGCCGGGCCTCGTCGCCGCGCAGGTCGGCGTAGCGCTCCTGCAGCGGGGTCAGCATCTCGACGACGGCCGCCGCGGTGGCCGCCTTCAGGTCGCCGTAGCCGCGCGCGGAGCGCATCTCCTCCTCGATCGCCTGCGGCGTCGTGCCGCGAGCGACCGCGAGGATGTCGATGAGGTTCGTCACGCCGGGCTTGTCGGGGGCGCGCACGATGTCGCTGCCCGAGTCGGTCACCGCGCGCTTGATCTTCTTCTCGATCGTGGCGGGGTCGTCGAGGACGAGCACGGTTCCCTCGGGCGTCCCGCCCGTGGTCGACATCTTGTTCGTGGGCTCCTGCAGGTCCATGATCCGCGCGCCGACCTCGGGGATCGTCTGGTCGGGGACGACGAGGATGTCCTCGCCGAAGCGTGCGTTGAAGCGCCGTGCGACGTCGCGCATCAGCTCGAGGTGCTCGCGCTGGTCCTCGCCGACCGGCACCTCGTGCGCGCGATAGGCGAGCACGTCGGCGGACATCAGCACGGGATAGAAGAGCAGCGCGGCGGAGACCAGCTCGCGCTGGGCCACCGACTTGTCGCGGAACTGGTGCATGCGGTTGAGCTCGCCGACGGCGGTCAC
>DATBKS010000143.1:0-19084 GCA_036555755.1 Thermoleophilaceae bacterium
ATCGACGTGACCGTGATGTCGCGCGGGATGCTGGCCCGCGTCGTCACGCGCATCTACTTCCCCGAGGAGGAGGCGGCCAACGCGGCCGACCCCGTGCTGTCGTCACTCCCGGCGACCGCCGCGTCTGAGACGCTGATAGCCGCAAAGACGGACGACGGCTACAGCTTCGACGTGCACCTCCAAGGGGAAAAGGAAACTGTCTTCTTCGATATTTGACGGTCTCTTCGCCCGCGGTCGAGTGGCCGCTGAGGTAAGCGACCGCGCCTGGCTCCAGGCGATGCTCGACTTCGAGGCCGCGCTGGCCCGCGCCGTGGCGCCGGCCGAGGCCGCCGAGGCGATCGCCGCCGCCTGCGTGGCCGATGAGGCCTTTGACCTCGAGGAGATCGGGCGCTCGACCGCGGACAAGGGCACGCCGGTGCCCGGGCTGCTTAAGCAGCTGCGCGCGAAGCTGCCCGACGAGGCGGCGGCCCACGTTCACCGCGGTGCCACGAGCCAGGACGTGGTCGACAGTGCGGCGATGCTCGTTGCGCGGCGCGCGCTGGTGCCGCTGCTCGAGGATCTTGGCGCCGCCGCGGACGCCTGCGCCGTGCTCGCGGAGCGCTACCGCGACGCTCCGATGGCAGGTCGCACCCTGCTCCAGCAGGCACTGCCGACGACCTTCGGGCTCAAGGCCGCGGGCTGGCTGGCGGGCCTCGACGAGGCCTGGGCGGAGCTGTCCGAGGTGCGTGCGAGCGGCCTGGCGGTGCAGCTAGGCGGTGCTGTCGGCACCTTGGCATCTCTGGGCGACGACGGCATTGGCGCCGTGGCGGCGGTGGCCAAGTCGCTCGAGCTGCGCGAGCCCGTGCTGCCGTGGCACACGGTGCGCGCCCGGCCGGCGCGGCTCGCCTGCGCGCTCGGCGAGGCCGCAGGGGCGATGGGCAAGGTGGCGCACGACGTCGAGCTGATGGCGCAGACCGAGGTGGGCGAACTGACCGAGGGCGGCGGCCCGGGCCGCGGCGGCTCGTCGACGCTGCCGCACAAGCGCAACCCCGTGGGCGCGGTTGCCGTGACCGCGTGCAGCATGCGCGTGCCCGGCCTCGTGGCGACGATGCTGAGCGCGATGGCGCAGGAGCACGAGCGCGCCGCGGGCGCGTGGCAGGCCGAATCCGAGACGCTGTCCGACCTGCTCCGGCTCACCGGCTCGGCGGCGACGACCCTGCGCGAGGTGCTCGAGGGCCTCGAGCCGGATCCCGACCGGCTGCGCGCGAACCTCGACGTCACGGGCGGCCTCCTCATGACCGAGAGCGTGGTGACCGCGCTCACCCCGAGCCTCGGGCGCGCTAAGGCGCAGGAGCTGGTGGAGGGCGCCGCTCAGAAGGCGATGGCCGACGGACGCCCGGTGCGCGACGTGCTGGCGGACCTTCCGGCGGTGACCGACGCGATCGGGGAGGATGGGCTCGACGCCGCTCTAGCGCCCGAGTCCTACCTGGGCGCTGCCAGCGAGCTGATCGATCGCGCCCTGGCGGCGCACCGCGCGTGAGCGTCGAGCTGAACCACCGCATCAACGGGCCGTACGACAAGCCAGTCGTGGTCTTCTCCAACTCGCTTGGCGCGTCGCTCGACATGTGGAATCCGCAGGTGCCGGCCCTCACCACGCAGTTCCGCGTGCTGCGCTACGACCAGCGCGGTCACGGCGACTCGCCGTCGCCGCCCGGGCCATATGACTTCGCCGACCTCGGCCAGGACGTGCTCGACCTGCTCGACCGCCTCGAGCTCGAGCGCGTGCACTTCTGCGGCCTGTCGATGGGCGGCGCCACCGGCATGTGGCTCGCGATCAACGCGCCCGAGCGGATCGACAGGCTGGTCCTGATGTGCACCACCGCCCATTTCGGCAACCCGGAGATGTGGCAGGAACGGGCCGCGACGGTGCGGGCGGAGGGCACGGAGGTGGTGGCGGACGCCGGCATCGGGCGCTGGTTCACCGATGGGTTCCGCGAGCGCGAGCCCGCGCTGATGGAGCGCTTCCGGGCGATGATCGCCTCGCAGGACGACGAGGGCTACGCGGAGTGCTGCGGCGCGCTCGAGCGGGTCGATCTCCGCGACGAGCTGTCGCGCATCGCCGCCGACACCCTCGTCATCGCCGGTGCGCAGGATCCGTCCACGCCGCCCGAGCCGCATGCCAAGCTGCTGGCCGAGCGCATTCCATCTGCGCAGCTCGAGGTGCTCGACCCGGGCGCCCACCTCCTGAACGTGGAGCGCTCGGAAGCCGTCACCGAACTCATCCTCGAACACTTAGACAAGGGGTAACTCCGCAAAATGAGCGATCGCCGCGAGCAGGGCATGAAGACGCGCCGCGAGGTGCTCGGCGACGAGCACGTGGACAGGGCGGTGGCGAATACGACGCCCTTCACCGAGCCCTTCCAGGACTTCATCACCCGCTACGCCTGGGGCGAGATCTGGTCGCGGCCGGGCCTCGACCGCAAGACACGCAGCTGCATCACGCTCGCCGCGCTCATCACGCTCCGAGCCGAGAACGAGATCCCGATGCACGTCCGCGCCGCCCGCCGCAACGGCCTCACGCCCGACGAGATCGCCGAGGTGATCCTGCATACGGCGATCTACGCCGGAGTGCCGGCGGCCAATGGGGCGTTTGCGTTGGCGAAAGAGGTGTTGGAGGAGGAGTAGGCAGTTGGCAGTTGGCAGTTGGCAGTTGGCAGTTGGCAGTTGGCAGGCCCGAGTCCGAGCGCCTGCCAACTGCGAGCCGGCGTAGCCGGCGTACTGCCTACTGCCAACCGTTCACGCCGTGACGGGGTGCGCGCCCTTATCGTGAATCAGCTTCAGGTCTGCACGCAGCGTGGCCAAGTCCAGCCCGTTCGGCGCCTTGCGATCGGAGTGCAGCCAGTCGTTGATGCTCAGTAGGGCGTAGGCCTCGTCGCAGTAGGCGTCGAGGAAGCCCCATGTCATCTGCTTCTCCTCGCCCCAGGTCACGCAGGTGACGCGGCGAGAGTTGTAGCCGGTGAGGATCACGGCGTGGCCGCCCCACGAGCCGGGCGAACCGCGGCCGGTGGTGCCGCCGGGCGGCACGGTCCACGTGAGCTGCTTCTGGGCGGACACCGGCAGCGCCAGGCCGATGTAACAGCCGCCGAACAGGTGGATCGAATCGCGGATGTGCTCGTGGTTCTTCGGCTCGAGCGCCACGTAGGCGTCGAACTTGTGCCTGCCGATGCCCTTGTGGCGCCAGTAGTTGAGGACGTCGATCTCGACACAGCCGTCGTCGTGGTCGCCGGTCTTCGGGTCGTACCCGCTGACCGCCTCATACGCCTTCAGCACGGCATCGTCGCTGAGCGTGACGATCTTGTCGTCGTTCGAGGTCCAGCTCTGGATGAGATGCGCGGCCGCGGCGCAGGTGCAGTCGCCGATCTCGTCGTTCAGCATCATTCCCCAGCTGTCATTGGGGATCTTCTCTCCCCAGTTGCAGCTTTTCGGCGCCGGCGGTAGCTCCGTCGTGTCGAGGTAGTCGGCGAGCATAAGGGTGCGCGGGTCGTGACGGGCGCGCTGCTTGCCGAGGGGCAGATGGGAGTGGTCGATCATCAGATCGTCCTCCTCTTGTTTGTTGGGGCGCTTTGTAGAGCGAAAGTAACCCGCTAAAGACCCCTAAGCAAGGGGTTATGGCCGAACCTACGAGGGGCGGTTAGCAACACTGTCAGAAGCCTGTGCGAACGGTACGATCGAAGTGCCTTTGGTCCAGGTGCGACCCCTCATATGACCGTCCCTCTCGCCTCTACGCAGGAAGCAAACGAGCGCGATCTACTGCGCACGATCGCCGCGGGCACTGCTCCCGTGGTCGGCAAGGCGTTCTTCCGCTCGCTCGTGCGGCACGTCGCCGAGGCGATGGGTGCCGAGGTGGCGTTCGTGGCCGAGTACGTGGGCGGGCCGCCCGTCCGCGGCCGCACGCTCGCGTCCTGGCCCACCGCCGCCGACGCGCTTGGCGAGGGCGTCGAGTTCAAGCTCGAGGGCTCGCCCTGCGCGCTGACGCTCGAGCGCGACGTCGTGTCGATCCCCGACGGCGTGTGCGAGAGCTTCCCGGGCGACCCGCTCGTGGCCAAGTACGCGCTCGATGGCTACCTGGCGATCGTGCTCCGCGGCTCCGACGGCCAGCGGCTCGGCTACATCGGCGTGCAGTCCAAGCGCCGCCTCGTGGCCACCGACGAGGAGCTCACTGCCCTGTTCATCTTCGCGTCGCGCGCTGCCGCCGAGGTGGAGCGCCGCCGCCACGAGATCGCGCTGCGCGAGCGTGAGACGGAGATCAACGCGTCACGCGCGCGCGTCGTTCACGCCGCCGACGAGGAGCGCCGCCGCATCGGGCGCAACCTGCACGACGGCGCGCAGCAGCGGCTGCTCGCCCTCGGCAACCTCGTGAAGCTCGCGCGCCGTCAGCTCGACACCGAGCCCGAGCAGGCCGCCAAGCTGCTCGCCACGGTCGAGGCAGAGGCGGGCGCCGCGCTCAAGGAGCTTCAGGAGCTGTCGCGCGGCCTGCACCCCTCCGGCCTCGTCGAGTGCGGGCTCGGCCAGCCGCTCGAGACGCTCGCCGCCCGGCTCACCGTGCCGCTCGAGATCGTCTCGCTGCCCGAGCGGCGGCTGCCCGACGTGGTCGAGGTGACGCTCTACTACCTCGTCTCCGAGGCCGCCACCAACGCGGCCAAGTACGCCGACGCCTCCACGGTCCGCGTGGAGGTCACCCAGAGCGGGCGCATGATCTACGCGTCGGTGTCCGACGACGGCATCGGCGGCGCCAGCGTCGAGGGTGGCTCGGGCCTCGCCGGCCTGGTCGACCGCGTGGAGTCGCTCGGCGGCAAGCTCGTGATCGACAGCCCGCGCGGCGAGGGCACGCGCGTGGCGGCGGAGATTCCGCTGTCACCGTGGCGCGACGCCCGCGAGCCGTTCCTCGAGTTCGGCCACGAGGGCGACGACGGCTCGGGCGAGCTCCTCATCCACGCGATCCTCGAGGGCCGCAAGACCGCCGCGATCTCGCTCGCCCGCGAGTGGGAGCTCGAGGGCGGCACGCCGAGCCTCGGCATGCGGCTGCCGATCCGCGACCAGGACGGAGTGCGCTGGGGCGAGGTCGAGGTGACGCGCGTGGTCGTGTTGCCGTTCGGCCAGATCGATCCCGACGTGGTGAACGCCGAGAGCGCGGGCGCCAGCACCCTCGAGGAGTGGCGCGCCGACCAGCGCCGGTTCTACGACGGCTGTCGCGATGAGACGGCCGTTCTCCTGGGGGAGCCCGGCTGGCGTATCACCGACGACGAGCCGATGACCATCGTGTGGTTCCGGCTGGTCGACGCGTCTCCGCCTCGCTGATCGGGTCAGGCCTCCTGTGCGGCCGCCACCGGGCCGCGCGTGATTCCGGTAAGGCGCTCGTCGACGTCGAAGTAGCGCGCCTGGATGTCGCTCACGCCCGGCAGCTCGCCGAGCGCGCCCGGCAACATGTCGTCGCCCCACGCGCGGGCGTGCTCTTCGGTGTCGAACAGGTAGATGCCGCCAGCCGCTCCCTCTGAGTCCTCGTAGATCCAGATCTTCCACTGGAGCCCGGGGAGCCCCGAGATCTTCTCGGCCGCGGCGAGCATGTACTCCGCCTGGTCGTGATTTCCCTGGCCACGCTCGCGCCGGTAGTTCACCTGCAAGAGCTTCACGCTGTGCTCCTTCCTGCGGGGAAGGCGCCTCCTAGGCCG
The DNA here is from genome assembly GCA_036555755.1 of Thermoleophilaceae bacterium. GTDB lineage: Bacteria > Actinomycetota > Thermoleophilia > Solirubrobacterales > Thermoleophilaceae > JAICJR01. Next base: position 5,709 of record DATBKS010000143.1, read on the forward strand.
TGGCAGGGGCGACGCTATACCCTCGGGTGCATGTGTCGCAACATTCGAACTCTCTACAACTTCGAGCCGGCCACGACGGATGAGGAGATCCGCGCGGCAGCTCTTCAATACGTCCGCAAGGTAAGTGGCTTCACCAAGCCGTCGCGCGCGAACGAGGAGGCCTTCAACCGGGCCATCGACGAGGTCGCGCACACCACGGCTCACCTGCTCGATGCGCTCGTGACGAACGCGCCGCCGAAGGACCGCGAGGTCGAGGCGGAGAAGCGCCGCGCACGTTCCGCCGAGCGCTACGCGGCTTAACCTCGCGTTTCACCCCTCGCGGCCGCGGGTACCGACCGCCGCGGCATGCGAACGTGGGCGCTAGGGATCTTGACCGCAGCTATCGGGCTGGGGACCGTCTGCGGAACGGCCGCGGCGGCCACCGCGCCTGGAGCGCCGGGCAATCAGGCCGACTTCGCGCCGGCCAACAAGGACGGCTTCGGCACCTCCGCGGGCACTGCGAGCAAGGTCTGGTACACGCTCTCGAACGGTGAGCTGACCGAGGTCTACTACCCCGACCTCGGCACGCCGAGCGTGCGCGACCTGCAGTTCATCGTCTCCGACGGCAAGACGTTCGCTGAGCGCGAGACCGAGGCCGCAACGCATCGCGTGAAGCTCGCGGCCGGGCGCAAGAGCCTCAGCTACACGCAGGTGAACACCGCGAAGTCGGGCGATTGGAAGCTGATCAAGACCTATGTGACGGATCGGGCCCGCAACACGGTGGTGATGCGCGTCCACTTTCAGTCGCTGACGGGCAAGCCGCTCCAGCTCTACGCGCTGTACGACCCGTCGCTCTCGAACGACGGCATGGACGACTCGGGCTCGAGCTCGGGGAGCACGCTGCTCGCCTCGGACTCGAAGAGCGCAAGCGCACTGCGCGCGTCGCCCGGGTTCGAGAAGACCTCGAGCGGCTACCTGGGGACGAGCGACGGCTGGCAGGACCTGCGCGACGACTACCGCATGGACTGGACCTACGAGTCCGCGCCGAACGGCAACGTGGTGCAGACGGGGCAGACGCGCCTCACCGGCCTGCGCGGCAGCCAGGACATGACGCTTGCGCTCGGGTTCGGCGCGACGCCGGGCGCGGCCACCGGTGCCGCCAAGGGATCGCTGGCTTCCGGCTTCGAGAAGCTGTCGAAGTCCTACACGCGCGGCTGGCGATCCTACCTCGACCGGCTGCGCCGCGAGCCCTCGAGCGCGAAGGCGTTCGGCCCGCTCTACGACGTGTCGGTGATGACCCTCGCCGCGCACGAGGACAAGACCTTCCGCGGCGCCTACGTCGCGTCGCCGACGATGCCGTGGGCGTGGGGGCACGGGCTCGATAACCCGTCCGGCGCCTACCACCTCGTCTGGTCGCGCGACCTGTACCAGATCGCCACCGCGCTGCTCGCCGCGGGCGACCGCGCGGGCGCCGGGCGTGCGCTCAGCTACCTCTTCGATCGGCAGCAAAAGCCGGACGGCTCGTTCCCGCAGAACTCGACGGTGGACGGCGCGCCGCATTGGACGAACACGCAGCTCGACGAGGTAGCGGACCCGATCCTGCTCGCCGCTCAGCTCGGGCGGACCGACGCTTCCACGTACGCGAACCACATCAAGAAGGCGGCCGACTACATCGTCGCCAACGGGCCGCAGACGCCGCAGGAGCGCTGGGAGAACCAGAGCGGCTGGTCGCCCGCGACGATCGCCGCTGAGGTGGCCGGGCTCGTGACCGCGGCGCACATCGCCCGCCAGAACGGCGACACCGCCTCGGCGGATAAGTACGACTCGACGGCGGACCTCTGGCAGCAGAACGTGGATGGCTGGACCGCCACCACCAACGGTCCGTACTCGTCGCAGCCCTACTACCTGCGCCTCACGAAGGACGGGATGCCGAACCAGGGCACGACCTACTCGCTCGGCGACGGCGGTCCCTCGGCGATCGACCAGCGCGCGGTGGTCGACCCGAGCTACCTCGAGCTCGTCCGGCTCGGCCTCAAGCCGCCGGATGACCCGACCGTTCTCAACACGATGTCGGTTGTGGACCAGCAGCTCGGCGTCTCGACCCCGAACGGCGAGTTTTGGCACCGCTACAACGACGACGGCTACGGCGAGACCGCGAGCGGCGGACCCTGGGACGTGACCGATCCGGACACACACACGACGCACGGGCGGGCGTGGCCGATCTTCGCCGGGGAGCGAGGCGAGTACGAGCTCGCGGCAGGCAAGCACGCGAGCTCGCAGCTCGCCGCCATCGCGGGCGCGGCCAACGACGGCTACATGCTTCCCGAGCAGGTCTGGGACAACCAGCCGCCGTCCGGCCAGCCTGGCTTCGAGCCGGGCGAGGGCACCTTCTCGGCCACGCCGCTCGCGTGGTCGCATGCCCAGTTCATCCGCCTTGCGTGGTCGATCCAGGCCGGCCGCCCGGTCGAGCAGCCGCGGATCGTGGCCTGCCGCTACAGCGGCTGCAAGTAGCGGCCGCGGCTCATGGCCGCAGCCGCACCACCTGCGGATCGTGGTCGCTCGCCTGGTCGGCGTATTCGGCGTTGACGTGCACCACCTCGTACTGGACGTCGTCCGGCCCGCGCGTCACGAGGATGTGGTCGAGCACCTCGGAGATGCCGTCGAACACGTACGTGTAGCGCTGATTCACCGGGAGGGTGTTGATCAGGTCGGTGAGGATCGGCGGAGTCGATCCATCCGCCGTTCCGGTCTTCAGCGCCTGTAGTGCCGGGCTGAACTGGTAGTCGTTGAGGTCGCCGAGGACGACCACGTCGGCGTTCTTGTCGATGTCCAGGATCCGCTCGACGAAGCTGTGCACCGCCTGGGCCTGGCCCGAGCGCTGCACCGCGGACGACTGCGACGGGAACTGGAAGCGCCCGTCGGCGTTCTGGTCGCCCAGCTTCGAGTCGAAGTGGTTGCCGATCACGAACACCGGCTTGCCGCGGAAGCTGAACTCGCCGACGAGCGGCTTGCGGCTCGCGTTCCACACCGGGTTCGTCGAATCGATGCGGCCCGGCGACAGGGTCAGCTCCGGGCCGCCGTGGCTCTTGAACACCGAGGTGCCGGTGGTCGAGCGCTTGGCCGAGGACGGGCCGCGGTCGATGAACGACACCCGCTTGGGGCTGAACAGGAACACCACGCGGATGTTGCCGCCCGGCTGGCCGCCGTCCTGGTCGTTCACCGGGTCGACCTCGCGCCACTGGTACTGCGGGCCGCCGGCCGCCACGATGGCGTCGGTCAGCTTCTTGAGCGTCTGGTCGGAGGCCACGACGCCGTCGTCGGTGGCACCGTCGTTGTCCTGCACTTCCTCCAGCGCAACGATGTCGGGCTTCGCGAGGTTGGTCACCACGCCCTCGGCGAGCCGCTGGAACTTCGAATCGGGGTCGCTGGGGGCGAGGTTCTCGACGTTGTAGGTCGCGATCCCCAGCTGGCTCTGGGACTGGGACCTCGCGGTGATGGGCGGCAGGTGGTTGTGCTGCACGCTGCCGACGGTGGACGCCGCGATCGTGTAGCCGCCGAAACGGGAGTAGTCCACCGGGCCGATGGTCGCGCCCTGGAACACGTCACCGACGTCGACCTGCGGGCTGCTGCCGTCGGCGGGGACGACCTCGATCCGGCCGGAGGGCGTCGCGTTCTCATCGAGCAGCTCGGTGCCGCCGCGGATCGTCTTGTCTTGGCTCGGCTTCGTCGTCACGTACTGCTCGGCGAAGCTGTCGGACGGGCCGACCACGCGCGCGTCGTCAACCTCCACCCGCATGCCCTCACGCGACTCCCAGAAGTCGAGTGCGGAGCGGCTGGGGGTGATCGGGGTGGATTCGATGTTGCTGCCCCCCAGGTCCGGCGCGTAGGTGTCCGGGACGGTCGATGCCCCGATCACCTCGGGTGCCGGGAGCGGGTTGTTGTGGGACAGCACGATCGCCGTCGGGCTGTCGATCTCGGTCACCGACAGGTTCGAGGTGCTCGACACCGTCTCACCGCTCGCCAGCGGGTAGAAGTCCTTCACGGTGCCCGACACGAGCACCGAGTCGCCGACCGCCACGCTTGGGGAGGACGTGAAGACGAAGATGCCCTCGCTCGAGGCGGGGTCGTTGTCGGGCGTGGGGTCCTGGATCCAGTAGCCCCTGCTCGAGCCAGTGCCGCGGATCGCGGTGACGATGCCGGGTACGTTCGTCACCGAGTCGCCGTTGTGGGGCGAGAGCCAGCTCGTGCCCTGGATGCCATGGATGCGCAGCGGGCCGGGCGTGCCGCCGCCGGTGCCGCCTCCGCCCGAGCCGCCGTTCTCCGCGCCCGGCGTGGGCTTGCCGGCCGCGAAGTCGGCGGAGTTGTTGTCGCTGTCGGCCTGTTCGCTGCGCGCGACGGACTGGGTGTTGGAGGCACCGGCGGCGGGTGAGGTCTCGTTGATCGCCGCCGTGCCGTAGCCGACCAGGTCCGTGGAGGCGCTCTGGCACGAGGCAGAGTCGCTGCAGGTGAGGAGAGCGGTGTCGTGGACGAGCGCGACGGTGCCGGCGGTTGCGGACATGGCGATGCTGCCGCTCGCCTGCGTGGGCGGGAGAGGATCGGTGCCGCCGCTGCCCACCGCCTCAGCGACGAGGTAAATGCCTCCGGCCGGGATCGAGCCGCTAAGCGGGGTGGTCTGCCACGCGCCGCTCGTTCCACTCGAGTGGTACTGCACCGACCAGCCGTCGACGCTGACGGCCGAGCTGCTGCGGTTCTTCAGCTCGATGAAGTCATTCGTGTACTTGGCGCCGGAGTTCCCCCCGCCGCCGTAGACCTCGTTGATCACGAGCGTGTCGGACGGCGCCGCCGAGGCCGGCAGCGCGATCGAGAGGGCGGCGGCGATGAGCGCGCCGGCGACGATCGCCATCGCGATCGCCCGCTTCGAGGACACCCACAACCGAACGCCTTGCATCTTGCCTCCCGTGGTCGGATCCCTTTACGCGCCGGGCAGTCTTGGGGACCGGCCGACCGGCCATGTGAAGATCTCGTTCAGGGGATGGGAAAGAACCGCGTCAGGCGGTGCGGCGGCCGAACAACAGACCCGACGCTGCGATCGAGACCGCCAGGATGCCGGTGCACCAGGCGAGCGCCACCCATGGGTGGGACCCGACCGGCGTGCCGAGCAGCAGGCCGCGCAGCGTCTCCGTGACTGGGGTGATCGGCTGGTTCTCGGCGAAGCCCTGCAGCCAGGAGGGCATCGTGTGCACGGGCACGAACGCACTGCTCGCGTACGGCAGGAACATCAGCAGGAAGGTGGAGCCGTTCGCGGCCTCGGGCGAGTGGAAGAGCAGGCCGAGCGCAGCGGACAGCCACGACAGGGCCGCGACGTAGGCGAGCAGCATCGCCCCCGCGGCCAGCCAGTCGGCGGGCGCCGCGTGGGGGTGGAAGCCGAGCAGGAGCGCCACGCCGAGCACGAGCACGGCCGACGCCGCATTGCGTGCGACGCTCGCGGCAACGTGGCCGCCGAGCACCGACGTGCCCCGGACGTCCATCGAGCGCAGCCGGTCGACGATCCCGCCCGCCATGTCCTGGCAGACGGCCACGGCCGTAAGGCCTGACCCGAAGCCGGCGCAGAGGACGAGCACGCCCGGCACGACGTAGGTCACGTACTTGGTGCCGGTGTTGATCGCCCCGCCGAACAGCTCGACGAAGATGAGCATCAGCATCACCGGCAACAGCAGGGATGTGATGAGCGCGTCCACCTGGCGCCGCGAGATGCGGAGGCAGCGAACGGTCATGGTCATGGCTTCAGACATTGGTGGTCTCCAGTTCTGGTTGGGTGCCCGTGAGCGCGAGGAAGACGTCGTCGAGCGTCGCGCTGTGGACGTTGAAGCTGGCGATCTCCGACCGGTCGGGATCGATTTCGTCGAGGAGCTCGCGCAGGTTGGTGGCGCTGCCGTCGGTGGGGACGCCGATCGTGCGGGCGACAGGGTCGGCGGTGATGGCGCGGTCGCCGAGCGTGGCGGTCGCGTGGTCAAACGCCTCGCGGTCGACCGCCGTAAGGTCAAGCCGCTGGCCGCCGACCCGCTGCTTGAGCTCCGCCGCGGTGCCCTCGGCCACGATGCGCCCGCCGTCGAGCAGGGCAATCCGGTCGGCGAGCTGATCGGCCTCCTCCAGGTACTGCGTGGTTAGGAAGACGCTGACGCCGCGCTCCACGAGCTCGCCCACTACGGCCCACATCACCTGGCGGCTGCGCGGGTCGAGGCCGGTGGTGGGCTCGTCGAGGAAGATGATCTCCGGATCGCCGACGAGGCTCGCCGCGAGGTCGAGACGGCGGCGCATGCCGCCCGAGTAGGTGCCCACGCGCCGGCAGCCGGCTCCGCTCAGATCGAAGCGCTCGAGCAGGTCTGCCGCGCGCTGGCCGGCGTCGCGGCGGTCCAGGCCGCGCAGCGTGCCCATCATGCGCAGGTTCTCCTCGCCCGTCTGGAGCTCGTCGACAGCGGCGTACTGGCCCGTCAGGCTGATGCGGCGCCGCACCTCGTGACGCTCGGCCGCCACGTCGAACCCCGCCACGCGGGCGCTGCCGGCGTCCGCCCGGCTCAGCGTGCTGAGGATCTGCACCGTGGTGGTCTTGCCTGCGCCGTTCGGGCCGAGCAGCGCGAACACGCTTCCGCGTTCGACGGTCAGGTCGACAGCGTCGAGCACGGACACGCTTCCGTAGGACTTCTTCAGCGCGGTCGTCTCGACGATCAGTTGGTCGTTCATGGCTGTCGCTCTCTCTTTTGTGTATCGCGTACGCATAATTGCGTATGTTATACACAGTGCCATGGCGGATGACAACCAGACCAGCGGACTGCCCGCCAGCATCGAGGCGTCGTGGGGTTTGCGCGAGCGGCCGACCAAGGGGCCGAAGCCCGGCCTCACGCTGGCGCGGATCGTCGATGCCGCAGTGGAAATCGCGCGCGACGAGGGGCTCGCCGCCGTGTCAATGGCGCGCGTGGCGAAGGCGCTCGGCGTCTCGACGATGTCGCTCTACCGCTACGTGGAGGCGAAGGACGAGCTTCTCGATCTGATGGCCGACGCTGCGATCGGCCCGCCGCCCGCTCGCGCCGGGGAAGATGAGGGCTGGCGCGCGGGACTCGAGCGCTGGGCCTCGGGCTACCACGACCGGCTGCGCGAGCACGTGTGGGCGCTCGAGGTGCCGATCAGCGGCCCGCCGACCACGCCGAACGCGGTGGCCTGGCTAGAGGACGGGCTGCGGTCGCTGGGGGAGACGGGCCTGCCCGAGGACGAGAAGGCGTCCGTGGTCCTCGTCTTGAGCGGCTACGTGCGCAGCGAGGCGATCCTCACTGCCGGACTGGTGGCTGCGCATGGGCGCAGCGACGTGATGTCGGGCTACGCGCCGCTCCTCAGGAGACTCACCGACCCGCAGCGCTTCCCCGCACTCCACCAGCTGCTCGACGCCGGCGTGTTCGATGAGGGGGACGACCCCGACGACGAGTTCCGTTTCGGGCTCGAACGGATCCTCGACGGGGTGGACGTGCTCGTCGTCGCGCGCTCCTAGCCGGCCTTTCCCTCGTACGCCTTCACGAGCTTCGGCGGCGCCCGGCATAGCCAGGCCTCGACCACGACCTCCTCGAGGTCCTTGAGGCTGATCTTGTCGAGCTGCACGAGGATCGCCGGGTAGCCGTCGAAGTGCGGCGTGGTGAAGAAGACCTTCGGGTCGTCGGCGATCAGCGCCTCCTTGGCCATCTCGTGCTCCACCCGCGCACCCAGGATCGGTCCGTCGGGCGCCTCGTCACCGAGGGCGTTCAGGTCCGACTGGCGCAGCGGCCGTTCCCAGACGAACAGCTTGTCCTTCACGCGCCACTGCGCCTTGTCGCGCGAGGTCTTCTCGGTCGCCTCGGGCATCGCCATCGCGAGCCGGCGCACGTCGTCCCAGGTGGCCATGGCGCCGATCTTGGCACTTATTTTCGTCTTTTAGCCTCAGCGCCTTGCGCGCGCACGGCATTCTCCGCGTCTCCTTGCTGGCGCTCGGGGTGGGACTCGCAGTCGCTGTGCCGCTTCGCGACGCCACCCGTGCGACCTCGGATCCGACGGGCCCGGACCTCGCGGCGTTCGTCCACCCGCTGGCGGGAACCGAGTCCGGCGGCGTGTTCCCGGGAGCGAGCACGCCGTTCGGGATGGTGCAGTACAGCCCCAACACCGTGAAGGCGGGAGGCGGCGGCTACAAGTACTCGCACCCGGTCACCTGGGGCTTCGGCACCACGCACCTGTCGGGCCCGGGCTGCCCCGCGATGGGCGACGTGGTGTCGCTGCCCACGACCGGCGCCATACGCACCGTGGACGCGACCAAGGAGACCACTCCGTTCTCGCACGCGACCGAGCAGGCGTCGCCCGGCTACTACGCGGCCACCCTCTCGCGCTGGAACGTGCGCGCCGAGCTGAGCGCCACCACGCGCACGGGCTGGGCGCGCTTCACCTTCCCGGCGACGAAGAACGCCGACGTGATCATCGACCCGGGCGCGAACTTCCGCGGCGTCGAGACCGCGAGCGTGCACGTGACTGGCAACGACACGGTGGTCGGCTCGGTGAGTTCGTGGGGCTACTGGAACGCCTGCCCGGCTCGCAGCCACAACCGCTACACGCTCTACTTCGCGATGAAGTTCAGCCGCCCGTTCACGTCGTTCGGCACCGGCGACGACGACGATCACCCGCGCCCAGGCCATCGCGACTCCAAGGGGCGCGACGCCGGCGCCTACGTCTCGTTCGACGCGACGTCGGACCGCAGCCCGGTGGTGTCGAAGGTCGGGATCTCGTACGTGGACGCGGCAGGCGCCCGGCGCAACCTCGACGCCGAGACGGGGCAGAGCTTCGACTTCGACGCCACCGCCGCGGCGGCGCGGTCCGCATGGAACGGCCTGCTCGGCCGCGTGCAGGTTTCCGGGGGGAGCGCCCAGCACGAACAGACCTTCTACACCGCGCTCTACCGCACGCTGCTCCACCCCAACATGTTCAGCGACGTCGACGGCCGCTTCGAGGGCTTCGACGACAGGGTGCACCGCACGCCGTCCGGGATGCCGCAATACACGAACTTCTCGATGTGGGACACCTATCGCTCGGCGATCGAGGTGATCGACCTGGTGGCGCCCGAGCGCGTTCCCGACATGGTCCACAGCCTGCTCGAGGACGAGTCGGAAAGCGGCTGGATGCCGAAGTGGGTCTACGCCCACTACGACACCAACGAAATGGTGGGGGACCCGGCCACGAACGTGATCGCGGACGCCTACCTGAAGGGCCTGGTGCGGCCGGGAGATGTGCAGCGCGCGTATGCCGCTTTGCTCCACAACGCCACCGACATCCCCGATTCGAGGCGCTCGCCGGTCGAGGGCCGCACGGGGCTCGAGGACTACCTGAACCGCGGCTTCGTCCCGTACTACGGCGGCCGTGGCGACTACACGTTCTCCGCCTCGGTGAATCTCGAGTACGCGGTCAACGACTGCGCGCTGGCGCTGATGGCCGGGCGGCTGGGCGAGCAGGGCGACAAGCGGTATCTGCTGCGCCGCGCCAAGCGCTACCGCTACACCATCGACCCGCGCTTGCACTTCGCCCGCGCGCGGCGGGCGAACGGCTCATGGAAGGCACCTTTCGACGCCGACTCGCGCAGCGGCTTCAAGGAGATGTCGGCCTGGCAGTACACCTGGCTCGCGCCGCAGGACGTGGCCGGGCTCACCGCCGCGCTCGGCGGGCGCGCGGCCACACTCGCGAAGCTCGACCGCTTCGTCGACTACCCGCGTGTGGCTGCCAGCGCCGCGACGATCAAGTCGGTCTGGCGCGGCAACGACCGCTACAACCCGCGCAACGAGGGCGACCTGCAGACGCCGTACCTGTACGACTACCTGGGCGAGCCGACGAAGACCGAGGATCTCGTGCGCGCGGCCGAGACGCTCTACACCACGGCGCCAAACGGGCTGCCGGGCGGCGACGACCTCGGCACGATGTCCGGCTGGTACGTACTGTCAGCGCTCGGCCTCTACCCGATCATGGGCGGCGACGACCACTACGCGCTAACCACGCCGATGTTCGACCACGCAGTGATCGGCGGGAAGATCGTGATCGACGCGCCCGGGGCCTCGAGTGGGCTCGCGCACATCGCTTCCGCCACTTTGAACGGCGCGCCGCTCAGCACGAGCCAGGTCCAGCACGGCGCCCTGGCCGGCGGGGCGCATCTCGCGTTCGCGCTGACCAACGGTTCCACGGGCTGGGCCACCGGCGGGCAAACACCGAGCTCGGCCTGCGCGGCCAACCCGGCCACGCCCGATGTGCGGCTCTCGATCCGGCAGATGCGCAGCGCCAGTCGCAGCGTCAGGCTGCGGGTGGCGGTGCGCAACGCGGGCGACGCGCCGGCCTCCGGCCTCCACGTGCGGATGCGCCTGCCCGGCGGCTGGCACGCGGATCACCGGTCGCTCGCGCTCGCCAGCCTCGCCGCGGGACGCTCGGCGAGTCAGACCTGGACGCTCAGGGCTCGTCCCGGTCGCGTCAGCTCGCTGCGAGCCGACATGTGGTGGGGCGCGGGGCGGGCGTTGCGTTCCTTCGCCACAACGACCGCCCGCGCGCCCCGCCGCTGATTACTTCTTCAAGCGCAGCACGCTCACCACTCCGCCGTGGTCGGAGGGGTGGATGCCGCCCGGCGTCGTCTCGCTGCCCGTGATGAACGAGCGCACGAGCTTCAGCTTCGGCTTGGCCATGATCCAGTCGACGTTGTGGTCCCAGCCGGTCTTGTCGCTGAGCTCGTTGAAGCAGCAGCTGAACTTCGCCGTCCGCTCCGGCTTGAAGCCGGCCTTGGCGATCGCCTCGTACGGCGGCCGGTCCTCGGGCTTGGGCAGGACCGGGCCCGAGTTCAGGTCGCCGATCAGGATCGTCGGCAGCTTGGAGCGCAGCGCGCCCTTCACGAGCTCCTGCGCCTGCTGGAGCCGAACGTCCGGCGAGTAGGCCTCGAGGTGGGTGTTGACCACGTGGACGGTCTTCCCGCGCACGGTCGCATCCAGCTCGTTGAAGCCGCGGTTGGTGGTCACCGGGCCGATCGCCAGGGTGTTGATCGTGAGCTGGTTCTTGAACACGGCCGAGTGCACGTGCTTCACCTTCACGCCCTTGCGCGCGAGGATCGCGTCGCCAAGCGTCAGGCGCACGTCGTTCCCGGGGCTCATCTCGCCCTCGACGTTGAAGCCCTGCTTGATCGCCACCACGCGGTAGTTCTGGTGCAGCTTCTTGAGCTGCTTCGTGATCGTCTTGATGTAGTCGAAGGCGACCTTCGACGCCGGAGCCGGACCCGTGCGCCACAGCGACAGCTCCTGGAAGCCGACGAGGTCCGGCTTCGCCTTGGCGATCTCACCGGCGACGAGCTTCATGCGCGCGTCCGGAGTCTCGGACGTGACGCCGGCGAACATGTTGGTGGTGGTCTGGTCGAACTGCGCGCCGGGCGGCGTCGTGGCCAGCGGAATCAGGTCCGCGCCGAGATAGAGGTTGCGCGTCATCACGCTGATCGTCGGAGCCTTGCTCTTGGCCTTCGCCTGGGCCGCCGGAACGGCCGCGGCGAGCAGCGCTACGAGCGCCAGCGCAGGTGCAAGCACACGAAAACGGAGATGCAAATCGAGTCCTTCCAGTAGTTGGGCAGGACTCGTGACCCTAGCGGCGGTTTGTTAAAGACCGCAGTTCTTCAGCGCCGGTGGTACGGGAAATGACGCATCCGTAGCAGCCGAGATCGTGGCCGCGTCCACCGGGAAGGGCGAGTCGGCCTTGTAGCTGTCGAGCTTGATCGACGGGTCGCCCTGGATGAACTTCGTGCGCGCGCAGCTGAGGAACGGCAGCGTGACGGACGCGCTGTTCACGGTCACTGTCTGGAACGTCGGCGTCGGCGTCCACCACTCCGAGTTCGACGAGCCGATCAGCACGCCGAGCCGGTGCCCGGCGGGCAGCACCCAGTCGTCGCCGTACATGTCGAACGAGATCGTGCCCGTGCCGCCGAGGAGGTAGGTGCCGCGGCTGATCAGCGTGGCGTTGCCGGCGCTGTCGAGGTCGTAGATGTCGGCCGTGAGGTTGGCGTTCTGGAACTGCGAGGTCTCGTCGACCGTCAGCTTCGGCACGCCGGCGAAGCGCACCTCGTGCGTGAAGGCGGGGGAGAAGGTCCAGATGCCCTCGCCGTTGGGCGAGCCGCCCTCGGCGGTGCCGTTGTTCGTCGTGTCGTCGGTGTAGCTGCCCGGCTTGAGGTTGGCGCTGTAGGTCTTCGAGTCGGTAGGCGGCCAGTGCGACTCCGCGCGCCACTTGCCGTCGCTCGACTCGACCGCCAGCGTCGGGTCCTTCACCGTCGGCTTGATGCCCTTGAGGTACTGGTCGTACCAGCGCATCACCTCGTCGAACCAGCCGGCGCGGCCCATCGCGAGGCGCCCGTTCTCGTCGGTGTCGTTGCCGCGTACGTGGTCCCACATGCCGAACCAGGCGCGCTTCGGGCCGGTGACGCTGTTGAAGAAGTCCCAGGCGCCGTCGGGCTTCGTGTTGTTCTCGATGAAGCCCTGGGTCATGAACAGCGGCGTGGTAGCGCCCTTGGCCTTCGAGATCAGGTCACGCTGCTGCCAGTACGGCGAGGAGTGGTTCGAGTCCTGCTGGTCGGCCCAGTTGAGCACCGGGCAGGCCGGGCGCGAAGTGTCGTTGAGCGCGTTCTGCTGGTAGGCGATCGTGTCGCCGCTCGTACCTGGCGTGCCCGCGATCGCGTCGTACAGAGCCGGCGTGGCGAGCGAGTTCTCGAAGCGCACGCGGTTCATGTAGAGGTAGCGGTAGAGGTCGTAGACCGGCTCCTGCGACACCACGGCGGCGAGGCCCTTCGGATGCAGCACCTCGCCGATCAGGCCCGTGACGCCGTCGTACGACTTGCCGTACATGCCCACCTTGCCGGTGGACCAGGGCTGGCTCGCCGCCCACTCGACGGCGGTCTTGACGTCGGACTGCTCGCCCGGACCGGCCCAGTCGAGGCAGCCGCTCGAGCCGCCGAAGCCGCGCAGGTCGACCATCACGTACGTGTAGCCGCGCTGCATCAGGTGAGCGCCGTTGACGAAGTCGAAGAAGCGTGCGGAGGGACCTGCGTCGCCGACCGGCGTGTAGGGCGTGTCCTCGGCGGGCCCGGCCGGGCCGGTCTGGCCCGAGTGGTTGAAGTACGGGCCGATCGAGAGGATCACCGGCGTCTTGGCGTTGGCCGGCAGGTTGCTCGGGCGCAGGACGTCGGCGTGAAGGGAGGTGCCGTCCGCTTCCTGGATGTAGGTCTCCTGCCAGGTCGAGCCGGGCGGCGGCGGATCGGCGCTTGCGGCACCCGCGAACGCGAGCGCGCACATGCACGCCATCAATACGGTGAAGCACCCCTGCCCACGCAT
>DATBKS010000144.1:0-11954 GCA_036555755.1 Thermoleophilaceae bacterium
CCGGCGCAGGTCGCGCAGCTCGTCGTCGGACACGCCGATGTCGCCCAGCTCCACGAGGTCGCCCGGCACGCGGTCGAAGATCGTCTCCGCCACGGCGTCCGCCTGCTCGTGGATCTCCTTGAGCATGAAGGTGTCGTAGCCACCCTTCTCGGCCGCGCTCTCGTCCCAGTCGATGTGGGTGGTCTCGCGCTCGAGCGGCGTGCCGGCGGCGTCCATGAACTCGGTGGCGCCCGGGCGCAGCACCACGAGCTCGTCGTCGTTCAGGTACTGGACCGTGCGCGTCTCGGACAGGAAGGCGGGAATCGCAGAGCCGATGAACGACTCGTCCTCGCCCACGCCCACCACCAGCGGACACTCCTTGCGGGCGCCGACGAGCACCTCGGGCTCGTCGGCCGCCATCGCGACGAACGCGTAGTGGCCGCGCAGCTCGTTGTAGGCCGTGCGGACCGCCGCAACGAGGTCGCCGTCGTAGTGCCAGGAGATCAGGTGGGCGACCACCTCGGCGTCGGTGTCCGAGGTGAACTCGGCGCCCTCCGCGAGCAGCCGCTCCTTGAGCGCCACGTAGTTCTCGACGATGCCGTTGAGAACGATGTGGATGCGGTCGCCGGTGTCGAAGTGGGGATGCGCATTGGCCTCGCACACGCGGCCGTGCGTAGCCCAGCGCGTGTGGCCGATGCCGATCGTCGGCTCCGCGGTGGCGGTCGCGACGGCAACCCCACCCTCGTCGGCCTTCGCCTTCGCCTCCACGGCCTCGCGCAGAAAAGACAGGTTGCCGACGGCGCGCACGGACTCGATCTGGTCATTCGCCAGCAGCGACAGGCCGGCGGAGTCGTAGCCGCGGTACTCGAGCTTCTCGAGGCCCTGGAGGAGCAACTCCCGGCACGGCCTTCGACCTACGTATCCGACGATCCCGCACACGGGCTGTCACCTCCTTAGGGACGGAAAAAGCCGCTACTAGCGGCTCCCTAGCGCCCCTCAACAAGGGCTCGAATCGATGGTACCAGCGGTCTTTGGACGCGACCAGTGTCTGGTTAGAGTCCTGCGGTGCGGGCCAAAAGGAAGATGTTGAGCGCCACGATCAGGGTGGCGATTACGGACGCCAGGATGGTCGTGCCGCGCTTGTTCACGAGCGCTCCCATCAGCTTCTTCCGGCTCGTGAAGATGACAAGCGGGATAAGCGCGAACGGGATGCCGAACGACAGCACCACCTGGCTGATGACGAGCGAGCGCGTGGGGTCGAGGCCGATGGCGAGGACGATCAGCGCGGGGGCCATCGTCACGAGGCGGCGCAGCAGGAGCGGGACCTTCCGGTCGATGAAGCCCTGCATCACGACCTGCCCCGCGTAGGTGCCCACGCTCGAGCTCGCGAACCCGGAGGCGAGCAGGGCGAGCCCGAACGCGACCGCCGTGCCGTTGCCGACCAGGTTCTGGAAGCCGTGGTAGGCGCCCTCGATCGAATCGATTCCGGTGTTGCCGCTCGTGTGGAAGAGCGCCGCGGCCACCATCAGCATCGCCAGGTTCACCACGCCGGCGATCGTCATCGCGATGCCCACGTCGAGCCGCTGGAAGCGCATCACGCGCCTGCGCTCGTCGTCGTTGCGCACCTCGATGCGGCGCTGGGTGAGCGCCGAGTGCAGGTAGATCACGTGCGGCATCACGGTCGCGCCGAGGATGCCGGCGGCGAGCAGCACGCTGTCCGTGCCCTCGAAGTTGGGAACGAGGCCCTTCACCGCGTCCTTGGCGCTCGGGCCGACCTCCCACGCCTGGTAGAGGAAGCCGAGCAGCACCACACCGAACAGCCCGGCAATCACCAGCTCGAAGCGCCGGTGCCCGCGCTGCTGCAGCGCGAGGATGCCGAAGGCGACGATGCCGGTCATGACGCCCGCCGCGAACAGCGGCACGTCGAACAGCAGGTTCAGCGCGATCGCCGCGCCGATGAACTCGGCCATGTCGGTGGCCATCGCGATCAGCTCGGCCTGAATCCACAGACCCCAGGTGACGCCGCGCGGGAAGCTCTCGCGGCAGACCTCCGGCAGGTTCTTGCCCGTGGCGATGCCGATCTTCGCGGACAGCATCTGGATCAGCATCGCCATGAGGTTGGCCGACACCACGACCCAGACCAGCAGGTAGCCGTAACGCGCGCCGCCCTGGATGTTGGTGGCGAAGTTGCCCGGGTCGATGTAGGCCACCGCGGCAACGAACGCCGGCCCGAGCAGCGGCAGCGTGCCGCGCAGGCGCCCGCGCTGGCGCAGCTCCTGGAGCGCGCTCGGAGTCGGCAGCGCTACGGCATCAGGAGAAAGCGGCTTGCTCATTGCTCAGCCACGTCCGCCCGCATCGCGCGCGCCAGCGCCCCCCCGAGCACGTGCACGCGCTTCCCGAAGCGCGCCGACACCGGTCCGTCAAACGGCTGCTTGTCCACGATCACGAAGTCGTCCCCCGGCGCGATCCCTTGATCCGCCAGGTAGCGCAACATCTCCGGATCGGAGTCCGAGATGCGCACGAACCTGCCGCACGCTCCCGGTTCGAGCGACTGCATGCTGCTCGTGTGTCCCTCCTCGATTCGCAGCTCGCGCGTGGGAATCGGGTCGCCATGAGGGTCGTGGGTCGGATCGCCGAGCTTGCGGGCGATCAGCTCCTCGAGCTCCTCCGACAGCACGTGCTCGAGCACCTCGGCCTCGTCGTGCACGCGGTCCCACGGCACATCGAGGTTCTCGGCGAGGTAGAGCTCGAGCAGGCGGTGGTGCCGCAGTACCTCGAGCGCGACCTTCTCCCCGGCCTCAGTGAGCCGCACGCCCTTGTAGGGCATGTGCTCGACGAGCCCGAGCGAGCTCAGCTTCTTGGTCATGTTCGACGCGGAAGCGGGGGTGACGCCCAAGCGCTCGGCGATCGCGTTCGTATTCACGTCGACGCCGCTCTGCGTCTGCAGGGCGTAGATCGCCTTCGCGTAGTCCTCGACCGCCGCGGTGAGGTGCTGGTGCTGTCCGGTTTCAGCCGTCATGGCAAATAGATTATGCCATGGCTAAACCTTAAGTTTCAAGCGGCTGGACAGTTATCCGAGTTCGCGCTCCACAAGCTGCGCCAGGCGCTCCGCCACCTCCTGGCATTCGGCGGCCTCCGGCGCCTCCACCATCACCCTGATCAGCGGCTCCGTGCCTGAGGCGCGCACGAGCACGCGCCCGCGGCCTTCGAGCGCGGCGCTCGCCTTGTCGATCTCCTCCCGCACGGTCGGCGCGGAGTCGAGCGCCCCGCGCGTCGCCACCTTCACGTTGATCAGCAACTGGGGAAGCTTGGTCATGGCGTCGCGATCCGCCAGGTCGCGGTCGCCGAGCGCCTCTAGTGCCAGCAGGGACGCGGCAATCCCGTCGCCGCTCGGCGCGAACCCGGTGTCGATGATGTGGCCCGACTGCTCGCCGCCGAGCGCCCAGCCGCGGCGCGTCAGTTCTGCCATCACGTGGCGGTCCCCCACGTCCGTCACGGCCACGTTGATCCCCGCCTCCGCCATCGCGCTGTGGAAGCCGTAGTTGGTCATGACCGTCACGGCCACGCCGTCGCCGGGAAGCCGCCCGACGCCGCGCAGGTGAAGGGCGCTGAGCGCGATCAGCTCGTCGCCGTCCACCACCGCGCCGTTGCGATCCACCGCGAGCAGGCGGTCGCCGTCGCCGTCGAACGCGAAGCCCACCTCATAGCCGCCCGCCGGCACGGCCTCGGCGAGCCGGTCGATGTGCGTGGACCCGCAGCCCTCGTTGATGTTGCGGCCATCAGGCTCGGTGGCGACCGTCTCCACGTTCGCCCCCAGGCGGCGGAAGATCTCCGGGCCGACGCGGTAGGTGGCGCCGTTGGCGCAGTCGAGCAGCACGCGCTTGCCGCCGAGGTCCAGGCCCTGGAAGCGCAGCTCGAGCTCGCGCAGGTAGTCGGCACCGGCGCCGTGCAGCTCGCGCACGCGCCCGGGCGCCACCGCGGGCGCCTCGCCCGCCAGCACCGCCGCCTCGATCTCCGCCTCGGCCTCGTCGGGCAGCTTCACGCCGTCCGGGCCGAACAGCTTGATGCCGTTGTCCCGGTAAGGGTTGTGCGAGGCGGATACGACAGCCGCGAGGTCGAAGCCGAACCTGCGCGTGAGCAGCGGCGCCCCAGGCGTGGGCAGCACGCCGGCGATCAGCGCGTGGCCGCCCGCCGCGGCGATGCCGGAGGCAAGCGCGGCCTCGAGCATCTCGCCCGACTCGCGCGTGTCGCGGATGATGAGCACCTGCGGCGAGTCGCTCGGCGCCCAGGCAGCGGCCGCGCGGCCCAGCGCAAGAGCTAGGTCAGCGGTGACAAATTCCCCGACAGCCCCGCGGACACCGTCGGTGCCGAAGAGCCGGCGCTCGCCCGGAACCACGCCCATCGGGAACGGAAACTAACGCTTGGAGAACTGCGGACGCTTGCGGGCCTTCTTGAGGCCTGCCTTCTTGCGCTCCTTTGCGCGCGCGTCACGCGTGAGGAAGCCGCGGCGCTTGAGCTCGCCACGCAGGTTCGGATCGGCCTCCACCAGTGCGCGCGCGACGCCGTGGCGCAGGGCCCCGGCCTGTGCGGACACGCCGCCGCCGTGGATGCGCGCGACGACGTCCATGCGCTCCTCGTAGCCCGCGGTCTCGAGCGGCGCGCGGACTGACTTCTGGAGCGTGGTGCGCGGGAAGAAGTCCTCGAGCGTCCGGCCGTTGACGACGTATGCGCCGGTGCCCGGCTTGATGATCACGCGTGCGACGGAGGTCTTGCGCTTGCCGGTGGCCTGGTAGCGCGCGTCGGCCGCCAGCTCCTTGACCTCGCGCGGGGCGGGAGCGGGCGCCTCCTCCGGTGGCTCCCCCTCGGCCTCGGTGTCGGCCTCTGCGGTCTCGGCGTCGGCGTAGGCCGTTGCGGCGTAGCCGAACTCATCATCGGAAGCCGCCGGCTGCTCCTCGGGAAGGATCGGCTCGAGGTGCTCGCCGGGGATCACCTCGCGCTTCGGCTCTTTCACATCGCGCGCGCCGCGCTCGGATGTCTTGCCGCGCGGGCGGCCCGCCTCCTCGGCGGCCTCTTCGAGCTTCTCGCCGAGGTCCTCGCGGTTTTCCTCTTCGACTTCGAGCGCGTTCGCATCGAGGCTCTCCGCGGCCTCCTCGCTGAGTCCGTCCTCTACGCCCGGCGGCGGCGTCTCGCCGCTGGCGGCCGGGGCCGGAGCGTCGCCCTGCGCCGCCTCCTCCTCGTAGCCGGCGGCGTCCTCGGGAGTCATCTCCTCAGGCTCGGGCGTCTGGCCCTCGTCCTGCTCCGGAGCGTCGTTGCGCTCTTCGTCGATCAAGTCTCAACCTCCATCGGCTGCGGCTGCTGTGCCGCGTGCGGATGATCGGGACCTGCGTACACCTTGAGCTTGCGCAGTTGCTGGCGACCGAGGCGCGTGCGCGGCAACATGCCCTTTACCGCCAAGCGGATGATCTCCTCGGGACGGCGCTCGAGCATGTCGTTGAACGTCCGCGAGCGAAGGCCGCCCGGGTAGCCCGAGTGGCGGTAGTACATCTTCGCCTCGCGCTTGCGGCCGGTGACCGTGACCTTCTCGGCGTTGATGACGATCACGAAGTCGCCGACGTCGCAGTGGGGCGTGTACTCGGGCTTGCGCTTGCCGCGCAGGGCGTTGGCGATCTGCGTGGCGAGCC
This sequence comes from Thermoleophilaceae bacterium, assembly GCA_036555755.1. Classification (GTDB taxonomy): domain Bacteria; phylum Actinomycetota; class Thermoleophilia; order Solirubrobacterales; family Thermoleophilaceae; genus JAICJR01. The sequence goes on from DATBKS010000144.1 coordinate 5,661, forward strand.
GGCCGAGCGTCTGGCCGCTGGCATCCACGACGAGCCAATTGCGCTCGCGCGTTGCTGGGGTGGCTACGTAGGTCTTCATTGAAAAAAGAGTCCCGCTGGAGAGCGGGCACAGAACAGGGCCACGGCTCCCGCGGCGCCAGTCGCACATGTTGACACACGCGCGCGGTTCGACGCCTACGAACCGGCCTTGCACCGAGAGGGTAGCGGCCTCGGACGGCAAATCCCTAAGGGACACGTTTCGATCGCTACTAGCGGGGTTTATCGGCTATTGCGACTGGACCCGCGTTTATACTGCCGCGCGACTTATGAGCCTGCCGAATTCTCGCCGCCCTGCGGCGGGGAACGGGGGAACCAGAAGAGATCGCGGTCCGTCGGATTGCGGTCTCGGGGGCGAATCGACGCGCACTCCGGTGCGCCTTGTAGCGCCGCTCTTTCGGCGCGAGCCCGTCAGCTAACTCCGTAGGCCGAAGAAAGAGGAAGGCACTCTGCCGCTGCCGTTTTCGCCAGCCGGAGGAATCGCTAGGGGGATTGCGTTGGCGTGCGCCGCGGGGGCGGCGTACGCCCCTCCGGCCCTCGCCGGAAACGGGGGCGCGGGCTACACGCCCACCGCCAGCGTCCTCCGTGTGAAGTGCGTGAAGTCGTGCGCGAGCCACGGGCGGGCCCGCCAGGGCGGGATGGTACGGATAGTGGGCTCGGGCATGTCCGGCGTGGCCAAGGTCACTTTCCTCGGGGCCGGCGGCAAGTCGGACGACGTATCGGTGGCGGTGAAGCCGAAGAGCGACCGCAGCCTCACCGTCAAGGTCCCGATGAACGCCATGAGCGGCCACCTGGCCCTGATCTCCCCGGGCACCGTGAGCACGACGGCCCGCACGAAGCCGCTCCACATCCTCCCGCCCCCACCGCCGCCGCCCACCACCGGGCAGCTCACGCCAGTGCCGGGCCCTCGCGATCCGAACGGTCCTCAGCTCGAGACGGCCACAAGCAGCAACGTCGCCTTCGCCGGCTCGAGCCGTGGCGTGACGTTCTCCTACCGCGTCACCGCTTCCGCGCCGGTGTCGGTGGAGGTCGACCTCATGAACGAGAGCGACGGCAGCGTCGTGCAGACCTGGCAGGTGCCGAACGTTCAGCCCGGAGTTGTGAACAGCATCAACTGGCAGGGCGTGACGAACGGCAGTCTCCAGCCTGACGGGCGTTATGCGTGGCGCCTGATTGGCACCGGCGCGAACGGCGCCAAGGCGCGCAGCGCCCAGGTGCAGGACGTGAGCCGCGACGCCTTCGACCTGCACGACCACATCTTCCCGCTGCTCGGCCGGCACACGTTTGGCGACGGCTTCGGCGCGCAGCGCTCGGGACACACCCATCAGGGCCAGGACATCATGGCCCGCTGCGGGCTCAAGATCCGCGCGGCCGAGGCCGGGACGGTGCTCTGGAACAAGTGGCAGTCAGCCGCCGGCAACTACCTCGTGATCCACGGCGAGGAGACCGGGATCGACTACGGCTACATGCACATGCGCGTGCGTTCGCCGTTCTTGAAGGGCGATGAGGTGACGACGGGCGAGACGATCGGCAACGTCGGCCAGACCGGCGACGCGACCGCCTGCCACCTGCACTTCGAGGTCTGGTCGCCGCCCGGTTGGTACACCGGCGGCCACCCGTTCGACCCGCTGCCGATGCTCGAGCAGTGGGACGCCTACTCGTAGCGAGCTAGACGGGCTCGGCGGGAGTGTCGCGGCGCTGGCGGCGCCGTTCGATCGGCTCCCAGATCATCAGGAGCAGGAACGAGGCCGCCACGGCGATCAGGAAGCTGCCGAGATCGAAGTTGTCGCCGTCGGCGATGTTGAGGATGTTCCGCGCGATAAAACCGCCGATCAGGGAGCCCGCGACGCCCAGCACGATCGTCATCCCGATGCCCATCGACGTCTTCCCCGGGCGCAGGAACCGCGCAATCACACCGACGAAAAGACCCCACAGCACCCAGGAAATGATTGCCATGGGCTTAGGTTAGTTGGCGGTTGGCAGTTGGCAGTTGGCACGAGCTGGCATTTGCCAACTGCCAACTGCGAACTGCCAACTGATCACTCCCACTCGATGGTGCCGGGTGGCTTTGAGGTGATGTCGAGCGTCACCCGGTTCACCTGCGGGATCTCGTTGATCATCCGGGAGGCGACTCGTTCGAGCAGGTCGTATGGGAGGCGGGCCCAGTCGGCGGTCATGGCGTCGTCGCTCGTGACCGCGCGGATCACGACGACGTAGCCGTAGCTGCGCTCGTCGCCCTGCACCCCGACGCTGCGGAGGTCGGCCGGGAGCACGCAGAACGACTGCCACAGCTCGCGGTAGAGGCCGGCCGCGCGAATCTCGTCCTGGAGGACGTAGTCGGCATCGCGGAGGATCGCCAGCCGCTCGCGGTTGACCTCACCGCCGACGATCCGGATCGCGAGGCCGGGACCGGGGAAGGGCTGGCGCCACACGAGCCGCTCGGACATCCCGAGCTCCGCGCCCACGGCGCGCACCTCGTCCTTGAAGAGCATCCGCAGCGGCTCGACCAGCTCGAACTCGAGGTCCTCCGGCAGGCCGCCGACGTTGTGGTGCGACTTGATCGTGGCCGCGCCCGTGCCGCCGCCCGACTCGATCACGTCCGAGTAGAGCGTGCCCTGCACCAGGTACTTGGGGTTGCCGAGCTTGGCGGCCTCCTCCTCGAACACCCGGATGAACTCCGCGCCGATGACCTTGCGCTTGGTCTCTGGATCCGTGACGCCCTTGAGGCGCTCGAGGAAGCGGTCTTCGGCGTCCACCGCCACGAGCGGCACCTTGAAGTTGTCGCGGAACGCCGCCACCACCTGCTCGCCCTCGTTGCGGCGCATCAAGCCGTGGTCGACGAACACGCAGGTGAGCTGGTCACCCACGGCGCGGTGAACGAGCAGCGCGGCCACAGACGAGTCCACGCCACCGGATAGCCCGCAGATCACGCGTCCGTCCCCCACCTGCTCGCGGATGCGCTGGATCTGCTCCTCGGCCACGGACGCCGCGCTCCACGCCATGTCGCAGCCGCAGATCTCGTCGAGGAAGCGCCGCAGCACCTCCGTGCCGTAGGGCGTATGCACGACCTCTGGGTGGAACTGGATGCCGTACAGCCGGCGCTCGTTGTTCTCGAAGGCCGCCACGGGCGACTCCGACGAGGACGCCAGCGGCGTGGCGCCGGCGGGCGGCTCGAAGACCGTGTCACGGTGGCTCATCCAGCAGGGCTGCTCGGATGGCAGGCCGGCGAGTAAGCGGCCGTGCTCGTGAACGGTCAGCGTCGAGCGGCCGAACTCGCCGACGGCCGCGCCTTCCACGCGGCCGCCCAGCTCGAGCGCCATCGCCTGCATCCCGTAACAGATGCCGAGCACCGGGATCCCGAGCTCGAGCAGTTCCGGGCGCAGCTTGGGAGCGCCCTCGCTGTAGACCGACGCCGGTCCGCCCGACAGGATCAGCCCGCGCGGCTGGCGGCGCTTGATGTCCTCGAGCGGAGCGTTATGCGGCAGCAGCTCGGAGAACACGCCGCACTCGCGCACCCGACGCGCGATCAGCTGCGAATACTGCCCCCCGAAGTCAAGGACGAGAACCTCGTCGGTCCGCGCGGAGTGTTCCTCCGCGCCGGACACCGAGAGTTGCTCGACCGTTTCGGGAGCTATCTCACACCCCCAGCCCGTGATCGGCGCGCGCCTGGGCGCAGCTGGCAAGGACGCAGGGAGGCCGTAGGGCGCACGCCCGCGGCCGACCGAGGACGCCGCCAGATGCGTCCAGGCAGCTGGCAAGGATGCAGGGAGGCCGTAGGGCGCTCGCCCGCGGCCGACCGAGGACGCCGCCAGATGCGTCCAGGCGCCGCCGTCACTCGACGAGCGCCGGATCGGCCGATGTGTGGCCGTTGCTGTCGGGGGCTGACGCCGCGGCGGCCGTGGCGCCCATGCCGACCGCCTGGTCGCGCTGGAGCTGCTTGCCCTCGGTCTGCAGCGCCGGAGCCACCATCACCTCGGCGCGGTGGAAGGACGGGATGTCCTCGTAGCCGCAGGTGGCCATCGACGTCCGCAGGCTGCCCATGAGGTTGAACGTGCCGTCGTTCTCGTGGGCGGGGCCGAGCAGGATCTGCTCGATCGTTCCGTTCTGGGTGGTCTTCACACGCGCGCCGCGCGGAAGGGACGGATGGAACGTGGCCATGCCCCAGTGGAACCCGCGGCCCGGCGCCTCGTAGGCGCGAGCGAGCGGCGAACCGATCATCACGGCGTCGGCACCGCAGGCAAAGGCCTTGGAGATGTCCCCGCCGTTGCGCATGCCGCCGTCGGCGATGACCTTGACGTACTCGCCGGTCTCGAGCATGTGCTGCGAGCGCGCGGCGGCGACGTCGGCGATCGCGGTGGCCTGCGGCACGCCGATCCCCAGAACGCCGCGCGTGGTGCACGCGGCACCCGGGCCGACACCTACGAGCACGGCCGCGGCGGCGGTGCGCATGAGGTGCAGTCCGGTGGAGTAGGAGGCACAGCCGCCGACGACCACCGGCAGCGGCGCAAGCTCGCGGATGAACTCCTTGAGGTTGAGCGGCTCGCTCGTCGTAGAGACGTGCTCCGCAGAAATGACTGTGCCCTGGATGACCAGGATGTCGAGGCCGGCGTCGACAGCGATCTCGTGGTACTCGCGAACGCGCTGGGGCGTGAGCGAGGCGGCGCAAACGACGCCCTGCTCCTTGATCTCCTGCACCCGCTGCGCGATCAGCTCAGGCTTGACGGGCTCCTGGTAGATCGCCTGCATCTCGGCGGTCGCGTGCTCACGCGGCAGCTGGGAGATGCGCTCGAGCTGGTCCTCCGCGTCCTCGTAACGCGTGAAGATCCCCTCGAGGTTGAGCACGGCGAGACCGCCGAGCTTGCCGAGGATCCCGGCCGTGCGCGGGGATACGACCCCGTCCATGGCTGAGGCCAGCAGAGGCAGCTCGAACCGGTAGGGCCCGAGCATCCAGGTGATGTCGATGTCGTCGGGGTCCCTTGTGCGTCGCGAGGGAACGATGGCGATGTCATCGAAGCCGTAGGCGCGGCGGCCCTTCTTGCCTCGACCGATCTCTACTTCCATGAAGGCATCCTATTTTCGGCGGCGGACTGAAAGTCCACGATATCAGCGCCGTTCCGCCACTCCCAGAGCCGAAAATCCGGAGCTTGCGGGAATGAACCGGCCTCAGCGGCTGGCTTCGGCGGCTGAGGCGTCGAGCGTTTCCACCCGCACCTCGGGCACGAGCCGCTCCACCTCGCGCGGATCCAGCACCCCGGCGCCGAAGTGCTGGGTGGACTCCGCGCCGCAGGCGACGGCGAAGCGCACGCACTCCTCCTCCGGCTTGCGGCCGTAGCGGGCGGCCACGTAGCCGGCCACGAAGGCGTCCCCGGAGCCCACCTTCGACACCGGCTCGAGCGGGTCGAGCGTGGCCCGGAAGAGGCTCTTCTCGGACTGGCCGAGCAGCGCGAGGCAGCCGGAGGGGTTCGTCATGATCGCCTCGCCGGCGCCCAGCTCGGAGATCTCGTGAAGGCCGGTGAGGCGGTCCTGGTCGTCGGCGAACTCGTGGCCGACAAGCTCCTCGGCCTCCAGCTCGTTGGGCGTGACGACGGCAGGCTCGGCGCGCGTGCCGAGCAGCATCGCGTCGCCCTCAGAGTCGAGCACGGTGGTGACCTCTAGCTTGCGCAGCTCACCCACGAGCCGCGCGTACACGTCCGATTCCACTCCGCGCGGGAGGCTGCCCGAGAACACGCACACCTCCGCGCCCTTGGCGAGGTAAAGCAGCTTGTCGACGAACAGCTCAAGCTCGGCCTCGGTGACGAGCGGCCCGCGCTCGTTGATCTCGGTCTGCTCGCCGGAGGTCGGGTCGACCACCGCCGTCGACATGCGCGACTCCTCGCGGATGCGCACGAAGTCGTTGAGGATCGCCTCCTCGGTGAGCTGCTCGATGATCCGGGTGCCGTTCGGGCCTCCCGCCACGCCCGTGGCGATCACCGGCTGGCCGAGCGACTTGAGCGCGCGGGCGACATGTACGCCCTTTCCGCCCGCCATCGAGGTCTGTTCGACGGCCCGGTGGCGCCTGCCCAGCCGGAAGTTCGGTACCGCAAGCGTCTTGTCGATCGCGGCGTTGAGTGTGACCGTGATGATCATCTCGCTGACCTCGCTCGCTGCAGCCGCATGGCACGCGCCCGCAGTGCCACGAGCGTACCCGCCATGAGGATCAGGAGCAGCGCGACCGTGATGAGGGCCGGGCCGAGGGTGACCGACACCTTACGGACCACG
>DATBKS010000145.1:0-2686 GCA_036555755.1 Thermoleophilaceae bacterium
CGCGGAGTCGGACGTGGCGGTGCTCGTGGTGGACGCGCGCGCGGGACTGCGGCCGGGCGACGCCGAGCTGGCCAAGGAGCTCCAGCGCGCGAGCATCCCGGTGATCGTGGCCGCCAACAAGGTGGACGGCCCGAGCTCGCTCCCCGACGCCGCGGAGTTCCACGCGCTCGGCCTGGGCGACCCGGTGGCGGTGTCCGCGCAGCACGGGCTCGGCACGGGCGACCTGCTCGACCGCGTGGCCGAGCACCTGGCGGAGGTCCCCGAGCGCGAGGAGGACGCGGCGCTGCGGCTCGCCGTGATCGGACGCCCCAACGTCGGCAAGTCTTCGCTCGTCAACGCCTTCCTCGGCGAGCAGCGGGTGATAGTGAGCGAGCAAGCGGGTACTACAAGGGACGCGATCGACACGCGCCTTGAGCTCGACGGCCGCGAGATTCTGCTCGTGGACACGGCCGGGCTTAGGCGAAGGGGCAAGGTGGCCGGGACAGTCGACTACTACGCGCAGCTGCGCTCGGAGCGCGCTGCGGAGCGCGCAAACGTGGCACTCGTGGTGTGCGATGCCTCGGAGGGCGTCACCAGCCAGGACCTGAGCGTGGCCGAGCTGGCCATGAAGTCCGGCTGCGCGACGATCGTCGTGCTCAACAAGTGGGACATCGGCGAGGCCGATCTCGAGGATGCCAAGGCGCGCGTGGCGCAGCGCATCCGGTTGCGGCCGAAGGTGATCACCGCGTCCGCGAAGACCGGCCGCAACGTGCGCCGCCTTCTGCACGAGGCTCTCGAGCTCGGCGACAAGGCGCGCGAGCGCATTCCGACGCCGGAGCTCAACCGCTTCCTCTCCGACATCCAGGCCACCCGCCAGCCGCCCACCGTGCGCGGCCGCAGGCTGCGGATGTACTACATGACGCAGTACGAGGAGAACCCGCCGCGCTTCGCGATCCAGGTGTCGGACCGCGGTCGACTGACGCGTGATTACGCCTTCTTCCTGGAAAATCGTCTCCGCGAGCGCTACGGGCTCGAGGGAGTGCCGGTGGTGATCGACTACAGGGAGCGGCAGGGACGCCACGCGCGTCGGGGAGGACGTGGATGACGCAGGTCAAGCGCAAGTACCTGGTGAGGAGGCTGGTGGCGTCCACCGTGATCGCGGTGCTGCTCGCCGTCGGGCTTGCTCGCGCCTTCGCCGGGGGCTCGTCGCAGGCGCCGCCGGACAAGGCGGCGGCGTTCGTGCCCGCGGGCGCGCTCGTGTATCTGAACCTCGGCACGAGCAAGTCGAGCCCGCAGTGGAAGCGCACCACGTCGGCGCTCGCCAAGCTGCCGATCGCCGGCCAGCTGCGCGACGCACTCCTCAACTCGGTGACGAGCGACGCGCTCGGCAGCCTCACGCTCGACCGCGACGTGAAGCCGTGGCTCGGCGACGAGGCGGCCTACGCGAAGCTCCCGGGCAACGGGCAGAACCTGCTGCTCCTGCGGGTGCGGAACACCAAGGCTGCCGCTGCCACCTTTGACCGCGCCGGCGGGACGACTGCGCCCGAGAACTACAAGGGCACCCTGCTGCACCAGGTGGGCGACGGCTCGGTGGCCGGGCTGAAGGGCGGCTGGGCTTTCATCGGCGCGCGCGACGCGGTGCACGCCGCGCTCGACCCGGGCGCGAAGCTCGCGAGCGACAAGACCTACAGCGACCTCGTAGGCGGCCTGCCGAAGGACCGCGTGGGCGATGCGTGGCTCTCGCAGGCCTGGCTCAAGGCGCACCTCGCCGGACCGGCCGCGATCCTGGCGGGCGCCGCGCGCGTTCCGGCGCTTCAGTCCGCGGCCGTCGGCTTCGGCGACGACGGCAAGCTCATGCGCTTCGCCTTCCGCGCCCGCCCGGCGGCCGCCGCGCCCGGCCGGCCCGGCTGCAACGGCGAGGCGGGGGCGAGCGACAGCCTTCTGTCCAAGGCTCCAGCCCAGCCCGCTCTGTTCGTAGGCATGGCGGGCGCGGAGTGCGTGCTGCGCGACCTGATGGCGTCGCCGACGTCCGGGATCGGCAACGCGCTCAAGGGCTTCGCCGCCACGGCGGGCAAGTTCCGGGTGAACGTCGACCGCGACCTGCTGCCGCTGCTCCGCGGCGACAGCGGCGTTTCGATCACGCCCGGCCCGACGGTCACGATCGAGGCGGGCGACGTGCCGGCGCAGCAATCGCTGAACGTGCTCGGCCGCCTCCAGCCGGCGCTGATCAAGCTGCTCAACCCCGAGGCGAGCGGCTCGACACCGAACTTCAGCGCGCAGCCCGTTGATGGCGTGACCGCGCTCACCGCCAGCCTGACGCCCGGCCTCCAGCTGAGCTACGCGGCGTTCGACGGCGATCTCGTGCTGTCGACCGCGCTGAAGGGCATCGCCGACGCGAAGAAGGGCGAGCATCTCGACCAGAGCAAGGACTTCAACACCGTGCTCGGCAGGCGCCCGAAAAGCCCGTCGGCGCTAGTCTTCCTCGACCTGCAGAAGCTCCTCGCGCTCGCGGACCAGGCCGGACTCGGGTCGAACCCCACTTACGCCGCCGTCCGCGACGACCTACAGAAGATCGGTGCGGCCGGTGCCGTGCTGTCGCGTGAGGGAAATGACATCGACGCGGAGTTGCGCCTGAAGAACCCATGAGCCAGTACGACGAACTTTCAGACAACGAGTTTCTGTTCACCTCCGAGTCGGTCACAGAGGG
>DATBKS010000146.1:0-14632 GCA_036555755.1 Thermoleophilaceae bacterium
CCGATTGCGTTGAAAGATGCTGTTTATTAGTATGTCTCTCGAAGTGGTCGGGCCCGATTCCGGGACTGGCCGGTAAGCCCCCAAGCGTCCAGGGGGCCCGACCCGAACACGGGGGTGGGCGGTTACGGGCCCCACACCCTCGTCGGCTGAGAGAGCGTGGCCGTCGGGCTCGAGTCGGTTGAGCCTGGCGGCCCGCTCCAGCACAGATCGAAACTTTTCGTGGGCCCTGAGACTAATGCCCAAGGTGAAGCCATCCTCAGCGGTGGTCGGCCTCAGCTTCGTGGCGCTCAAGCGGCGCCTCGCTAACCGCTCTGCGTAGCCGTTAGGATCGCGGCGTCGGGCTTGGCGGCTACCTCGGATGGTGTGCACTAGTGGATTTCCGCGTACTGGGCCCCGTGGAGGTCGTCGCAGAGGCGGGTGTCGCCGAGCGCCCCTCCGGGAGGCAGGGCACCGTTCTCTCGTGCTTGCTGATCGGCGGCGGCGAGATCGTCTCGCACGATCGGCTGATCGACGCGCTTTGGGGCGAGCAGCCGCCGGCGACCGCTCTTAACGCCCTCCAGGTACACGTGCACGGGTTGCGCCGGCGGCTCGGCGCAGAGCGAATCGTGCGGGAGGGTCCCGGCTATCGCCTCCTGCTACAGCCCGGCGAACTTGATCTCGAGCGCTTCGAGGCCCTGACGGCGCGCGGCCGGTCCGAGCTGGCCGATGGAGAGACGGACGCGGCGGCGGCGACCTTTCGCGAAGCGCTCGGCCTGTGGCGCGGGCCTCCCTTCGAGGACGTGCAGTACGAAGCGTTCGCACAGGCGGAGGTAGGCCGGCTGGAGGAGCTTCGGCAAGCCGCGCTCGAGGACCGGATCGAGGCGGACCTGGCGCTCGGCCGCCACCGCGAGTTGATTCCCGAGCTCGAGGGGCTGGTCTCGGAGAATGGCGGCCGGGAGCGCATCTGGGGCCAGCTGATGCTCGCCCTCTACAGGAGCGACCGGCAGGCCGAGGCCCTGGAGCTGTTCGGGCGGGCGCACCAGGCGATGCGGGACGAGCTCGGCATCGAGCCGGGCCCCGGCTTGCAGGCACTGCAGCGGGCGATCCTCCGGCAGGACGCAACGCTCGCGGTGGAGCCGGCCGAGGTGCGAGCGCGGCGTCACCTCCCGGCGCCGGAGACGCCGCTCGTGGGGCGAGTCGCCGAACTGGCCGAGCTGGTGGCGTTGCTGCGCGGTGGCTCCCGGCTTGTGACGTTGACCGGCGCGGGCGGTGTCGGCAAGACACGACTCGCGCTCCGCACCGGACACGAGCTCGCAGAGTCGTTCGCCGACGGCGTCTACTTCGTGGACCTCTCGCACCTCAGCGATCCGGAGCTGGTCCCCGAGGCGGTCGCCGGCGTGCTCGGGCTGTCCATGCAGCGCGACGAGCCGCCCGCCGCGGCGCTGCAGGCATTTCTGGCCGGGCGGCAGATCCTCCTGCTGCTCGACAACTTCGAGGTCGTCGAGGCCGCGGCTCCGCTCGTGAGCGAGTTGCTGCGCGCGGCGCCGCGGCTGGTCGTGCTCGCCACCAGCCGGACGCCGCTCCAGCTCACCGGTGAGCACCAGTACCGCGTCGAGCCGCTGCCGCTGCCGGATGCCGTGCAGCTCTTTGCCGCGCGGGCGCGCGCTGTCGCACCAAGCTTTCGCCAGCCGAGCGAGGAGGCCGACGAGGTCGCGCGCCTGTGCCGGCGCCTCGACTGCCTGCCGCTGGCGATCGAGCTTGCGGCGGCGAGGACGCGGGACTACGCCCCGGCCGAGCTCCTGGAATCGGTGCCGGGCTCGCTCGAGCTGACGGGCGAAGGGGCGCGCGATCTGCCCGCGCGCCAGCGCACGCTGCGCTCGGCGATCGACTGGAGCTACCGGCTGCTCGCCGCCGAGGAGCAGGCGCTCTTCGCCCGCCTCGCCGTGTTCGCCGGCGGGTTCGCGGGCGCGAGCGCCGTTGCCGTCTGCGGTGCGGACCGCGAGACGCTCGCGTCGCTCGTACGAGCGAGCCTCGTTCACGAGGGTGTCGACGCCGCCGGGACGGTTCGCTGGTTCGTTCTCGCGACCGTTCGCGAGTACGCGCTCGAGCTGCTGGACGAAGCCGGCGAGGGAGAGAGCGCCCGCCGACGCCACGCCGAGCACTACGCCGAGGTGGCGGAAGCAGTCGAGGACGAGCACCCCGGTAGCCAATCCGGGGCAGCCTGGCGGGCGCTCGAGGCGGACCAGGACAACTTCCGGGCCGCGCTCGACTGGAGCCGCGACAACGGCGAGGTAGAGCTGGAGCTCCGGCTCGTGGGAGCACTCGCGTACTTCTGGGCGACCAGCGACCACCTGCGTGAGGCGCGAGCGCGGATCGAAGGGGCGCTTACGCGCGCCGCCGACGCGCCGGCGCCGCTGCGAGCAATGGCGCTTGCAGGCGCCGCGCACGTCGCCCACAGCCTCGGCGACTACGAGCGGATGCGCCAAGCCGCGGAGGCAAGCCTCGACCTCTTCCGTCAGCTCGGTGACGAGCGGCGAACGGCGCTCGCCTTGAACCAGCTCGGGATCGCGCTCAGCAACCTCGGCGACATCGAGGGCGGGATCGTCTGCCACGAGGAGAACGCCGAGATCTCGCGGCGCCTGGGCGACGGTATCCGGCTCTCGGCGGCGATCAACAACCTTGGCTACTGCCTGCTGCGGAGCGGCCAGCACGACCGCGCCAGGGCGCTGTTCGAGGAGGGCCTGGTGGTGTGCCGGGAGGCCGACTTCCGCACCGCAGAAGCGGTCAGCCTCGGCAACCTCGGGCTTGCCGCGCTGCTCGACCGTCGTCCTGCCGAGGCGCTCCGGCTCTTCGGCCTGGCCCTCGACATCGACCGGGAGCTCGCATCCGCGGAGGGCCTGATCTATGACCTTGCCGGGATCGCGGCGGCGCTCTCCGAGACGGACGAAGCGGGGGACGCGGCGCTGCTGCTCGGTGCTGCCGACACGGCCGCGAAGGCCACCGCCATCGAGCTCGAGCCCCTCGAGGCCGAGATCCACACGCAGGTGCTGGAGAGGCTGAGGGCGGGGCTCGGGGACGAGGAGTTCGCCCAGGCCTACGCGAGCGGGCAGGCGCTCGGCCTCGAGAACGCGGTCGAGCACGGTCGTCGCGCCGCCGAGTCGCGGGAGACCGCGACCGGCAATCCACAGCCTTAAGCGCTCCATAAGCGCCTTCGCCGACGCTGGCCAGCGTGTTCACCCCCACGCTCCGTCGCTCTCCCCGAGCGCTCACCAGAAGGAGGCCCCCCGTGAAACTCCCCGCACACATCGGCGCTGTGCTGGCCGCCGGCGCAGCGATCGCGCTAGGCGCCCCCGGCACCCCGGCGCACGCCAGCGGCTTCTCGCTCAACCTCACGCCCCAGTCCGAGGCCGTCGTAGGACAGTCGATGATCATCCAGGCGACCGGCACGATCCCGGCGGACCAGACCTGGTTCCCGTACTGGTTCAGCCTCGACGCCATCTCCACGGCGGTCACCACCACCTGCCCGGCCGACCGCTGGGAGGGTGTCCAGTTCGCTCAGAACAGCGGCTCAGTCGTCGTTCTCAGCCAGCGCGAGAGTCCCGATCCGTCGGGCAACTTCTCGATCCCCGTGGCCGTGACGCCGAGCGCGCCCGGAACGGTGCTGCTCTGCGGCTACACCGACGACGGCGAGACCCTGACGCTGGCCGGCGCGTCGCTCATGCTGAACATCAAGCCGGCCGCTTCAAGCCAGCCAGGCGGCGGGTCCCAGCCGGGCGGCAGCGGGTCCGGTCCGTCCAGCCCCAAGTCCCGTCCGCCCAGCCCGCCCGAGTACGCGCGCCAGGGCATCAAGAGCTGCAACGTGCTGATGACGGGCAAGGACGCCAAAAGCTGCGTTCGCATGATCGTCCGCAAGGCGAATGCGAAGTGCCGCAAGCTCCACCACTCGCGACGAGCGCGGAAGAGCTGCCTGCGGGCCGTGCGTCGCGTGAGTAAGCACACGCACGCCGCCACCGTCTCGATCAAGCCCACGTCCAGGTGAAAGGAACGACCATGAAGAAGCTCTTGATCATCGTCATCGCCGCGACGGTTGCGGCAGCCATGTACTTCGCCGCCGTCGCCCCCGGTGGGGTCCCGACCATCGCCACCGGCGGCAGGACGCACCCGGTTGGCCACTACCACCCCCATGGCCACCCGCCGGCGAGTGCCCTGATCGATCCCCGGTCCCCTTAGAAGAGGTCCCAGAGATGCTCGCGCGTCCGCAGCTCCGCGGCTGTCTCGTGCGCGATGATCTCGCCCGAACGCATGACGTAGACGCGGTCCGCCACGCGCAGTGCCTGCGTGACGTTCTGCTCGAGCATCACCACGCCCACGCGCAGCTCGTCGGCCACGGTGCGGACCGCGTCCATGATCGTCTCCACAAGGAGAGGCGAGAGTCCGAGCGAGGGCTCGTCGAGGAGCATCAGCTGCGGGCCTGCCATGAGCGCCATCCCGATGCTGAGCATCCGCTGCTCGCCGCCGCTCATGGTGCCGGCGTACTGCCGGGGACGCTCTGAGAGCACCGGAAACAGGGCGTCCGCGCGTCGTCGGTGCTCCTCGCGACGCTCGGCCGAGGGCTCCTGCATCGCGGCCAGCGACAGGTTGTCCTCGACGCTCAGGTCCTGGAACACGAAACGCTCGGCCGGCACGAAGGTGATGCCGCGCCTCGCATGCTCGACCGGAGGGAGCTTCGTGACCTCCGAGCCCGCGAGCGAGACGGTCCCGGACATCGGCTCGATGAATCCGAAGATCGCGTTCAGGGTGGTCGTCTTGCCCGCGCCGTTGTGTCCGAGCACCGCGACGATCTCGCCGGGCGCGACCGTGAGGTCCACCCCGTAGACCACCGGGCGGCCGCCGTAACCCGCGCGGAGCCCATTGACCTCGAGCAGCGTGTCGCCTTCGCGGTCGGCCTCGGCGGCGGGTGCGGCCGTCGCCCCCGAGCGGCGCGGCTTAGACCATGGAGCCAAAGTACGCCTCCTGTAGCCGTTCCTGTCGCGACAGCTCGTCCATCGTTCCTTCCGCCGTTACCGACCCCTCGTGCATGAAGCAGATCTTCTGCGCGAGGCGCTGAACGACGTTCAGATTGTGCTCGACGATGCACACCGTCCGCCCCGCTTCGGGCAGGCGGGCGATGTGCTCGATCATGTGGTCGCTCCAGCGCTTGTCGATTCCGGATGCCGGCTCGTCGAGCAGCAGCACCTCGGCGTCCGTCGCGAGCACCCGTGCGAGCGCCACGAGCTTCTGCTCGCCGAAGGCCAGGCTCCCAGCCGGCTCGCCGGCACGGTCCGCGAGGCCGACGAAGTCGAGCCATTCAAGCGCGCGCTCGCGCGTCCGGCGGTCGCCCGGACCAAGCGGCACGGGGCTGAGCACGGTGCGCATCCGCTCCCCGCTCTGCCCGGCCACGCCCATCATCACGTTCTCGAGGACCCCGACCCGCGCGAACGTCCGCACGTCCTGGAACGAGCGGACCATTCCGGCCCTTGCGATCCGGTGCGGCGGCAGCCCGGTGATGTCGCGGCCACCCAACAGCACAGTGCCGGCGTCCGGCCTCAGCGCACCGGTCAGCAGGTTGAACACGGTCGTCTTACCGGCTCCGTTGGGACCGATCAGGCCCGTGATCTGCCCGCGCTCCAAGCTGAGGTCCAAGCCCTCAACGGCGCGGATGCCGCCGAAGCTCTTCGACAGGCTCCGCACCTCGAGAGCCAGCGCCGGTCCCCCATCCAGCCGGCGCGCGGTGAGCGGGACCCTGACCTCGCCGCGCCCGGCCGCGGGCTCGGTAGAGGGCCGCCCGCTCACCGCGCCGTCCCGCCGGCGGACCCATCCGAGCAGTGCTCCCGGCGTCATGCCCTCGGGCAGGATGCCCTGGGGTCGCCAGCGCAGCACGGCCACCAGCGCCAGGCCGTAGGCGACCAGCTGAGCGAGCGACGACTTGTCGATGCTGAGCTTGATCACCTTCTGAAAGAAGGGCCCGGATGCCACGACCAGCGCAGTGCCGATGAGAGTCCCGTAGAGGTTCCCGCTGCCGCCGAGGATGACCATGACGATGATGGTCATCGACACGCTGAAGCCGAACATCCCGGGCGCGGCGACCCCGTTGTAGTACACGAGCAGCACCCCCGCCAGGCCCGCGAGACCGGCGGTGAGCGCGAACACCTGGCTCTTGTAGGCGAACACGTCCTTGCCGAGCGACTGTGTTGCGAGCTCGTCCTCTCGGATCCCGCGCAGCACCCGGCCCACCGGCGATCCCGCGATCCGCCTCATCAGCAGGAAGACGAGCACGAGGATGGGCACGAGCAGCTTGAGGAAGTCCTGCGGTGTGAGCAGCACCGAGCCGAACAGCGAGATCCCCGGGAGCGCGGAGAGTCCGGTGAGCCCCCCGAGCGCGGAGATGCTCGTGATCACCACGAGCGTGATGATCTGGACCGACAGCGTGAGCAGGATCAGGTACTCGCCCGCCAAGCGCAACGCCGGCAGGCTCACGACCAGGCCGAACACCAGCGCCGCCGTTACCCCGAGTGCCAGCGCCGGCCCGAACGCCCAGCCGTGCTCCTGGGCGAGATAACCGGCGACGTAACCGCCGACGGCGCCGAACGCAGCGTGCGCGATCGACACCTGGCCGGCGAAACCCATCAACAGGTTCAAGGACAGCGCGAAGACCCCGAAGATCAGCGCCTGGTTGAGGACGTCGATCCAGTAGGTCAACCCGTCGCCCCCCGGAGCGCCCGCAAGCGGCGGCCGACGCTGATGGACAGCGAGCGCCCGCCGAGCGCAAGGCGCAGCGAGCGATGAGACAGGAACGCCAAGAGCAGCACGAACACCACGCCGGTGCTGAGCTGTGGCGACAGCCAGATCCCTGCCACCCGCTCGACCAGCCCAACGCCCACGCCCACCGCCAGCAGGCGAAGGGGTGAGCTCGAGCTGACCGCCAGGAAGGTGACGATCAGCGCGTAGAACACCGCGTTCTCACCCATGTCTGGGCTGGCGGCGTACTTGAGCCCGTACAGCAGGGCGGCGACCCCGCCCACGAGCGAGCCGATGACGAACACCACGTCGTGGACTCGGTGAACGTCTATCCCGATTGCAGTCGACATCTGTGCGTTGGCCCGCACCGCCTTGATCTGCCGGCCGAAGCCCGACCGGCTGAGCAGCAGCCACAGCGCGCCGCTCAGCGCCACCGACAGCACGACCGAAATGACGTCGAGCGTCGTGAAGTTGGTGCCCGCCACCGAGATCGAATGCGTCCCGATGCCGGTGAGGTTGCGCGGTCCGGGTCCCCACGCGAGCGACAGTGCGTTCTCGCCCGCGATGACGATCCCGAGCGACGCGACGAACACCGCGAGCATCGCGCCGCTGCCGGCGCGCTCGACGAGCGGCCGGTAGACCACCACGTCGCACGCGACCCCCACGACCGCCGCGGCCGCCAGCCCCGCCGCGGCGGCCGGCAAGAGCGGCAGTCCGTAGACCCGCTCGAGCACCGCCGCCAGGAAGGCAGCGAGCGCGTACGTGAGCGCGTAGGCGAAATGGAAGCGGCCGGTCACGCTCAGGATCAGCGCGAAGCCGACGGCCAGGAGGCCGTACGCGCAGCCGTTGATCACGCCGTTGACGAGGGCCTGCAGGACCTCCGTGCCCGAGTCGATGCCTATGAAGGCGAAAATCACCGGCGCTCAGGCGACGACCTTGAAGTCCTTTGCGCCGATGTCGAACGTCGCCATCGGCGTGAACCCGATCGTGGCGCCCTTGGCCTTGAACAGGCCGAGCGGACGATGGTCCAGCGTGTGGGTCTTCTTGTCGAGGGCGAAGGTCCCTACCGTGGACGAGTCGCCGCCGTAGACCGAGGCGAACGTCGGATTCGCCATCAGCTGGTCCTGGAGGTCCGAGCCCTTGTTGATGTCGCCGCCGGCCTTCGCGACCCGGCGGGTCAGGTCCCAGAAGGCGAGCGTCGTCTCGAAGTAGTTCGGCGAGTAGAACATCGTCGGGGGCTCGCCGTACTTCTTCTGGTAGACGTCGAAGAAGTACTTGGACAGCGGGTTCGGCGGGTCCTGGAAATCGAAGATGTCCATGCCGAACCAGTAGTTGTCGTAGGCCGACTGGGCGACCTTCACGGCGGTCGGCGTGTACTCGCAACCGATGATCTGCGCGCGCAGACCCGCGGCGGCCGCCTGCTTGCAGAAGTAGCCCGGGTCCGGGCCCCAGATCGACAGCTGCACCACGTCCGGATCGGCGGCCTTGAGCTTGGCGATGATGGCGGAGAAGTCCGTCGCGCCGACCTTGGCCAGGTTGAACGAGACGAGCTGCTGTCCGTTGCTGGCGAGGATCGACTCCAGCCGCTTCCTGATCGGGTTGTAGACGGGTGCCCCCGCGTCCCAGATGACCAGGGCGACCTTCTTCCACTCAGGGTGCTTCTGCGCGACGTACTTGTAGGTCCCGACGAACGGGTCGTCGGGCGTGATCGCCCGTGTGCCGTAGAAGTACGGCACGCCCAGGAAGGCGTCGCCGGTTCCGCCGCCACCGTCGAGCGTGAGCATCTCGTAGCGCTTGACCGCCGGCAGCATCGATCCGAACGCTGCGATGTATGACGCAACGACCGCGCCGACGCCGGCGATCCCCAGCTGGCGCCCGGCCGCCGCCCCGGCCTGGGGATCGCCGGACTTGTGGTCGAGCACCGTCAGGTTGATCTTCGGCCCACCGGCCTGCTGGATCTGGTCGACCGCGAGCTTGAGGCCGTTCCCCTGGTACACGCCGTACTCTGCGCCCGGGCCCGTGAGCGGCAGCACCGCCCCGAGGTGGAGCGTCTTCCCCTTGGTGAGCGCGAGATCCTGGGCCGAGAGGCCGAGGATCGAGTTCAGCTTCTTCCCGTCCGCCGTGATCTTGCTTGCCGCGGCTCCTGTTGACGAGCTGCCGCTCGATCCGCATGCCGCGAGCAGCGAGCCTCCGGCGACGGTGAGTCCTGCCGCTCCAGCCGTGCGCAGCAGCTTCCTGCGCGTGATCGGGCTGCCGAGGTCCGGCCCTTCGTCGTGGGCGCTCATGTACGGCTCCTCTCTTCCCTCGAAGGCCAATCGAGCCCGCCTCCGCTAGATGCCCTGCACGGAGAAGCGCGAACTCGACCCCGGCGACAACTTAGACTATGTAGTCGGTATAAGTCAAGTGAGTATTTACTCGTCTCTCTTGACTTAACCTACCTAGTTAGACCGACTAGTCTGTCGAATTCTCTTGAGAGCCCGCAACCCTGAGGTACACTCCGCGCGTGGTTGCGGAACGAGGTCCTCAGCGGCAATCTCGGGTGCGTTACGAGCGCAAGAGGGAGGAGGTCGTCGCCGCGGCCGCACGTGTTTTCGCCGAGCGCGGTTTTCAGGCGACGACGGTCGACGACCTGGTGGAGGCGACCGGGCTCCAGCGCGGAGGCCTCTACCACTACATGTCCAAGAAGGGCGACCTCCTGGTGGAGATCCATCGCCGGCTGATCGAGCCGCTGCTCGCCGAGGTGGAGCGCATCGAGGTCGAGCCGCACGATCCGGCGACGACTGTGCGGCTGATCGCGCACGCGCTCGCGCACAACCTCCGCGACTATCACAACGAGGTGATCGTCTTCCTCCACGAGTGGCGGACGATCCGCGACGACCCTGCCTGGGAGGACATCCGCCGGGCGCGCAGAGACCTCGAGCATGTGATCGAGCGCGCGCTGCGGCGCGGGGTCATGTCCGGCGACTTCGAGATCCCGGACACGCGCCTTGCGGTTTTCGGGCTGCTGGGGATGTTCAACCACGCCCACCAGTGGTTCCAGGCGGACGGACGCGTCTCCGCCGACGAGCTGGCCGACAGCTTCGCCGACATCTTCCTCCGGGGGGTCGAAGCCCCGGCTAGTCGCTAGAGCGCACAGCCGGTTCGGGACGCCTGGGCAACCCATCGGGGACCTTGATCTCCCGCTTGAGGATCTTGCCCGTCGGACCCTTGGGCAGCTCGTCGACGAACCAGACCAGTCGCGGGTACTTGTATGCGGCTATGCGCTGCTTGACGAAATCGCGGAACTCGTCGGCGTCGCGATCGGCGCCGGCCCTCACGACGATCGCCGCGCCCACCTCCTCGCCCATCCGCTCGTCCGGCACGCTGACGACCGCCGCCTCCAAGATCGCCGGGTGCTCGTAGAGGATCTCCTCGACCTCGCGCGGGTACACGTTGTAGCCGCCGCGGAGGATCATGTCCTTCTTGCGGTCGACGATGAAGAAGTAGCCGTCCTCGTCCATTCGCGCCAGGTCGCCGCTGTGGAACCAGCCGCCGCGCATCGCGTCGTCCGTCGCGTCAGGCAGGTTCCAGTAGCCCTTCATGACGTTGTGGCCGCGAATGACGACCTCGCCCACCTCGCCCGAAGGGACGTCGTTCCCCTCCTCGTCGACGAGCTTCATCTCCACGCCTTCGATCGGTGTGCCAATGGATCCCGGCTTGCGCTCGCGGTCCGGGTGGTTGAACGAGGCCACGGGCGAGGTCTCGCTCAGGCCGTAGCCCTCGAGGATCACCACTCCGAACGTCTCCTCGAAGCCGTGCAGGACCTCGACGGGCAACGCAGCGCCACCCGACATGCACAGCCGCAGCCTGGACGTGTCGTAGCGGTCGCGCTCCGGATGGTTGAGGATCGCGTGGTACATCGTCGGGACGCCCTGGAAGACCGTGACGCGGTCGCCATCCATGATTTCCAGCGCCCTGCCCGCGTCGAAGCGGGGCATCATGTCCAGGCACGCGCCGGCGCGCACGGCCGAGTTCATCGAGCACGTCTGACCGAACGAGTGAAACAGCGGTAGCGCGCCGAGCAGCACGTCCTCCTCGCCGAGCCCCGCCAGGCCGATCGCCGAGATCTCGATGTTCTGGCGCAGGTTGCCATGAGTCAGCTCGGCGCCCTTCGACTTGCCCGTCGTCCCGGACGTGTAGAGGATCACGGCCGTGTCGCCGGCGTCCCGTTCCGCGACGTCGGGCGTCGGCGTGATGTCGTCCGGAACGGCCTCGTACGCGCCCGGCCCGACCAGCACCACGTCGGCCCCCACGCCGCCGGAGCCCTCCTCGGCGGCAGTGGCGAGCTCGTGCCAGGCGAACATCAGCTTCGCGCCCGAGTCGCCGAGGAAGTAGCCGACCTCGCGGCCCTTGAGGAGCACGTTCATCGGCACCACCACTGCGCCCGCCCGCAGGATCCCGTAGTAAACGACGGGGAAGTGCGGGACGTTGGCAATCATGATCCCCACCCGGTCGCCGGCCGCCACACCGCGCTCGCGCAGGAACCCGGCCACGCGCGCGCTGCCCTCGTCCAGAGCGGAATACGTGACCACCATGTCGCCGAGGCGTACCGCCGGGCGATCGCGGTGGCGCTTCGCCGTCTCGACCAGCAGGTTCGCCAGGTTCTCGCTCATCGTCTCGCCTACGGGAGGCCTGCGTGCGGGACCTCGACGGTCGTGCTGAGCAGCATGGCTTCAAGGGCCGCCTTGCGTGCCTCCTCGTGGAAGTCCGGCGCCGCGCAGGCCATGAGCGTGCGCCCGTCTTCCCCGCCGAGCCCACAGGCGAACACGGCCAGGCCGTCGGGGATCGGAACCTCGTCGACGATCTGCCCGCCCGGCGCGATGCGGCTGAGCGGGCCGCCAAGCGCATTGGCCGCCCACACGTGTCCCTCGGCGTCCAGCGCGCACCCATCGGGCGCGTACGTGACCGCGCCCAGCATCGTCTCGGTGTCGGCCGGCTCGGGCGTTGGATCGATCTGCGCCCAGACGCGTCGATCGGTCAGCGTGCCGTCAGCCTCGATCGTGAATGCGGTGAGGCGGGCGCCCAGCGTCTCAGCGACGATGAGCGTGCCGTCGTCGGTGATGACCGAGCCGTTGGGGAACCAGAGGTCCTCGGCGGCGACGACGGCACTGCCGTCGGGGTCGATGCGCACGACTGTGGCGGTGGCCGGCTGGCCGCCACCCATCAGGTCGAAGCCGAAGTTGCCGGCGTAGGCGTGGCCCTGCCGGTCGACCACCATGTCGTTCACGTGACCGCCGGTCAGCTCGGACAGGTCGGCGTGAACGCGGACGTAGCCGTCGTCCGCGGAGCGCCGCAGAACGCGGCGGTCCTTCATCGACACCACGAGCATGTCCCCGTCGGGCAGCCAGCCCAGCCCCGACGGCTGGCCCTCGACCTCCAGGACCAGTTCCTCGCGTCCGTCGCCGTTGTAGGTGAACACGCCGTGGCGGTAGAAGTCGGAGGCCCACCACTGACCGTCGTGCCAGCGCGGGCACTCGAAGTAGCAGCCGCCTTCGCTGAAGGGCGTGAGGCTCATGACGCACCTCCAACGGCGACGGCGGACTTCGCCGTCTCCATGAACGCCTCGAGCTCACGGCGGGTGTCCGGCCCGCAGGGCTGGAAGACGAGCTCGGTCACGCCGTGCTCGGGCAGGCTTCCGAGCCGCTCCCGCAGCTGCTCGGCGGTGCCGCTCATCGTTGCCTCCTCGAGCATCGCGTGCCCGCCCGCGTCCCAGGCCGCCTGGTCGGCCTCGTTGAGGCCGACGCAGTGCTGCGAATGCACGGAGAGGTGTCGCTCTTCAGGCGCGGTGCGCTCGACGACCGCCTGCCACTCCGCTCCGCCATGCAGCTCCTCCAGCGGGTTACCGAACTCGTAGGCCCCGTGGTAGGCGAGCGCCAACCCGGGCCCCGCCGCGGCCCGGACGCGCTCAGACGCCGCGTCCTCGCCCTCGTCGAGGACCGTCCCCCAGAACAAGAACACGACCTCGGAGAAGTCCTTGGCGAACTCGGGCAGCACCAGGGTGATGTAGAGGCCGTCGCCCAGCTCGCGCGCGACTGCGGCGCCCTTGGGCCCCAGCGCACCGATGATGATCGGTACTTCGACCGGCCGCGGCGACGCGTGGCCGGGCGGGTGCAGCATCCGCATCCGCGCGCCTTCCCACTCGATCGTCTCGCCGCGAAGCAGGCCGCGATAGGCACGGATGTACCGGTCCATGTAGGCCCACGGGATCGCCCGATAGCCCATCGCCCGGCGACCGGTGAAGCCCGTCCCGAAGGAGACGACCACTCGATCGGGCGCGAGCGCGGCAAGCGCCGCCGTGGCGGCCGCGTTGACCATCGGGTGGCGCAGACTGGGGACCAGAACCCCGGGCCCGAGCCCGATGCGCTCGGTGCGCTCGGCGGCCAGCGCGAGCATCATCCACACGTCGGGACTCTGCTGCGGCGTGTCGTACAGCCACGCGCGCTCGTAACCCAGCTCCTCCGCCAGCGCGATGTCCTCGTGCGAGTGCAACGTTGTTGGAAACGCGCATGAAATCTTCATAGGACTCCTCCCCCGATCGATGGGGGCAACAACTACCAAAGACGCGCCCACTTAGCAAGCGCTTAGTCAGCAGCCTGCGGTTCCCTTGATTCACGTGCCAGACTCCCCGCATGGCCACAGCCACGCGCCGTCGCAAGTCGGGGCTCGAGGACATCAGCGAAACCTCGGCCGAGCTCTGGGCCGGGATCGAGTCCGAGTCCTCCCGTCGGCTTCTCCTCGCAGCGCTGGCCGCCTTCGCAAAGCACGGCTTTCAGGCGGCCACGACTCGCGTGATCGCGAACGGCGCCGGCATGAGTCCCGCCGCGGTCTACGTCCACTACAAGTCCAAGAGCGATCTGCTCTACGAGATCAGCCGCATCGGCCACCAGTCCGTGCTCGAGGAGGTGGAGGAGGCTCTACGCGAGCCTTCTGACAATCCGGAGTACCGCGTTCGACGCTACGTGTCCGCATTCGCGAAGTGGCACGCCGACCATCACGTCGTCGCGCGCGTCATTCAGTACGAGCTGAAGGCGCTGCCCCCAAGGCAGTTCCGCAAGATCGCCGAACTGCGCGCGCGCTTCGGGGAACTGCTCTCAGCCGAGCTCCAGGCAGGTGTCGAGACGGGCGCATTCGATGTCCCCGAGATCGAAGCGACCACGCTCGCCATCCTCTCCCTGTGCATCGATCTCGCACGCTGGTACCACCCCAGCAACGATCACAAGACCTCCGAGCAGGTGGGCGACTTCTACGCCGACCTGGTCGCGCGAATGATCCTCGCGCCACGCCGCTAGCTACAGCCCTACCGCCACGCGTGTATCGGAACCGGCGGCCTTCTGGAGTTCGGGCAAGTACGCGCGGCTAAGGGCCGAGGTGACGTTTCGGAGGTCGCCGCCGCGGGCGTGGTCGAGCTGGCGCGTGGCCCCGTTTGCGGCGGCGAGCGAACGCAGGGCAGCCAGTTCGGCGGAGCAGCCGAGCCACTCGGCGTGTGTCTGACACGCGGAGAGCGTCCGCTCGAGCTCCGCCGTTGCGGCGATCTGGCCACCGGAGTCGTCATCGATCAGGCGAGCGTCCATACCGTCGCGCGCTGCGAGGAAGCGGTTCTCCTCGATCACCTCCACAGCGCGGCGACTCGCCCCGGGCCGTGCGAGCTCGAAGTGCGCAAGCGATTGAACGAGCGCCGCCAGGGCCGCCACATCCTCGACGGTCGTCTGCGCGTCCATGATGCGGATCTCGACCGTGCCGTAGCGCGGCTGGAGCCGAATGTCCCACCACAGAAACGACGGATCGGCGATGGCCTCCGAGCGAATCAAAGGCTCCACCGACTCCGCCCACTCGACGT
>DATBKS010000147.1:0-9103 GCA_036555755.1 Thermoleophilaceae bacterium
CTCGAGACGGTCTACGACTCGGTGAGCGACGACCGCGAGGAGATCGCCACCGCGCTCAAGCGGCTCGCCGACAACGAGCAGGTGCGCTTCATCTTCACCACCGGCGGCACCGGCCTCACGCACGACGACGTGACGCCCGAGGCCACGCTCGATGTGATCGACCGCGAGGCGCCGGGCTTCGCCGAGGCGATTCGGGTCGAGTCGCGCACGCACACGCCGCTCGGCATCCTCACCCGCGGGGTGTCGGGCGTCAGGGGCCGCACGCTGATCGTCAACTTCCCCGGATCGCCCAAGGCGGTCCGTCAGTCCTGGCCCGTGGTCGAGCCCACGCTCAAGCACGCGGCCGAGACGCTCGAGCGTGGCTGACGAGCCGCTTCTCGAGGCCCAGGGACTGGAGCGGCGTTACGGGGAGCGGGCGGCTCTCGCGGATGTCTCCTTCACGCTCGAGCGCGGCCAGACGCTCGGCCTGTTCGGACCCAACGGCGCGGGTAAGACCACGCTGCTGCGGATCCTCGGCACCTTGCTGCGCCCGCACGGCGGAACGGTGCGCGTACTCGGTGCCGAGCTGCCGGATGAGTCGTGGAAGGTGCGCGGGCACGTGGGCTACGTCGGCCACGACCCGCTCCTCTACCGCGAGCTGAGCGGCCGCGAGAACCTCACGTTCCACGCGCGCCTGTACAAGGTCGACCCAGGGCGAGTGGCGGAGCTGCTCGAAGCGGTGGGCATGCAGCGGCGCGCGGACGACCCCGTGCGCGAGCTCTCGCGCGGCATGGTCCAGCGGCTGTCGGCGGCGCGGGCGCTGCTGCACGACCCGCCGCTGCTCCTCCTCGACGAGCCCTACTCGGGGCTCGATCCGGCCGCCCGCGAGCTGCTCGACCCGCTGATCGGGAAGGCGTCCGGGCGCACGCGCGTGCTCGTCTCACACGACATCGACGCGGGCGCCGCCGAATCCGACGTCGCGCTCGGCCTACGCGCGGGCAAGCAGCGGCACTTCGGCAAGCCCGACCCGGCCGAGCTGCGGAGGCTGTTCCAATGATGAGCGCCGCCTGGGCGATCCTCCGCAAGGACCTCCAGATCGAGCTGCGCACCAAGGAGTCGGTGCCGGCGATGGCGCTGTTCAGCGTCACCGTCTTCGTGCTCTTCCACTTCGGGCTGCAGAGAAACGAGCTCGAGGGCGATCTCGCGGCAGGCGTCCTCTGGGTCACGCTGATCCTCGCCACCGTGCTCGCGGTCAACCGCCTGTTCGTCACCGAGCGCGAGCAGGGCGGCATCGACGGCCTGCTGCTCGCGCCAATCGACCGCACCGCGGTGTTCATCGCCAAGGCCGGCGCCCTCTTCCTCTACCTGGTGCTGCTCGAGCTCGTGGCGGTGCCCGCGTTCGGCATCCTGCTGCTCGGCCCGGACCTGTTCAAGCCGCTGCCCACGCTGATCCTGCTGCTCGTGCTCGCGGACATCGGGCTGGCCGCGGTGGGCGCGCTCGTGTCGGCACTGGCAGTGGAGACCCGCGCGCGCGACCTCATCGTGCCGCTGCTCCTCCTGCCGCTGCTGGTGCCCGTCGCGATCGCCGGCGCCGAGGCCACTGAGCCGCTCTTCAGCGGCAACCAGGCCGCCCACGAGCTGGGCAAATGGGTAGGGCTTCTCGGCCTCTACGATATGGTTTTTCTCCTGGTCGCAATCGCAGTTTTCGACTTCCTTCTGGAGGATTGACCCTTGTACGGCAAGGGACTTAGAACCCTCTCCATCGCCTCTGCCGCAGCACTCGGCACAGCGCTCGGACTCGTCTTCTTCTACGCCCCGCTCGACGCGGACCAGGGGTTCATCCAGAAGATCTTCTACATCCACGTGCCGCTTGCGATCGTCACGCTCTGCGGCTTCATCGCCGGCGGCATCATGGGGATCAAGTACCTCCGCAGCGGCGACCGCAGCTGGGACATGCGCTCGTATGTGGCGATCCACCTGTCGATCGTCCTCGCGGTCGCGGTGCTCATCACCGGCGCGATCTGGGCGAAGGCGTCGTGGGGCCACTGGTGGGTCTGGGACGAGCCGACGCTCGTCTCCTTCCTGATCATCTTCCTGCTGTATTGCTGCTACCAGCCGCTGCGCTTCTCGATCGAGGATCCGGAACGCCAGGCCCGCTACGCGGCCGTGTTCGCGATCATCGCCGGGGCGTTCGTGCCGCTCAACTTCGTCGCCGTGCGGCTCGCGCAGTCCTTCAGCCACCCGCGCGTGCTCTCCACCACCGGCGGCAACATGCCTGGCTCGATGCGGCTCACGTTCTACGTGGCGCTGCTCGCGATCGCGCTGCTCTACGTGACGCTCTGGAAGCTCGAGCTGACCGCGAAGAACTCGTCGCTGCAGCTCAAGCGGCTGCGCGCGCGGCTCGAGCTGGCGCTCGAGGAGCAGCACTCCGGGGGTGGCGCGCCCGCGCCCCCGGTGAGCACCGTTCCCGCCAGCCCGCGAGACGCCTGATGCCTGCGCTGCCGCTCGGCGAGGCCGGCAAGTACGTCGCGGCCGCGTACCTCGTGGTCTTCACGCTGGTGATCGTCTACGTGGCGATCATGGCCGCCAAGCTGCAGCGCATAGAGCGCGAGCTCGAATCCCTCAACGACCTGGTGGACAAACAGCCGCAATGAGCGACGGCCTGCTCGCGCTCGGCATCTCTCACAAGACGGCGCCGCTGGCGCTGCGTGAGCGCGTGGCGCTGCCCGAGGGCCGGGCGGCGGGCGTCCTTCGCGAGCTGGTGGCGCTACCGGTCGTGCACGAGGCCGTGGCAATTTCCACCTGCAACCGCACCGAGATCTACCTCGTGGCCAGCGACCCCGTCGACGCCGAGAGCGCGGCGCTGTCCGCGTTGTCGCGCCAGGCCGGCATCCCGCCCACGGAGCTCCTCAGCTCGCTCTACTCGCAGCGGGGGATGGAGGCAGCGCGGCACCTGTTCGGAGTGGCCGCCGGGCTCGAGTCGATGATCGTCGGCGAGGCGGAGATCCAGGGCCAGGTGAAGCGCGCCTACGAGCTGGCACTCGTCGAGGGAGCGACCGGCCCGATCACCAACCGCCTCTTCTCAACCGCCCTGTCCACCGGCAAGCGCGCTCGCTCAGAGACGGCCATCGGCCGCTCGCGCGTGTCCGTCTCGTCAGTGGCGGTCGAGCTGGCGCGGGGAACGCTGGGCGAGCTCGACTCGCGCCGCGTGCTCGTGATCGGCGCCGGGGAGAACGGCGAGCTCACGGCCAAGGCGCTCCGCGAGCGCGGCGTGGAGACCGTCTTCGTCGCCAATCGCCGCTACGACCGCGCGATCGGGCTGGCGCAGCGCTTCGGCGGGCACGCCGTGCGCTTCGACGACCTGCCGGGCGAGCTTCAGGCCGCGGACATCGTGGTCAGCTCCACGGCGTCACCGCACCAGATCGTGGGGCGCGAGGAGCTCGAGCTGGTGATGGAGAGCCGCGAAGGGCGTCCGCTGCTCCTGATCGACATCGCCGTGCCGCGCGACATCGACCCGACCGTCCGCGACCTCACCGGCATCACGCTCTACGACATGGACGACCTCCAGCGCGAGGTGGCGCGCAACATCGGCGCCCGCGAGGCCGAGGTGATCCACGTGCGCTCGATCATCGAGCAGGAGGTGGAGCGCTTCGGCGACTGGCTGGCGAGCCTTGACGTCGTACCCACGATCGCGGCGCTCAGGGAGCGCGGCGAGGAGATCGTCCAGCGCGTGCTGCGCGAGAACGAGCCGCGCTGGGAGTCGCTCAGCCCCGCAGACCGCGCGCGGGTCGAGTTGCTCGCGCGCACCGTCGTCGGCCGGCTGCTCCACGAGCCCACGCTGCGCATGAAGGGCGCCGCCGAGACGGGCGGCTCCTACATGCACATCCAGGCGCTCCGCGAGCTCTTCGGGCTCGACCCCGAGGCGCCGGACTACGAGCTGCCGGAGGAGAAGGGCGCCCCGGCGGACGTGGCCTCACTCGAGGACCACCGCCGCAAGGCCACCTGAGCTAAGGGCTAGCTCTAGCGGTGTCCCGCCCGGTGCGAGACGCGGCTCACAAGCCAGTAGACCGCGCGCTGCGCCCGCGTGGGTGAAGGCCGGTCCGCAACCAGGCCTTCGATCTGCGCGTAGCTCCGCGCGGTGTAGGCGGCCTCGACTTCCTCACCGAAGCAATTGCTCGAGAGCCGCTCCTCCTCGGAGCCGTCCTTGAGGGTCTCGATGACCTGATCCCGGTCCGCCGCGCAGGGCCGCCCGGGCATAGGGGTCGGCGTCACGGCTCAATCTTCCCACCGCAAACGCGATCTTCAAAGAGAGAGGGCGCCACTTGTGTGACGCCCCCAACTCGGACCCAAACCCATGGAGGAGGACGGAGCGTTCCGCAACCGCCCAAATCTCTCTACTCCAGGTTTTCGGATTGGGGCGTTTCTGCCGATATGGGGTCGTGACCCCATCTTTTCGGATGAGCAGGCGCGGAACCCTCATAGGCCAGACCATCCTGGTCAACGTTTTCTTGGTCACGGCGGTGCTTTTCGGCGCCACTTCCGCGGCCAATCTCAACCTGCGCATACAGGGCGAGCGCTGGCAGTTCGCGCTGCTCGCGATGGCGATCATGCTCGCCCTGCTCGCCAACATCATGATGCTGCGCCGCCGCTTCTCCCCGCTCGAGCAGCTGATCGACCGGCTCGAGCGGATCGACCCCGCCCAGGGCGTGTCATTTGACCAGCCGGTGGCGGGTGAGATGGAGGAGGTCGACCGTCTCTCCGCGACCTTCACGCGCCTGCTCGAGCGCATCGAGTCGGAGCGCCGCCGCAGCGGGCGGCTCGTGTTGCGCGCACAGGAGGAGGAGCGCAAGCGGGTGGCGCGCGACCTCCACGACGAGGTGAACCAGGCGCTCACCGCCATCCTGCTCCGCCTTCAGGCACTGATGCAGGACGCGCCGTCGCCGGAGCTCGAGTTCGAGCTCTCGCAGCTCAAGCAGCTTGTGAACCAGGCGATGGAGGAGCTGCTGCAGCTCGCCCGCCAGCTGCGCCCCACGGCGCTCGACGACCACGGTCTGCTCCCGGCGCTCGAGGGCCAGGTGCGCCGCTTCGGCGACCAGAACGGGATCGCCGCGTCCCTGCGCGCCGAGGGCAAGGCAGACACCCTCGGCGACGACCAGCAGCTCGTGGTCTACCGCGTGGCTCAGGAGGCGCTCGCCAACGTGGCGCGCCACGCGCAGGCCTCCCGGGTTGAGGTCGACCTCGCGACGCGCGAGGGCGGCATCGACCTCTGTGTGCGCGACAACGGGCGCGGCTTCGACCCGACGCTCCCCCCGAGCGGCCTCGGCCTGAACGGCATGGCGGAACGCGCACGCCTTGTAGGCGGCGAGCTGAGTGTGTATTCCTCGGCCGGCCGCGGAACCACCGTGACCCTGCACGTGCCCTGATGCTCCACATCCTGATCGCAGACGACCACGGCATCGTGCGCTCCGGCATCCGGATGCTGATCGACCGCCAGCAGGGCATGCACGTCGTGGCTGAGGCTGAGGACGGGATCCAGGCCGTCGAGCTCGTTCAGACCGCCTCTCCCGACGTCGCGATTCTCGACGTCTCGATGCCGCGCATGACCGGTCTTCAGGCTGCTCGCGAGATCCGCGCCCGAGCGCCGAAGACCAGGGTTCTCCTGCTCTCGATGCACGACGACGAGCGGTACTTCTTCGACGCCGTGGAGGTGGGTGCCGCCGGCTACGTGCTCAAGCGCTCCGCCGACACCGACCTGATCGACGCAATTCAGGCCGTGGCGCGCGGCGAGGAGTTCGTGTCGCCGGTCACCGAGCGCGCCGCCATCAAGGAGTGGCTCGACAGCGGCAAGGTCGACCGCCTTGAGGATCCGCTCACGCCGCGCGAGCTCGACGTGGTCAAGCTGATCGCCGAGGCGCACACCAACAAGCAGATCGCCGAGGCGCTGCACGTGTCGGAGAAGACGGTGGAGTCGCACCGCGCCAACGTGCTCTCCAAGCTCGGCATGCGCGACCGCGTGGAGCTGGTGCGCTACGCGATCCGGCGCGGCCTCGTCGAGCCGTAGAGCACGCCGAGGTTCTCCGCGGCGCGCACCGCGCGCTCCATGAAGAGCTGTGGGCGGCCAAGCGCCACCAGCGCGCCGGCGCCTGACGACGCAGCCTGCCGAGCCGCCACCGCCACCGGCCGCACCCGCCGCACCCCGAGCGTCGCTCCGTATGCGAAGCGCCGCCGCAGGAACGATCCGCGCGTGAGGCGCTCCGGCGGGATCACGTGCTCCACCGCCGCGTCGGGCACGTAGCGCACGCCGTAGCCGAGCCGGTCCAGAGCGCGCTGTGCCTCGTCCTCCTCGGAGAAGAACACGCGCCGCCCGCTGTGCCCGAACCCGGGGTCGAAGCCGCCGATCCGGTGGAGCGCCTCCACCCGGAACGAGACGTTGGCGCCGTACACCGTGCTCACGTTCGGATCGAGATCGCGCGGCTCCGGTCCGAAATCGAGCAGCGTGAGCGTCGGCAGGATCGGATCGGAGATCCAGGCGGGCGGCCCGCCATCCGGCCAGCGCGGGCGGATCGGCCCGCCGATGCACGCCACCTCCGCCGGCGCCTCGTCCCAGCGGCGCTCCAGAGCGGCGAACCAGCCGTCCTCCACCACCGCGTCATCGTCGACGAAGGCCAGCACGTCGCCTTCCTGACAGGCCTCTAGCGCGCGGTTGCGCGCCCGCGAGAGCCCCGCGCGCGGTTCATCCAGAACGGTGCCGCCAAAAGCCGCCCGATGGGCGTCCACCGCCGCCGAATCCAGCCCGCTCGTGACGAGCAGCACCGCCCCCTCCGGTGCCTGCTGGGTCAACGCGCCAAGGGCCTCGGCCGCCTCCCCCGGGGTCCGGTTCGTACATACCGCAATTAGCAGCCGTCCCTTCACTTGGGGCGCAGCGTAGTGGCGTCCACCTATCTCTAGACTGTCCGAAGGACCGGCTCAGGTGAGTTAGGGAGCTCCAAACCGATGCTCGAGATGGTGATCTACGGCGTGAGCTTCGACATGGTCGGCAAGCAGCCGATCGTGCTCCTGAAGACGCGCGAGGGGAACAAGTTCCTGCCGATTTGGATCGGCCACCCCGAGGCTGCCGCGATCCTGATGAAGCTCCAAGGGGCCACCACGCCCAGGCCGATGACCCACGACCTGATCAACGACATGCTCGGCGAGCTCGAGGTGTCGTGCAGCAAGGTGTCGGTCACCGAGCTCAAGGAGAACACCTTCTACGCCTCCATCACGCTCCAGTTGAACGGCCGCGAGATCGAGATCGACTCGCGCCCGTCCGACGCGCTGGCGCTGGCCGTGCGCACCCAGGCGCCGATCTTCGCCGCCGAGTCCGTGATCGAGGAGTCCGCGATCGAGTTCGAGCACGAGGTCGAGGACACCGAAGAGGTCGTCGAGAAGTTCAAGGACTTCCTCGACAACGTCACGCCCGAGGACTTCGCGGCGGGCGACGCCTAGAACTTCTTCGCGAACTCCCGCGCCTCTGCCTCGTTGAGGCAGAGCATCAGCTTGATCGCCTTGCCGTCGCGCATCTTCCATAGGTGGGCCGCGTCGCGCTGGACGACGTGGCCCGAGCTCCTGCTCGTCCCGCGCCACCAGCCGCGGACGATCACCAGGTCGTTGCCCAGGTCGATGAACTCCTCGGCGTGCACGATGAACGGCCGCTCCCACGAGCGGATCCAGTAGCGCATGGCCTCAATCAGTCCCGCGAGCCCTGGCTCGATGCCGATGTCGGGGAAGTCCGGCGAGAGCGACAGCACCACGTCGTCCGCGTACGGGTTCTCGCCCCCGTAGATCCCCTGGTCCCATTCCGCGTAGACGGGCTTGAGGATCTCGATGTTGTCCACTAGACCGGTGCCCGTCCGGCGTCCCGCTCGAAGGCCAGCTCGAGCATCCGCTCGACCAGCGCCTCGAATGCGATCCCCGCGGCCTCGGCGGCCTGGGGCAGCAGGCTCGTGTCCGTCATGCCGGGGATCACGTTGGTCTCGAGCACGAACAGCTCGGAGGTCGCCTCCTCGAGCATGATGTCCACCCGCGCCACGCCGTGGCAGCCGAGCAGCTCATACGTGGCCACGGCCAGCGCCTGGGCGCGCGCGGTGATCGGCTCGGGCAGCTCCGCGGGGCAGACGAAGGTTGTGCGGCCGAACTCGTAGCGCGACTCGAAGTCGTAGAAGTCCTCCTCCTGTGGCACCGCCTCCACCACCGGCAGCGCCGCGCCCTCGAGCACGGACACGCCGAGGTCGCGCCCGCGCACGTAGCGCTCGAGCAGCACGCGCGTGTCGTAGGAGAAGGCGGCCACGAGCGCGCTCGGCACGTCGGCCGGGGTGCGCGCGAACTTGATCCCGAGCGCCGAGCCCTGGGCCGCCGGCTTCACGACGATCGGGAAGTCGAGGCGGTCCTCGATCGCGGGCAGCGCCGCGGCGGCGCCGAGGTCCTTGAACGCGGTCTCGTTGAAGGCGAAGAACTCGGGCGTGGGGATGCCGGCGTCGAGTAGCAGGTGCTTGGCGAGGACCTTGTCCATCGAGCGCATGCACGCGAGCACGCCCGACCCCGTGTACGGAATGCCGAGGATCTCGAGCAGCTCCTGCACCGTGCCGTCCTCGCCACCCACGCCGTGCAGCGCGACGAACGCCGCATCGGGCGCCTCGGCGCGCAGGCGCTCCACCAAGTCGCTCCCGACGTCCACCGGTACCACGTCGTGGCCGAGCCGCCGCAGCGCGTCCTCAACCCGGCCGGCCGAGCGCAACGACACCTGCCGCTCGAGCGAGCTCCCACCCTTGAGAACCGCAACGCGGCCCATCAGTTACCGCTGGCCCGACGGCGCGGCATACGAAGCACCTGACCGCCTTCCGGCTCTTCCGCAGGCTCCGACTCGGCGGACGGCGGACGGCGGACGGCGGACTCGGTACCCGTGAGGGTGCCGTAAAGCGACACAAGCTCCTCGACAACCGACCCAATCCTCCCGACCCCCTCACGAATCGTGTCCGAGTCGGAGATCGAGAAGTTGAGCCGCATCGAGTTGCGGCCACGGCCGTCGAGATAGGCCTGTTCGCCGGGAACGAACGCCACGTTGTCGCGCAGGCAGCGCGCCAGCAGG
>DATBKS010000148.1:0-27750 GCA_036555755.1 Thermoleophilaceae bacterium
GCGCCGAGTGCGACGTAGCTCAGGTGCCACGCGGTGTACGGCGGATGGAGCAACGTGACGAGGTCGCGCCAGCCGCCAGGCGCGAGCGCGTAGAAGGCCGGGCGCTGAACTCCTCTATGTGCGTCCGTTGTCTCTCACCCCCCACATCACGACGCCGCCGCCGAGGCTCATCTTCCGTGCCTCGACAGAGGTGATGCCCGCAGCGCGCCACATCTCCACCACTTCGGGCAGCGGATGGCGGCCCCAGAAGCCGTCGATGCTCGGCCCGAGGAAGCGCCCGACCTCGTACCACTGGCGCGACACGAGCCGCCCGAGCGCCGGCAGCCCGACACGCGTGTACAGCCACCACGCGGGGCGCAGCAGCGGCCACGGCGGCACGTAGAACTCGAGCATCGCGATCCGCCCGCCCGGCCGCACCACGCGCGCGAGCTCGCGCATCGTCGCGGCAGGGTCGTCCACGTAGCGCAGGAGATAGGTGAAGGTGACGGCGTCGAACTCGTCGTCGGCGAACGGCAGCCGTTCCGCCTCGCCCTCGACGAGTTCCGCATAGACGGGACCGACGAGCGGCCGGGCACGCGACAGCATCGCCTCGCTCTGGTCGAGGCCCACCACCCGGCAGCCGTAGCGCCGCTTGAGCGCGCGCGCCACGAGACCGGTGCCCGTGGCCACGTCGAGCACGCGGTCGTCGGAGCGCGCGCCGACAGCGCCCACCATCGTCTTTCGCCAGCGCGGGTCCTGCCCGAAGCTGAACAGCGCCGCCACCCGGTCGTAGTGCCGGGGCAGGCCCGAGAACAGCTCGAGCGCATGCTCCTTGCGCGGGGACGGCGCTGGTATCGAACGCGGGGCAGCCGTCGGCCGATGGTACGGCGCGGGCGCTAGCTCTGCGCTTCCACCGCCGGCTCAGCCACCGGCTCGTGGTGGAGGTAGTGCTCCTCCGGGATCACGGGCGTGTCGCGCAGGTAGGCCTCCGCGTCGAGCGCGGCCATACAGCCCGAGCCCGCGGCGGTGACGGCCTGGCGGTAGGTGTGGTCTACGAGATCGCCCGCCGCGAACACGCCGGGGGTGCCGGTCCGGGTGGACTTGCCCTCGGTGGCCACGTAGCCCTCCTGGTCGGTGGCGAGCTGGTCGAGCACGATCCCCGAGTTCGGCTGGTGGCCGATCGCGATGAACGCGCCGCTGATGTCGAGCCGCTTCTCCTCGCCACTCTCCGTGTGCTTCAGCACGGCGGTCTCGAGGCCGGGCTCGCCCTCGAAGCGCTCGACGACGTACGGCGTGATGAACTCGATGTTCTCCGTGTCGCGTGCGCGCTCGTACATGATCTGGGAGGCGCGGAACTCGGCGCGGCGGTGGACGATGTCGACCTTGCTCGCGAACTTCGATAGGAAGATCGCGTCCTCCATCGCGGTGTCGCCGCCGCCGACGACGATCGTCGGCTTGTCGCGGAAGAACGCTGCGTCGCAGGTGGCGCAGTAGGAGACGCCCCGCGCGGCCAGCTCGTCCTCGCCCGGCACGCCCAGCTTCTTGGGCTCGGCGCCCATCGAGAGGATCACCGTGCGAGCCTCGTGCAGGTCGTCTCCGACCCACACCTTGTGCAGGCCGCCGTCGCGCGAGAACTCGACGCGCGTCACGTCCTCGGTGATGAAGCGGGTGCCGAAGCGCTCGGCCTGATCGCGGAACTTCTGCATCATCTCCGGACCGAGAATGCCCTCCGGGAAGCCCGGGTAGTTCTCGACGTCCGTCGTCTGCTGGAGCAGGCCGCCCCAGATGAATCCCTCGATCACGAGCGGATTGAGGTCTGCGCGGGACGTGTAGAGAGCAGCCGTGTAGCCGGCGGGCCCGCTACCGATGATGATCACGTTCTCTGGTGCGCTCACTTAGCCTCCGCTGTTACTTTACTTTCTGAAGTATAGGACACGTCGTCCTCGTCGTCCTGCCACGTGCTCACCTGCTTGCGAAGCGCGAAGTAGGCGACAAGGCCCGGGATGATCGGCAGCCAGAAGCCCACGAGGCGGAACGTGAGCACGGCCGGGAACACCGTATCGCTCGGGATGTCGAACAGCAGGAACGCGCCGATCAGGCCCGCGTCGAGCGTCCCCACCCCTGCCGCCGGAGACGGCGCCAGGTTGGCCACCATGCCCACGAAGAAGCCCATCACCACGACGGCGAACGGCACGCCGCCGCCGTACGCGTGGAAGCACGCCCAGAGGATCCCGACCATGCCGACCCAGTAGCCCACTGCCCCGCAGATCGCCCAGGCTCCGCTGCGCGGGTGGCGCAGATACGAGATGGCGGTGCGCACACCGCTCGAGACGGTCGCGGGCACGGTCGCGAGCCTCCGCACCCACGGCTTCGAGTCGTGGCGCGAGATCCGGCGCTCCAGGTCGTCCGGGATCAGCGCGATCAGCGCGGCGACCATGAACGCGAGGGCGGCCAGCCCCGCCGGCACAAGCGTGCCGGCCACAGGCGCCTTGCCGTGAACCCATGGCGTCTGGAGCAGGATGCCGAAGACGATCAGCGTCGCCGCGTAGACCGTGTAGAGCATCACAAGGAACGCCACCATCCGGCAGGCCGCGCGGCGGCGCTCCATGCCCGCCTTGCGCAGCGCCCAGTAGGTGAGCGCGATCCCTCCCGCCCCGGCCGCGGAGAAGAGCGTGGAGGCCGCGAGCCCCGCCATCGTGATCTTGAACGAGGCCGCGAAGTCGAGCCGCTTGTAGACCTCGTTCGCCTCGTCCTGGCCGCCGAGGATGCCCCGGAACAGGGCGGCGTAGGCGACGAACGAGAAGGCGTTGAAGCCGAGCGCCACCACGATCCACGGCCAGCTCGGGTCGGACAGGCGCTTGAGCGATCCGCTGACGCCGACGACCTTCGGCAACAGCACGTAGATCCCGACGATCAGGAGCAGGAAGGCCACGAGGACCGTGACCATCCGGCGGCGGTCTCCCAGCAGGCGCGTACCCGCCTGCTCGATCTCGGTGGTCGGCTCCTCATCCGTCTCGTCGGGCTCGACCCGCTCGAGCGGCTCGTCGTCGGTAACGGCGTGCAGGCGCTCGCGATCCGCCATCAGGCCGCGCCCGGCTCCAGTCTCTGTATTGCCCTAGCTGCGGGCATAAGCGCGCCTGCTGCCGCCGGGGCGAGCGCGCGCACGCCCTCCGCAAGCGCCAAACCCGCGATCAGGTCCACGACATAGTGCTCCCCGAGGTATACGAGCGCGAACCCGAGCGAGACGGCGTACGTCCACCCGAGCGCGCCCTGGACATGACCGACCTCAGCGAGCATGTGTGCAGCCATTACGGATGTAGCGAAGTGGAGAGAGGGCATCGCAGCGAAAGGGTTACCACCTAGAAAATCGTAGAGAGGACGCCAGAGGCGTCCCCAGAAGTGCTCTCCCGCCTCCACCATGATCCGGCGAACCGGGGGCATGCGCCCAGTCTTTCCGGCCCACCAGGGCGGCGCGGTTGGGATCGACCAGTACGCCACGAGCCCGAGGTCGAACACCCCAGCCATCATGCACGCCGCCCTGGGGAAATGCCAGCGATGGCGCAGCAGGATGTAAAGCGAGGTGCCGTGCGGGACGATGAACCAGCTCCAATGGACCCATGACAGCGCAAGGTCGTGGGCCCGCACCTCGCCCGGGCGCCCGAGCGCGCGCTGAAGCCTCACCGTCGGCGCCGTTCCGCCGCCGAGCGCCGTGTCCGCCTTGATGGGGTAATCGATGCGCAGACGCTCGAGCAGCCGCTCGGGATCGTCGTTCGGCATCTCGTAGTGGGCGATGTACGCCCACATCTGGAGCCCGTAAATGCCCGCGTCGCGTACCCCCGATCGGGGGACTGCAAGGGCGAGTGCAGCGGGCGCTTGCCAGCTGAGCGCCGAGACGAGTGCCGGTTTCAGCTTGAGCCGGTGACGGACGAGTGGAGCCGCCACACCCACCACCACAGCGCCCAAAGCGACTGTGCGTAGGGCGCGAGTTGACCGCAAGGCGCGGGCAGTATAGGACGCGCGCTCGAACCTGGCGCGTTCGCCGGGATGCAAGCCCCGGTATGTTTTCGGCGATCCATGCCCGGAGATGTCGAAAGACATGAGCTCGGGTGGGGGAGGTTTCCTGTTGAGCGCGACTGAGCGCGACTTCGAACTGGCGGGTGGGCCGTATGCGGCCACAGCAGCCCGTCTCGCCCTCGACAACCTGGACGCCGAACTCGACCCGGTGCTAGCCCAGGACCTGCGCCTGCTCGTCACCGAAGCGGTGAAGAACAGCGTGCAGCACGCCAAGGTCGGTCCCGAGGACTCGATCGGGCTGAAGATCAGCGTGCGCGAAGACAGCGTGCGCATCGAGGTGACGGACGAGGGCCCGGGCTTCGAGCCCGACGCCAGCCGCCCGGACGAGGACGAGGTGTCCGGCTGGGGCCTGTTCCTCATCGACCAGCTCTCCGAGCGCTGGGGCGTGGTGCACGACAAGGGCACCACCGTGTGGTTCGAGGTCAACCGCGCCCAGAGCCGGCCGGGCGAGCCCAACGTAGCCGCCTAGCCAGGCAGCCACAGCAGCGGTTAGGGTCGCACCATGCGCCCGGCCGATCGGCGCTGGCTACCCCCGGTACTCGCACTCTTCACCGCGATTGCGCTGCCTGCGGTCGCGGCAGCTGATTTCACCCCGGCGTCCGGCTCGCCCATCGCGCTTGGCTCGCCGAACGAGATCGAGGACATCGCGGCCGGAACAATGGACGCCGGCGACACGCCCGATCTCGTGGCTATCTCCTACGGCGAGCACGTATTCGTGCTCCTGGGAGACGGCAGTGGCGCCTTCAGCGAGGCGAGCGGCTCGCCCTTCACGGAGACGGCGGGCGGCGTCAACGGCGAGGGGCTGACGCTCGGCGACTTCAACGGCGACGGAAAGCTCGACGCGGCGCGCGCGGCGACCGACTTCACGATCATCGATGGCAACGGCGACGGCACGCTCACCGTGCCCGGGACACCCTTCCCGCCGTCCATGTCGTTCCCGCCCGGCGAGTGCTACACCAAGCTCGCCGCCGGCCGCGTGAACGTCGGCGCAAGCCTCGACCTCGTGGCGATGGATGGGTGCAACTACGGCGTCCGGATGTTCTCGAACAACGGCTCGGGCACATTCGCCACCGGCGACTACGGATCGGCGCGCCCCGGCAACGAAGCGGCGGACATCACCCTCGCCGACTTCAACGGCGACGGCAAGCTCGATGCGGCCACCGCCAACGGCGCCACGAACGACGTGTCGGTCCTACTTGGCGACGGCGCAGGGAACTTCCCCGACGCCACGGCCGCCAACGTCTTCTCGACGGGGGCGACTGTGGGCCGCGCGAGCGCGCTCGCCGCGGGCGACCTCAACGGCGACGGGCACTTCGACGTCGTGACTGCCAACGGAACCGACAACAGCGTGTCCGCGATGCTCGGCAACGGCGCCGGGGTTCTGACCACGCCCACCTCCACAACTGGCACAGGCGGCACACAGGCCGCGGATGTTGCGCTCGCGGACGTGAACGACGACGGGAGGCTCGACGCGCTCGTGGCGAACAGCGGGTCGTCCGACCTCTCGGTGCTCTTGGGTGACGGGCATGGCGGCTTCACGCCTGCGACGTACTCGCCGGTGGCGCTCGGCGCCAACAACCCGGGCGCCGTGGTGGTAACGGACTTCAACGGCGATGGTGAGGCCGACGTGGCCACCGGCAACGCCTCAAACAGCATCTCGGTGCTCCTGAACACGAACCACGTCCGGGCAGCGGTCCTCGGCCCATCGTCCACGCTGGACTTCGGGAGCCACGTGATCGGTTCGAGCACTGTCCGGCAAGCCACGCTCGCCAACACCGGCACGCAGTTCCTCCACGCGGCCACCGTGGCGCTCAGCGGGCCCCACGCCTCGGATTTCCAGATCGTCTCCGACGGCTGCTCGCACAAGACGGTGTTCGTGGGCTCGTCCTGCGCTGTCGACCTCGCCTTCAAGCCGACCGTCGCATCCGGGAGCAGCGCCACCCTCACCGTCACCGACGACGCCGCGGGTAGCCCCAGATCGATCACGCTGACGGGCACCGGCGTCAACCCGCCCCCTCAGCCGCAGGTGACGGGCTTCAAGATGCGGCCCTCGCGCTTCCGACGCGCGAGGTTCGCTACGCCGGTCTCCGCACGGAAGCACCGGGTGCCACGCGGCAGCAGCTTCCGCTACTCGCTCTCCGCGGACGCGAGCGTGAAGATCACGATCACCCAGCTACGGCCCGGACGCCGCGTGGCGGGACGCTGCCTCCGCCCCACGCCCAGGCTCCGCTCAAAGCACGCCTGCACACGCAGCCGCAAGCGAGGAGTGCTCACCCGGCACGGCCTCGCGGGC
The DNA here is from genome assembly GCA_036555755.1 of Thermoleophilaceae bacterium. Taxonomy (GTDB): domain Bacteria; phylum Actinomycetota; class Thermoleophilia; order Solirubrobacterales; family Thermoleophilaceae; genus JAICJR01. Next base: position 6,347 of record DATBKS010000148.1, read on the forward strand.
GCGAACAAGGTGCCGTTCTCCGGCCGCATCGGCCGCAGGGCCCTGCCCGCCGGCCGCTACCGGGCAAAGATCGTCGCCTCCGTGCCGGGCGCCAAGGCCTCGGCGCCTCGGAGCGTCCGCTTCACGATCCTGCCGGGCTAGGGCACCTTCTCCATGATCCGGACCTCGCCGGGCGCGGCCGCGGCGAACGCCTCCGCGTCCTCGCGGGTGCCCACCTCCTCGCCCCAGTGCATCGGCACGGCGATGCGCGGAGCGATGCGGCGCGCGGCTTCGGCCGCCTCCTGTGGCGTCATTACGTAGGTGCCGCTCACCGGCAGCAGCGCCACGTCCACCCCGGCCACCGCGTCCATCTCGGGGATCACGTCCGTGTCGCCCGCGTGGTAGAGCCGCTCGCCGCGGACGTTCAGGTCGTAGCCGACCCAGCCCGCCTCGCGCGTGTGGAAGACGTTGCCCTCGGCGTCGCGCTTCGAGGTGTTGTAGGCGGCCACGGCGGCGACGGCCACGCCGCGCACGAGCTCGTCCTCGAGCATCTCCCCCGGCGCGATCGACAGCACGTTGCCGGACACCCGCTCGGCCACCGCCGCAGGCGCCACGAGCCACGTGCCCTTGTGCGAGAGCAGCTCGAGATCCTGTGGCGAGAAGTGGTCGTAATGGCCGTGGGTGACGAGGATCAGGTCGGCCTTGGGCGCCTCGGGGGACACGCGGTAGGGGTCGATGTAGACCGTCGCGCGCCCAGCCCGCAAGCGGAATCCGGAGTGGCCGAGCCAGTCAAGCGCCTCGATCAGCATCGAATCGAGGATATTTGCGGACTCCGAACCTCGAACGGGAGCACTGATGAGCTACGAGACCGTGATCTGGGAGCAGTCCGGCGGCGCCGGACGGCTCACCCTCAACCGCCCGGACAGCCTGAACTCGTGGACGGCGCAGTTCGGCGAGGAGCTGAAGCAGGTGTTCGCCGGCGAGGCGGCCGATCCGTCGGTGCGCGCCGTGCTGATCACCGGCGCTGGTCGCGGCTTCTCCTCGGGCGCGGATCTCAAGGCCGGCTTCGACCCGCACCCTGACGACAGCCGCCCGGACGTCCGCAAGGAACTCGACGAGGTCTACCACCCGATCATCGTCGCGGTGCGCGAGCTGCCGAAGCCCGTGGTGGCCGCGGTGAACGGCCCGGCCGTGGGCATCGGCGCCTCGCTTGCGTTCGCGTGCGACCTGATCATCGCCGCCGAGTCCGCCTACTTCGGCCTCGCGTTCGTGAACATCGGGTTGATGCCCGACGGCGGCTCGACGCTGTTCGTCCCCGCCGCGGTGGGCAAGGCGCGCGCATTCCAGATGGCGCTGCTCGGCGAGCGCGTGCCGGCGGCCACCGCGCTCGAGTGGGGCCTGATCAACCAGGTCGTGCCCGACGACAAGCTGATGGACGAGGCAAACGCGCTCGTGGAGCGGTTCGCGACGGGTCCGACGCTCTCATACGCGAGCTCGAAGAAGGCGCTCAACAACATGCTCTACCCGAACATGCAGGAGCAGCTGGATCTCGAGGCAGAGCTCCAGCACGAGCTGGCTAGGAGCAACGACTTCATGGAAGGAGCGCTCGCATTCGTTGAGAAGCGCGACGCTCGCTTCACGGGTTCATAAGCGCGTTCCAGGTCTGCATCACCGTCTCGGCGGGCTTGTCGATCGGGCGGTACTCCGGATCCATGCCACCGTCGGCCGGCAGGACCGGCGGCCAGTACCACCAGTACATGCCGGCGAACCATGGCTGGCCGGCAAACGTCTCGTAGGCGGCCTCGTAGGCGGTCGACTGGGCGAGCAGGTCGATCGCCGGCGCGCCGGACCACTGGAACGGATGCGTAGCCGTGTCCGGCTCCGAGCGGTAGCCGACCTCCGTGAACAGCACCTTGCGGTTGTAGTTGGTCGCGATCGTGTGGAGGGAGTTCACGTAGCCCCTTGACGTCCAGGCGGTCAGCAGGTCGGCGAGCGACGGGTCGCTCGCCGAGGCGAGCGGGAAGTAGGCGTCGACGCCGATGTAGTCGAGCCGGTTCCAGAACTTCACGCCCTGGAACTCGTTGTAGTTGGCCGCGTACACGAGCTTGCCGGCGAAGCGATGGCGCACATCGGCGATCAGGCCCTGCCAGCGGGCGGTGTTGGCCGACCCAGACATGCCCTTCAGCTCCGTGCCGATCACAAGCATGCTGGCTCCGCCCTGGGTCGCGAGATCGGCGTAGTGATCGATCATGCGCGTGTAGCTCGCGAACCAGGCGTCGGGATCGCTTGCGGTGATGTAGCCGCGCCAGTCGCCCGTGTTCGAATCCACGTGCGGCTTGAGGACGGCCTGGAGCCCGTCGGCGCGGGCCTGCGCCATCGCGTGGAGCACCGCGGCGTCAGATGGCGTGCGGTTCGGGTCCGGCGCGATGGTCGAGGAGGTGAGGTTGGGCGTGTACCAGGTGGTCACGATCGCGACGTGCGTGTTCTTGTCCGCCGCCACGCGCGCGAGCGAGGTGTCGGCGGCGGGCGCGCCATACGAGGCCGGCGTGTAGTCGCGGAAGTTCACGCCGCTCTGCCACTCGGCACGGGCGATTGCAGGCGCGCACTGAAGCGCGATCAAAGAGGCGGCGACGCCGATAAGTAGGCGCACGCGCATGCGGCGGCTGGGCCGCACGACAGCATGAGACATCGAAGATGCTCCTTCTGGAACCGCGGGCGAGCGGGTCTCCGAAGACCTTCGCTGTCCGTGCCCCGTCGCGGCTCCCCTGCCTCGTTCGAACGTAAGCGCGAAACCCGCCCCTGTCAATCCCCGTCCTAGCACCTTTTGCCACTTGAGGACGGGCGGCTTTCCGACAACCCCGCGCCGTTATGATTCCGCGCGCCTTGCCTCGCCGTAGAGCATTTCTTCTTGGGCTGGCGGGGGCTGCGGTGCTTCTGCTCGCCCTTGCGCCCATCGCGTCGGCCGACTGGCTAACCCCAGAGTCGGGTGGTTCGCCGAACGCGAACGACATCGACACGCTCTACAAGATCGTCCTGATCATCGGCGCGGTGATCTTCGTGCTGGTCGAGGGGCTGCTGGTCTTCTCGATCGTCAAGTTCCGCCGCAGGCGGGGCGGGCCGGAGCCGGCGATGGTGCACGGCAACGTCCCGCTCGAGGTGGGCTGGACCATCGGTGCCGCTGTGATCGTGGCCGTGATCGCGGCGATCACCTTCATCTACCTGCCGAAGATCAAGAACCCGCCGAACTCGAGCTCGAGCGGCCTGCAGCAGCTGGCCGGCGAGCAGCTGGCGGCGCTCACCGAGCCGAAGCCGCCGAACGGCAAGGCGCTCCACATCAACGTCGTGGGCCAGCAGTACATCTGGCGCTTCGACTACGTCGACGCGCGGCCGCGGCTCACGGAGAACCGGCCGGTGTTCGCGTACGAGTCGATGGTCGTGCCCACCAACACCACGGTGGTGCTCCAGATCAACTCTGCCGACGTGGCCCACTCGTGGTGGATCCCCAAGCTCGGCGGCAAGGCCGACGCGATCCCAGGCCACAACAACTACACCTGGTTCAAGATCTCGAAGCCCGGGGTCTACAAGGGCCAGTGCGCCGAGCTGTGCGGCAACAACCACGCCGACATGCTCGCCCAGGTACACGCAGTGACGCCGGACCAGTTCCGGGCGTGGCTCTCCACGCAACGCCAGGAGATCCTCCAGTCGCAGAAGGACCTTGCCGCGCAGCGCAAGGCCGGCGAGGGCCAGTAAGAGAGGAACCCAGAGAACGTGTCAACGCAGGAATACGCAGGCGGCACTCCCCCACTGACCCGGCCACGGACGAACGGCGTCCCGGCCCGGCCCGAGGTTGCGCTGCGTGGCATCAAGGACCGCCCGAAGGGCTGGCTCGCCTGGCTCGCCACGACCGACCACAAGAAGATCGGGCTGATGTACCTCTACTCGACCTTCCTGTTCTTCATGTTGGGAGGGGTCGAGGCGCTGATGATGCGGCTCCAGCTCGCGGAGTCGCAGAACACCCTGATCAACCCGCAGACCTACAACTCGCTCGTGACCATGCACGGGACGACGATGATCTTCCTGTTCGTCGTGCCGGTGCTGGCGGGCTTCGGCAACTACATGGTGCCGCTGATGATTGGGGCACGGGACATGGCGTTCCCGCGGCTCAACGCGCTGTCGTTCTGGCTGCTGCTCTTTGGCGGGATCGTCTTCTACGTGTCGGTGTTCTTCACGCCGCCGAACGCGGGCTGGACCTTCTACACGCCGCTTTCCGACACCGCCTTCAACCCGTCCAACGGCGTCGACGCGTGGATCTTCCTGATCCACCTCACGGGCCTGTCTTCGATCCTCGGCGCGATCAACTTCATCGCGACGATCCACAACATGCGCGCCAAGGGCATGGGCTGGGCGCGGATGCCCCTCTTCATCTGGGGCATCCTCATCTACAGCTACCTGCTCGTCCTGGCGCTGCCGTCGATCGCCGCGGCGGTGACGATGCTGCTGTTCGACCGGCACTTCGGCACCGGCTTCTTCGACGTTGCCCAGGGAGGCGACCCGCTGCTGTGGCAGCACCTCTTCTGGTTCTTCGGGCACCCCGAGGTCTACATCATGATCCTGCCGGTGTTCGGGATGATCTCGGAGATCATTCCGGTCTTCTCCCGGAAGCCGATCTTCGGGTACAAGGCGATCGCGGCTTCCACGGCGGCCATCGCGTTCCTCGGCATGCTCGTGTGGGCGCACCACATGTTCACCACGCCGACGCCGATCGTGGTGCTCGCCTTCTTCATGCTCTCGTCGTTCGCGATCGCGGTACCGACGGGCATCAAAATCTTCAACTGGCTGGCCACGATGTGGCGCGGCTCGCTCGTGCTCAAGGTGCCGATGTACTTCGCGCTCGGCTTCATCGCCCAGTTCGTGATCGGCGGCATCTCGGGCGTGATGTCCGCGGTGTTCCCGGTCGACTGGCAGCTCCAGGACACGTACTTCATCGTCGCCCACATCCACTACGTGCTGTTCGGGGGCAGCGTGTTCGGCATCTTCGCCGGGCTCTACTACTGGTTCCCGAAGATGTCCGGGCGGCTGATGTCGGAGGGCATCGGGAAGGTGTCGTTCTGGCTGATGTTCATCGGCTTCAACACGACCTTCCTGGTGCAGCACTCGCTCGGCCTCGAGGGCATGCCGCGGCGCATCTACACGTACGCGTCGTCGAACGGCTGGGGCACGCTCAACTTCATCTCCACGGTCGGCTCGTTCATCCTCGCCGCCGGCGTGCTCGTGACGCTGTTCAACGTCGTCCGCAGCCTCAAGCACGGGAAGAAGGCTGGCAACGACCCGTGGACTGGCAATACCCTCGAGTGGTTCGTGCAGTCGCCGCCGCCCGAGAACAACTTCGACGTGATCCCGCGCGTCCGGAGCGCCGAGCCGATGAAGGACATCCGGCGCGAGGTCGCTCGCGCCGAGCGGGCGGTCGGCAGCTCGGCTCAACCCGTGGCGCCTGGGACCTGATCTGATGGAAGCCGGAGCACGCACACACGCCCACGCACCCGCCGCCGCGGCACGCGAGCAGCGCAGGAGCGCGGTGCGCCAGGTCGTGAGCGACTACGTCGACATGACCAAGCCGAAAGTGCAGTCCCTGCTGCTCTTCACCACGGTCACCACGATGTACGTGGCGGGAACGCCGTCGATCGGGCTCGTTCTGTTGACGTGCCTCGGCGGCGCGCTTGCGTCCGGTGGCGCCGGTGCGATCAACCATTACCTCGACCGCGACATCGACGCGCAGATGACGCGTACGGCCAACCGGCCCGTCCCGTCGGGTCGGGTGGCGCCCGGGGCGGCGCTCGCGTACGGCATCGTGCTCGGGATCTGCTCGTTCGTCCTGCTGGCGCTGACCGTCAACGTGCTCGCGGCCTCCCTGGCGCTGTCCGGGCTGCTCGGCTACGTGCTCGTCTACACGCTGTGGCTGAAGCGCCGCACGCCGCAGAACATCGTGATCGGCGGGGCCGCGGGCGCCGTGCCGCCGCTCGTCGCATGGGCGGCCGTCACCGGGCACCTGAGCGGCGCCGCGATCTACCTGTTCGCGATCGTCTTCTACTGGACACCGCCGCACTTCTGGGCGCTGTCGCTGCTGATGAAGGACGAGTACGCGTCGGCTGGCGTGCCGATGCTGCCGGTAGTCCGCGGCGAAGCCGAGACGCGCTGGCAGATCCTGCTCTACACGATCCTGCTGGTGCTGGTCACGCTCCTGCCGTTCGCGTTCGGCGTGTTCGACGGGTTGTATTTGGTGGCCGCGCTTCTGCTCGGCTCGGCGTTCACCGCAATGGCGCTGCGGCTGCGCCGCGACGCCTCGCGCCGCACCGCCCTCAAGCTGTACCTCTTCTCGCTCGCCTACCTCGCGCTGCTGTTCGCGGCGATGGTGGCGGACGCTCGCCTGTAGCCTCGGCTTTACATGAGCGCTCGCGCCTGGACCGCCTTCGCGACGGTCTCGTTCCTGTGGGGCATTCCCTACCTCTTCATCAAGGTGGCCGTGGACGGTGGCGTCCCGCCGGCGTTCCTCGCGTGGGTGCGCGTGGTGCTGGGTGCGGCGGTGCTGCTGGGACTCGGGTGGCGCGCCGGCGTGCTGCCTGGTCTGCGCGGGCGCTGGAAATGGTTCGTGATGTTCGCCGTCGCGGAGATCTGCATCCCGTTCCCGCTGATCGCCGCCGGGGAGCAGCACGTGTCCTCGTCGCTCGCCGCGATCATCGTGGCGGCCGCGCCGCTGTTCGTGGCGCTGCTCGCGCTCCGCTTCGATCACAGCGAGCGGCCGGACCGCAAGCGGCTGGTCGGGCTCGTGATCGGACTCACCGGCGTGGTCGCGCTGATGGGCGTGGACGTGGCCGGGAAATCCGACGAGCTCCTCGGCGCGCTCGCGATCCTCACGGCGGCGTTCGGCTACGCGGTGGGCCCGATGGTGCTGAAGAACAAGCTCGCGGACATCGACCCGCGGGCGTCAATGGGCGTCAGCCTGGCGGTGGCCGCCGTGATCCTCACGCCCGCCGCGGCGATCGGCCACCCGACCGAGATGCCGTCGCTCGCCGCCATGGGCTCGCTGCTTGCCCTCGGGCTGTTCTGCACTGCTGCCGCGTTCGTCTTCTACGGGATGCTGATCGCGGAGGTGGGCGCGGGACGCGCGCTGGTCGTCACCTACATCAACCCCGTGGTTGCCGTGGCGCTCGGCGTCGCCATCCTCGGCGAGCGCCCCGGTGCCGGCGCGATTGCGGGACTGCTGCTGATCCTCGCGGGCTCGTGGCTGTCCACGGACGGCCGCCTGCCGCCGACCCTTGCGGCCGGTCTCGCGCGACTCGGGGCACGCGCGGGAGCCGCTCGCCCCGCGCCCGATGCGTAGGGACCGACTGTCAGCAGTCTGACGTTGACTCCGCCAGATTTGCGCGTTTAGGATCGCCCAATGGCGCAGCTGGCGCCTGTGCAGACTGGCCCTCGCGGCGCTTCGCGCCTTCTCGCAGCGACCATCGCCTTGCTCGCTGTGGTCGTGCTTGCCACGACTGCGTCCGCCGCCAGTCGGCCGACAGCCACGCCTGCGGTGGTGAAGAAATGCAAGCGCTTCTCGATGGTGCGAGTCCGGCGTGGTCGTCGGGTGCACGTTCGCGTGAGGAAGTGCGTGACCGTGGCCTCGCCCAAATGCAAGGTCAGGTGGACCAAGAAGCGGCGCCACGGCAAGGTCGTGATCCGCAAGCGCAACCCGGTGTGGATCGCCCACGTGACCTGCCCGCCGGGACAGTCGCCCGGCGGCGGCAACGATGTCTCCGGGCCGATCCCGGGCAAAGCCGCTACCTACGCGATCACGATGACCGGCACGACCTACTCCGGGGACACGAATTTCCTCCAGCCCACGACGGTGTTCACGCCGCTGTCCCAGTTCGCCCTGGCCGGCAGCCTGCTCGTGGAGCCGCCCGTGGGGGTCGACCTCAATCCCACCGGCCAGACCACCAACGGGGTGAACGCCAGGGACGTCGGCTTCTTCGTCGGCTCGCCGACCGCGGGACAGGCCGGCGCGCTGTGGTTCGTCACCGACAGCTTCCTCTTCGGTCAGGTGCACATCAACCTGCCGACGGCCGAGGTGCTCGACGTTGCCTTCGTCACGGCAAACGAGCAGGCCGGAACTCTGAACATCCGGCTCGACGGAGATCTGAACGGCCTGCCGTACGCGCGCGCCCTGCCGCAGAACAGCTACGGCCTCACCTCCGGGCTCCTCGGAGACCTCGCGCAGATCCTCACCGGCGGCGCGACGCTCCAATTCTCTCCCGACGGCCGCACGGTGAGTGGCAGAGTAGGCGTGCTCGGCGGCGGGATCATCGAGCCCGGCGCGTCGGCGTATTCGGCGACCTTCACGGGCACTCGGACTTCCTAACCCGCGCCTGTGCTTGGAACGCAACCTCGCTATGGTCGCGAGCATGGGCGAACGAACGAAATACACACCGGGCACGTTCTCCTGGGTCGACCTCAACACACCCGACCAGGACGGCGCGAAGACCTTCTACGCGGGCCTCTTCGGCTGGGAGGCTGACGATCGGCCGGTAGGTGACGGCGTCGTCTACACGATGGAGCAGATCGGCGGGAAGAACGTCGCCGCGATCTCGCCGCAGATGGAGGACCAGCGCAAGATGGGGCTGCCTCCGATCTGGAACTCGTATATCACGGTCGAGAGCGCGGACGACTCCGCCGCGAGGGCGGGCGAGCTGGGCGCGAACGTGCACGCACCGCCGTTCGACGTGATGGACGTCGGGCGCATGTCCGTGATCCAGGACCCGCAGGGCGCCTTCTTCATGATCTGGGAGCCCAAGACGAACATCGGCGCTGACCTCGTCAACGCCCCGGGCGCCTTCTGCTGGAACGAGCTGTACACGCCCGACCTCGACGGCGCGAAGAGCTTCTACAGCAGCCTCTTCGGTTGGGAGTGGCAGGAGTTCGAGCAGTCGCCCGACCCCTACTTCGTGATCATGAACCAGGGGCGCGGCAATGGCGGCATCCGCGGGCTGGCCGAGCCCGAGATGCCCCCGAACTGGCTCGTGTACTTCGCGGTCGACGACATCGAGGAGTCCGGCACCAAGCTCTCAGAGCTGGGCGGACAGGTGATGATGGGGCCGATCGACATCGGGATCGCGAAGGTCGCGGTGGTCCAGGATCCGCAGGGCGGCACTTTCGCGCTGTACGCCGGACAGCTCGAGGACTAGCGGCGGGTCGAAGCGTTTACAGCAGCGATAAAGGGTGGCCCGATCGACGCTCGATTTCCACGCTCTTCGCTTTTGCCACCGTATGCGTACAAAAGGTGAAGAGCGTGCCGAACCTGGCGCTCCTTTGCCGGCTTTATCGCTGCCGTAGACCGTCTAACAGCCGAGGCTGAAGTCGGAGCCCGGCAGCCAGGCGATCAGGCCGGCCGCCGGGAGGCCCAGGTAGAGCAGCGACCAGGCGGTGGCCCGCGCGTGCAAGACGGTGCCGCGCGGCCTCGTTCGCCCGAGGGCGAGCACTAGCCACCAGACCACGAGCACCGGCAGCACGGTGACGATGGCGGCGATTCCCGCCACGCCCGGCGCCACCCAGAGCCCGCGCGCCGCGGGTGAGACCAGGCTCGCCAGGCCGAGCGCGGCGGGCAGCGCGACCGCCACGATGGTCGGGGCGCCCGGGCGGTCGCCGCGCTGCGTCCAGCTGCTCCACAAAAGCCACACGGCGAGCGCCGCCCCGAACAGGCCGAGCAGGATGTAGGTGGGCGCGCGGAAGGCGTGCAGGTCCGCCGTGTAGCCGGGCGGACGCTCGCCGTCGCAGGGGTTGTACGCCGGCGGCGACGGGAGCAGCTCCCAGATCACGAAGTTGATGACGAGGAAGACGCCGAACATCGCCGGCGCCTGCCAGAGGGCCTCGCGCTTCGTCATGCCGCAGTGTCCGCGACGAGCATCGACAGCACTGCCTCCATCCCGCCGTCGGCGAATGCGCGCCGCTGAAGGTCGGCCCCGCCGCCCTCGGCGAGGATGCGGTCGATCTCCTCGAGCGGCGCCTCGGCGCCCAGCCCGCGCAGCTGCGGCCGCGCCATCTCGACGGCCTCGCGCGCCAGCTCGGGCGCGGGCCAAAGGCGGCCGCCGCTGTAGAGCCGCGCACCCAGGCCGTGGCTCGTGGCCCAGAAGACGGACTCCTCGATCGGATCGCGCTCGAGCCAGTCACGCCGCGGGCTGAGCGCCTCGTGGATCGCCAGGCCGTGCACCAGGGCGGCCAACCCGGCCACCCGCCCGATCGAGGCCTGAGCGTCCATCACGCGCACCTCCACCGTGCCGAGGTTGGGGTGCGGGCGGACGTCCCACCAGACGTAGGTGTAGTCGGGCAGGTCTCCCGCCGCGAGCAGTGGCTGGATCGCCTCCTCCCAGTCCTCGAAGTCGCGGAAGGCGCGCGGCACCTCCACCCGCGGGAAGCCGCGCCGGAGCACGAAGCGCGCGCTCGCGAGATGTGCATCCACGCCGTGCCAGAAGGGCGAATTGGCAGCCAGCGCGTGCAGCAGCGGCAGGTGTTCGCGCAGGCCGTTGCAGGCGCGAATCGCCGTGTCGGGATCCGGCATGCCGACGTGCACGTGCAGGGCGCAGTCGGGCGTGCGGCCCACCACGCCGCCCAGATAGTCCTGCTGCTCGGCGTAGCGCGGCTGCTGCACGATGCGTACGTCTCCCATCGCGGCGGCCGGATGGATGCCCGCGCCCATCGGCGTCCCGCCCGCCCCGCTCACCGCCGCGCGCAGCGAAGCCAGCTCCTCCACCGCGTCTCCCGCCGAGCGGCACACGGCCGACGACAGCTCGATCTGCCCCTCGTAGATGTCGTGGCGAACCGCGGCCGGATCGGCGCCCAGCGTGTCGATCACCCGCGCGCTGTCGTGGGCGAGCGCGTGCGTCGTGGCGTCCACGAGCAGGAGCTCCTCCTCGACGCCGAGCGTGAAGTCCGGCCGCTCTCCGAAGGCGTGCTTCACGCGAGCGCCGCCTCCGCCGCGACGATCCCGAACACGAGCGCAGCAGCGAGCCCGCTCGAGTAGCCGCCCGTGGCCACCCCGCCGGCGTCGGCCCCAGCCGCGTACACGCCGTCCGCGGCCTGCGCGGAGGTATCGACCCTCAGTCCGCCGAGCGTCGTGGTGATCGCGGCCACCACCTCCACGATCGTCACGCCGTCGCGGCGCTCGACGGGCGCGCCGGCGGCCTCGGCAGCGGCGATCATGTCGCCAACCGTACGCTCGCGCACGCGCTCGTTCAGTGCGTCATCGCGCACTACGTAGCGCGCCCGCGCCCCCGGCTGCCGCGCCGTCCACTGCACCGCGTCTATCTCGGACCAGGTGCGCGTCTCGAAGCGCTCCCCGGACGCGCCGAGCACCTCGGCGTGGTGGGCGTAGAGCTGCGCCAGCCGGACGTAGTCCTCTGGCTCTACGACGGCGGGCGGCGCCGGCATGTTGCGCCCGTAGAACTCCCCCATCCCCTCGCTCAGCGAGGCGCCCGCGGCCAGGCCGAGCCGCAGCCCGTCGCCGCAGCTCCACGGGTTCGCGCGCACCAGCAGGTGGTCGGCCTCGGGGGTCACGTGCTCGCGCAAGAGGGCGCGGTCACCCTGGAAGCCGCCCGTGGCGAGCACGACTGGCACGCCGTCCGGCAGCTCATGCAGCGGCTCCCCGACGCGCACCGGCCCGCCCCGCGCCACGAGCAGCTCGGTCAAAGCACGCGGGTTGAAGCGCCTACCGACGGTGAGCGGGTTGCCCGTCTCGCGCTCCTCCACCGGCGCGCCGAGCCGCTCGAGCCAGTCGAGCGCCCCATCGAGCCGCCCGTGCACGAGCCGCTGCAGCTCGGGGTCGCCGCCGGGACACTCGGCACGGAAGGTGTCGAACTCGCGATGCCGCCAGAGGAAGCCGCTCGACAGCAGCATCGAGCCGCCGGGCCGCGAGCCCTTCTCGTACACATCGACGGACGCCCCCAGGTCGACCGCGCGGGCGGCCGCCGCGAGCCCCGCCATCCCCGCACCGGCGACCACGAGGTCCGGCATCGCCGCCTCAGACCAGGGAGAAGCTCTCTTTGTGCTCCACGTACTCGAGCTTCACGCGGTCAGGACCCCAGATGAACACGGCGTACGTGTTCTCGGCGTCCTTGATGTCCGCGATCTCGAATCCGCGCTTCTTTGCTTCCTGGATGTGGTCCTCGGCGGAGTCCACGAGCAGGGCGATGTGGTTGAGCAGCGGCTCCTCCGGCTCCTTGCCGGTGCCGCCGGTCTCGAACTCGATGTGCGAGTCGCCCACTACGAGGCGGCCGTCCTTGCCGACAAAGCCGTAGTCGAGCAGCTGCTTGAAGCTGTCGTCCGGGTCGGGCACACGCAGAGCGACGTGGTGGATGTCGTAGTCCACGCCGCGGCCTTCCACGAATGCCAGGCGCAGCCCCTCGAAGGCCTCGAACAGCGCCGCGCCGTCCTCGCGCAGCTCGATCTCCGTGCCCTTCGGAAGCGCGGCGAGCGCGTCGTCGAGGTTGCGCACCCGGAGCCCGATGTGCGCGAGCGGGCCGGGATCGCGGTCGCCCTCGGCGGCGAACAGGGTGAGCTTGCCGCGGCGGGCATCCGAGCCGACAAGGGTGAAGGCCTCGGTCCGATCGATCACGTGCATCCCCACGTGTCGGGTGAGGAAGTCGGAGAGACGGTCGCGTTCAGCGACCCAGAGGGCGACGTGATCGAGGGACTTGATCTTCATTGGACGGTCTACCTACCCCGGAGTAGGCACTACAAATCATGTCAGGCGGTGAGCCGCACCGGCGCGAAGCGCGTCGGATCCTGGCCTTCGCTCTCCGAGCGGATCACGTGCATGACGGCGTTGATGAGCGCGAGATGCGTGAACGCCTGCGGGAAGTTGCCGAGATGGCGGCCCGACTTGTAGTCCAGTTCCTCGGCGTACAGGCGCAGCGGGCTTGCGAACCCGAGCAGCCGCTCGCAGAGGTCGCGCGCCTCCTTGATGTCGCCGATCTCCACGAGGGCGGACACGAGCCAGAAGGAGCAGATCAGGAAGGTCCCCTCCTCCCCTTCGAGGCCGTCGTCCGTCTCGCCTGTGCGGTAACGCAGCACGAGCCCGTGCTCCGTCAGCTCCTTGGCGATCGCGCGCACGGTCTTCACGATCCGTTCGTCGTCGGGCGGGAGGAAGCGCGTGAGCGGCAGCAGCAGGTTGGATGCGTCGAGCGCGTCGCTGCCGTAGTGCTGGACGAACACGCCACGCTTGTCGATCGCGTTCTCGCAGATGTCGGCGTGGATCTCGTCTGCCGCGCTCTGCCAGCGCTCCTCCATCTTTTCGTCGCCGCGTAGGCGCGCCAGGCGCGCGCCGCGATCCGCCGCCACCCAGCACATCAGCTTCGACGAGGTGAAGTGCTGCGGCTCGCCGCGCACCTCCCAGATCCCGCGGTCGGGCTCCTTCCAGTGCTTCAGCGCCTCCTCCACCTGCCGCGAGAGCATCGGCCAAAGCTGGTCGGGCAGGTAGTCGCGCGACTTGGTGTGGATGTAGACGGAGTCGAGCGCCGCGCCCCAGACGTCGTGCTGCTCCTGCTTGTACGCGGCGTTGCCGATGCGCACCGGCCGCGCACCCTCGTAGCCGTCGAGGTGGTCGAGGATCTTCTCCTCGAGCTTCGCCTCGCCGCCTATGCCGTACATGATCTGGAGCGCTTTGTCGCCGTAGCCGCAAGCGTCCGCCATGAAGCTGAAGAAGTCGTTGGCCTCGTAGTCGAAGCCGAGCGTGTAGAGGCCCCACAGCGCGAACGTGGAGTCGCGGATCCAGGCGTAGCGGTAGTCCCAGTTGCGCTCGCCCCCCGGCGTCTCCGGCAGCGAGGTGGTGGCAGCCGCCGCGATCGCGCCAGTGGGCGCGTACGTCAGGCCTTTGAGCGTGAGCGCGCTGCGCTGGAGGTAGACGCGCCAGGGGTGATCCGGGAACTCGCCGTGGTCGAGCCACTGGCGCCAGTACTCCTTGGTCGTGTCGATCATCTTGCCCGCGTCTTCCATGCTGTCGGGCGTTCCGTGGTCCTGCGCCCAGCAGAGCGCAACGAAGCACTCCTCGCCCTCCTTGAGCGTCGTACGCGCCTCGCAGCGGCGGCCCTCGAAACCCACGCGCAGGTCGGTGGCGAGGCGCAGCTCGAGGTCGTCGACGCCCTTCGCCTTGGCGACCGCCTTGTGGTAGTTGTCGTCGACCCAGTCCCAGGTCGGCGACACGCGCCCGTAGTCGAACACGGGGTCACACAGCATGTTGATGTCGACGGTGCCCTGGACGCACTTTGCGACCCGCACGAGCACATGCTCGGCGTCGTAGTCGTCCGGCGGGCGGCGGTGCGAGCTCTCGTGGACCTTGTCGTGGTGCCAGGCCCCGATCGCCAGCGCGTCGCGGACCACGCACCAGCCCGTCCGCGTCATCCAGGTCGTCTCGAGCACCATCGTGCCGGGCACATAGCGGCGCGCGGCGGGAACGTCTACGTCTGCCGGGCCGAGTCGGAACATGCCGGCGTCGCGGTCGAGGACCGCGGCGAAGATGCTGGGTGAGTCGAGCCGCGGCAGGCACATCCACTCGACGGCTCCGCTCGGCGCCACAAGCGCGGTGGTGTGGCAGTCCGACAGGAAGCCATAGTTCGAGATCGGCGGGAAGCCTCCGCGGCGCGAGTCGGGAATCGCGACAGGAACGGTCACGAGGGAGACAAATCTATAGGTGCTTCGCGGCCGCCTCGTCCAGCAGCACGCGCAGGCTGCCCGAGGGCGGCCGCACGAGGCTGGCGGGCGCGTCCGGTCCGGGACGCAGGCCGCCGAACGCCCGCGCCACCGCCTCCGCCTTGTCCTCCCCCGCCACGAGGAACACCACCTCGCGCCCCGCGTTCAGCAGCGGGAGCGTGAGCGAGATCCTCGAGACGAGCGGCGCCATGCCGGGGATCTCGACTCCGGTCACGAGCCGGTCCGTCACGCCGAGCGCCGAGTCGCCCGGGAAGAGCGACGCGCAGTGCGCGTCCGGGCCGAGGCCGAGCAGGATCAGGTCGAGCCTTGGTACGCCCTCGTCGCCGAAGGCCGTTCGGAGCTGCTGCTCGTAGTCGTCGGCGCCCGCGTCCGGGCCGAGCTCGCCCTTCATCCGGTGCACCGCGCCCGCGTCGATCTTGCCGAGCAGCGCCTTCTCCGCCATGCCGAAGTTGGAGTGCTCGTGGTCGGCCGGCACGCAGCGCTCGTCGCCGAACCAGAAGGTGGCGCGCGTCCAGTCGGCGCCGAGGCTCACGGCGTGCTCGTAGGCGGCGCGGGGCGTGGACCCGCCGGTGAGCACGATGTGGCGCCCCGCGGCCGCGGTCTCGGCGAGTAACTCCCCGACGACCCTGCTCGGGTTGTCGAGCACCTCTATCTGCGGCTCGCTCACGCGAGCATCACGCCCGCACACTGCACAGCGGGCCCGTAGGTGGGATCGCGCAACAGCGCCTGGCGGATGCCCTCGCCGAGGATGCCCGCCTCGCCGCGCGAGGCGCCCAGCACCGTCCACGAGCTCTCCGTGCCGTCGCGCAGGTGGCGCTTGGCGGCGAGGCCGCCCTGGGAGCGGTCGAGCGCCAGCGTCATGCCGTCGGCGGTCTCCACTGTGAGGCCCGCGATGCCGGGCACGTTCATGTCCTCGATCGGCTCGAGCCGCAGCGCCACCTCGACCTTGCCAGCCTTCGCGCGGCCCGTGTGGCGGCCGTTCTCCGCCACCAGCGATTCCGGCTTCCAGCCGAGGCGCGAGGCGAGCCAGCCGAGCAGCAGCGCGGCGCTCACCGCAGAGTCGGACCGATGCCGCACCACGACCTTCGAGATCTGTCTTAGCGCCGGCCGCCAGCGCTCGGGGTCGAAGGTGGCGGCGATCCGCTCGCGCCAGGGGGTGCTCCGCAGCCAGGCGAGGTCCACCACGTAAGCGTGCTCCTGAAGCGTGTTCACCCAGCCGATCGCGCGCGCCGGGTTGGGATCGTCGACGGAGTCGAGCAGCACGACGTCGGCGAGCCCGAGCATCGCCTCGATCGCCTCATGGTGGCCGTGCGGCGCCCATACCACGGTGGTGAGGTCGGCCAGGATCAGCGGGTCCACGATCGCCTCGAGCCGGCGCAGGTGACTCGGCCCCATGCGGATGTCCACCCGTTCCTCCACCACCGACATGAGCGAGGGATCGCCGCTGCCGTCGGCGCTCAGGCGCGCGCTCGCGTCGAGCGTGGTCCTCCCCTGCTCCACCGCACACAGCACGGTCCGCGATGGGTGGTAGCGGCCCACGCGCTCGAGCCGGTTGAGGACCTCGCCGCGCCACTGGGCGTCCACCACGGCGACCATGTTGAGCACGCGAGCGGGCGCGCACGCCTCGCCGCGCGCGTGCTGCTCCTCGAGCAGCTTCCGCAGCGCGGAATCGATGTCCGCCGGGGTGGTGTTCTCGGCCGCCCAGACCTCGACGGTCACAGCGGCCGCCACTCCGCGTTGTCGAGGAGGATCTGGTCTGCCTCCACCGGGCCGGGCGATCCGGCCGGGTACTGCGGCAGCGGCCCGGAGGCGTTCTGCCACGCCTCGAGGATCGGGTCGACGATCCCCCACGCGGCCTCCACCTCGTCGTCGCGGGCGAACAGCGTCGCGTCGCCCCGCATGGTGTCGAGGATCAGCCGCTCATACGCCTCGGGCGACTGCGACATGAACGACGTGCCGTAGGCGAACTCCATGTTCACGGGCCGCACGCGCATCCTCGCGCCCGGGATCTTCGCCACGAGCGACAGCGACACGCCCTCGTTGGGCTGCACGTTCAGGATCAGCTGGTTCGGCTGAACGCCGAGTGAGCCGGACTCCTGGAACGCCAGGTGCGGCACCGGCTTGAGCGTCACGGCGATCTCGGTCACGCGCCGCGACAGGCGCTTGCCCGCGCGCAGGTAGATCGGCACGCCCGCCCAGCGCCAGTTGTCGACGCCGAGCCGGAGTGCCACGTAGGTCTCGGTGGTCGAGCCGTCGGCCACGCCCTGCTCCTCGAGGTAGCCGGGCTGCTCCTTGCCCTCGGCCACGCCCGCGGCGTACTGCGCACGCACAACCCGCTGCGGCACCTCCTCGATCGTCGGCGGCTTGATCGCGTGCAGCACCTTCACCTTCTCGTTGCGAACCTCGTCCGCGGAGAACGACACGGGCGGCTCCATCGAGAGGATCGTGAGCAGCTGCAGCAGGTGGTTCTGCACGATGTCGCGCAGCGCACCGGAGTGGTCGTAGTACTCGGCACGTGTGCCGATGCCGATGTCCTCGGCCGCGGTGATCTGCACGTTGTCGATGTAGCTGCGGTTCCAGAGCGGCTCGAAGATCCCGTTGCCGAAGCGCAGAACCAGCATGTTCTGCACGGTCTCCTTGCCGAGGTAGTGGTCGATGCGGAAGATCTGGCGCTCCTCGAACACCGAAAGGAGCGCGCGGTTGAGCTCCTTCGCCGAGGCGAGGTCGCGCCCGAACGGCTTCTCCACCACGAGCCGAACCTCGGAGCTCTCGCACTTGTCGAGCCCGAGCTGGCCGAGCGACTCCGCGATCGTCTCGAAGAAGCCGGGCGCGGTGGCCAGGTAGAAGACCCGGTTGAACGGGATCCCAGCCTCCTCGTCGAGCTCGTCGGCGATCTTGTCGATCCCCTCGTACGTGGCCGGGTCGTCGAAGGAGCCGGGCACGTAGCGCATGCGCTCGAGTAGGGAGTTCAGCACCGTGTCATCCGGCGTGCGTCGCGAGTACTTCTGGATCGCCTCGCGCGCGAAGTCCCTGTACTGGTCGTCGGGTTGGTCGGTGCGCGCGATGCCGATCAGGTTGAAGCGCTCGGGCAGCGCGCCCTCGTGCGCGAGGTTGTAGACGGCCGGCAGCAGCTTGCGCTGCGCGAGGTCGCCGGTGGCCCCGAAAATCACGAGGTTGGTCGGGTGGACCGGCGTCCGCTCGAGGCCTTCGGTTAGTGGGTTGTCTTGTTGAACAGTTGCCAAGTTCTTAGTTCTTAGTTCTTAGTTCTTAGTTGCCAACTGCCAACTGCCAACTGCCAACTGCCAACTGCCAACTGCCAACTCATCACTCGCTCTTGATCGCGTGTCCACCGAACTGATTTCGGAGTGCAGCGATCACCTTGGCCGAATACGACTCCTCCTGCCGTGACGTAAACCGAGCGAGCAAGCTGAGAGTGATGACTGGCGCGGGCACGTTCTTGTCGATCGAGTCGAACACGGTCCAGCGGCCCTCGCCCGAGTCCTCCACGTAACCGCGGATGTGCTCGAGGTCGGTGCCGTCGGCCTCGAAGGCGCGCTCGGCCAGCTCGAGCAGCCAGGAGCGGACCACCGAGCCCTGGTTCCACAGTCGCGAGATCTCGTGCAGGTCGAGGTCGTAGTCCGAGGCGTGCAGGATCTCGAAGCCCTCGGCGTAGGCCTGGAGCAGGCCGTACTCGATCCCGTTGTGGACCATCTTCACGTAGTGGCCCGAGCCGTGGCCGCCCATGTGCGACCAGCCGTTCGGCGGTGCGAGCACGTCGAGGATCGGGGAGAGCCGCGACACGGCGGCGTCGCTGCCGCCGACCATCATGCAGTAGCCCACCTCGAGCCCCCACACGCCGCCGCTCGTGCCGACGTCGACGAACTCGATCCCGTGCGACGAAGCCATCTCCGCGTGTGCCTTCGAGTCGGTCCACTTGGAGTTGCCGCCGTCGATGATCATGTCGCCCTCGTCGAGCAGCTCCATCAGCTTCTCGATCGACTGCTGCGTGATCTCGCCGGCCGGCACCATTAGCCAGACCGCGCGCGGCTTCTCGAGCTTCGACACCAGGTCCTCGAGCGACTCCGCCGCGCCGGCGCCGACGCCCACGGCCGCCTTCACCGCCTCCGCGCCCGGGTCGTACGCAACCACCTCATGGTCCTTGGAGTCCCGCAGGATCCGGTGAACCATGTTGCCGCCCATGCGGCCCAGTCCTACGAAGCCGATCTGCATCAGAGCATCTCCTCGATCTTCTGGGTGAGCCGTTTGAGCGCCTCCACCGGGTCGCCCTCGAGCCGTACGCGCTCGGCGGGCAGCCCGTGGCTGCGCAGGGTTTGCAGGTCGCCGATCGCCTGTGCGTTCTTCAGCGTGGTGAAGCTGTAGCCCGCCTCGGGCACCTCGGCGTCGCGGTCGTCGTCGTGGATCAGCTGCAGGAACACACCCGTCTTCGGGCCGCCCTTGTGCATCTGGCCTGTTGAGTGGAGGAAGCGGGGTCCGTAGCCGAAGGTCGTCGCGACGCGCTTCGCATCGCGGACCGCAGACCGCAGACCGCAGACCGCAGAGTCGATTTCCTCGGACGGCTCCAGGTAGGCCATGATCGCCAGGTACTTGCCGGCGTCGAGCTTGTCGAGGAGCGCCTTCAGTGCGGCGTCGTCGGCGTCGTCCGCCTCCGGCAGGCGGCCCTCCTTCGCGTACTCCTCGAGCACCTTGCCGGTGTTGTCCTTCGCCTCCTGCACGTTGGGCTGGTCGAACGGGTTGATCTCGAGCACCCAGCCGGCCACCGCGGTGGCGAACTCGGCGAAGAAGAAGAGGCTGCCGAGGTCGTTCGGCCCCTCGACGTTCACGACCACCGTCGGATGCCCGGCCTCGCCGAGCGCGGCAATCGCGGCATCGCGGTCGGCGTCCGCCGTGCCCTCGTTGCGCAGGTGGATGAACACGCGGTCCTCGCCGTAGGAGTCGGGCGGGCCGAGCGGCTCGCCGGCCACCGGCAGGATGCCCTTGCCGTGCTTGCCCGTGGACTCGGCCACGAGCTGCTCAGCCCAGAGGCCGAAGCTCGCGATCGGCTCGTCCACCACGAACGTGAGCTTGTCGCGGCCGTGCAGGGCCAGCTCGCCCACCAGGAGGCCGAGCCAGAGGCCCGAGTTGTCGACGCTCTGCTCGTGCGGCTGGCAGCGCTGCTCCGCCACCTGGCCGCGTTCGAGGATTGCGCGGATGTCGATGCCCGCGAGCGCCGCCGGCACCATGCCGAAGTGCGATAGCGCCGAGTAGCGCCCGCCGATGTCCGAGTCAGCCAGGAACACGCGCCGCCAGCCGTGCTGCTCGGCGAGCTCCACCAACGAGCTGCCCGGATCGGTGATCCCGATGAACTGCTCTCCGGCGTCGCCGCCGAGCCGCGACTCGAAGTACTTGGCGAGCGACAGCGTCTCGATCGTGCCGCCGGACTTGGTCGACACGATGAAGATCGTGTGCTCGAGGTCGAGCTTGCTCTCGACGTCGAGGATCTCCCCTGCGTCGGTCGAGTCGAGCACGTGGAGCGCGAGCGCGCCCTTCACGCGGCCGAAGCTCTGGCGCAGCACCTCGGGGGCGAGGCTCGAGCCGCCCATACCGAGCAGCACGGCGTCCTTGTAGCCCTCGGCGGCCAGCCCGTGGGCGAACGCGATGATGTCGTCCGCCTCCTCGAGCAGCGCCTCGCTCACCGTGAGCCAGCCGAGGCGGTTGCCGATCTCGGGCACGCCCGGGCCGCCCCAGAGCGACTCGTCCTTGCGCCACACCCGCCGCGCGATCTCCTGCTCGGCGGCGAGCTTCACGCGCTCGGCCACCGGCTGCTCGAGGTCCCGCGGCAGCGTGGCGACGATCGTGTCCGGGCGTCCCGTCACGACCGCTTGGCGCCGCTGCTCGATGCCGTCGAGCAGCTTCTTCATCGCCACGGAGAACTGATCGACGCCGTCCTTCAGCAGCTTGTCGGTCACGTCCCGCATGTCGACGCCGGCGTCGGCCAGCGCGGCGAGCTCGCGCTCCACCTCGGCGGGATCGGCGTCGGCGGTCGCGCCCTCGATCTCGCCGTGTTCGGCGAACGCCATCAGCGTGGGCATCGGCATCGTGTTGACGGTGTCCGGCGCCACCAGCCCGTCCACGTACATCGTGTCCGAGTACCGCGGGTTCTTGGTGCCGGTCGAGGCCCAGAGCGGCCGTTGCACGTGCGCGCCGGCCTCGCGCAGGGCAGCGAAGCGCTCGCCGTAGAAAATCTCCTTGAAGCGGATGTAGGCGGCGCGCGCGTTGGCGAGTGCCGCGGTGCCCTGCAGCTCGGTGTGGCCGCTCGCCTCGAGTCGCTTGTCCGCCTCCGTGTCCACGCGCGAGACGAAGAAGCTTGCGACCGAGTGCATGTCGTCGATCGTCCGCCCCTCGTCGCGCCTGCGCTCGAGCCCGCGGATGAAGGCCTCGGCGGCCTTCTCGTACATCTCGACCGCGAACAGCAGCGTCACGTTGATGTTGATGCCCTCGAAGATCGCCTGCTCGATCGCCGGGACGCCCTCCTCGGTGCCCGGGATCTTGATCATCGCGTTGGGCCGACCGATCAGCTCCCAGTACTGGCGCGCCTGCTCGAGCGTGCCCTCCGTGTCGTGGGCGAGCCGCGGCGCCACCTCGAGCGACACGTAGCCGTCGATGCCGCCGGTGCCCTCCCAGACTGG
>DATBKS010000149.1:0-24856 GCA_036555755.1 Thermoleophilaceae bacterium
TGGGCGATAGGCGCAGTGACCGCCGCGATGCCGGCGCTAGTGGCCAACCTCGCGCTCGAGCTCGCGCCGATCCGCGTCAACCTCATCGCTCCCGGCTTCGTCGACACCCCGCTGTCTGCGAGGCTCCTCGGCGACGACCTAGAGGCCCGCCGCCAGGAGCTGCGCGAGAAGCTCCCCATCGGCCGCGTGGTTGGGCCGGAGGACGTGGCCGCGCTCGCCGTGCACCTGATGACGAACACCGCCCTCACCGGGGCGACGTACGACATCGACGGCGGGCAGCAGTTCGTCTACTAGCCGGCGCTGAGCGGCGGATCGACGTCGTCGTAGATGCGCGCCGCGGCGAGCTTGCCGCTCTCACCCCGCACATAGACGGCGATGCCTGCCTCCGGCGATATCTCGGTCTTGCCCCAGCGCACGACGTTGTACTCGAGCGCGCACGTCCGCCCGTCGTCCAACACCGCGCAGTGTTGGAGCGGGATGCCGCCGCCGTTTGAGAACAGCTGCTCGTAGAAGGCGCGCAGTCCCGCAGTGCCGCGATGTACGTACGGGCCGCCCGCGGGCTCGCGCGCGTAACCGTCGGGCTCGAACGTGGCGACGATCGCATCGACATCGCCGGCGGCGAGCGCACGCTGGTACTCGCCCACGATGTCCGACTCGCGCAGGTCCGGGTCGGGCTGGAGGATGGGTGGGCGGCTCACGTGATGGCCACTCATCGGCCAGCTGCTGAAGTACATCCGCAGTTCCTCGATCATGCCGTCGGACTTGTCGGCGACGACCGCGAACGGGACCTCGGCTCGCCCGCCGTCGCTGTCCACGTGGAGGACGGCCTCGCCGAGACCGCGTCCCTCGCCGAAAACCCGCGCCACGTCCTCGACCACGACGTTGCGCTCCTGGAGCCACGCGTTCGTCTCGTTGACGAACTCCTCGAACGCCGCCACGCCCCTGATTCGCCCGCGCACGGGATGGTGCAGCTCGGGCTCACCGACGAACGACCCGACCATCGCGTCGATCTCGCCGCTCAGTAGGCCGTCGAAGAACGGCACGGTCCTGAGGTCGTGATGCCACTTCTCGTCCAGGCGCTCGACCACCGGCGAGGAGAACAGCTCGGGCACCCACGGCATCTGGGAAGCGTGCCACATCCCGCGCGGAGCCCCTTTACGCGCTGTACTCCTCGTCCGTCACGTGCTCGCCCCAGGTGACTGCGCTGCCCTGCTCGTCCACCTGCTGCATCGCGATGTGGGTCATGAAGCGATCGGGGGCGGCGCCGTGCCAGTGGTCCTCGCCGGGCTCGAAGAAGACGCGGTCGCCCGGGCGGATGACCTCGATCGGGCCGCCGCGGCGCTGGCAGAGGCCCATGCCCTCGGTGACGTAGATCGTCTGCCCGCAGGGATGCGTGTGCCAGGCGGTGCGGGCGCCGGGCGTGAAGTGGACGCTGGCCGCAGCCACCCGGAAGGGCTCTGACGGCGCGGCGACAGTGTCGAGGTAGACGGTGCCGGTGAACCAGTCGCTCGGCCCGGCCGTGGTCTCGAGGGAATTACGTGTGATTTGCATCCGGCCAGTCTGCCCGGAAACCGTCGGGCAACGCGGTTAGCGTTGGTCCACCATGACCGAAGCGATCGGCTGGGGCGCCGTTGCCGCCTCCTCGCTGGTGATCGGCGCGCTCCTCGGGCTCGCGCGCCGCTGGCCGCGGCGGCTGGTCGGGCTCGTGCTCGCGTTCGGCGCGGGCGCCTTGATCAGCGCGGTGAGCTTCGACCTCGCCGAGGAGGCCGCGAAGGTGGGCGACCCCGGCATCGGCGCGGCCGGCCTCGCGGCGGGCGCCATCACCTACTTCGTGCTGAACCGCGTGCTCGAGCACCGCGGCCGCGGGAAGCCCGGAAGCTCCGAGACGAACGCGGGCACGGCGCTGGCGCTCGGCGCCTTCCTCGACGGCATTCCCGAGCAGCTCGTGCTCGGCATCGGGATCGCGGGTGGGGAAGGAGTGAGCGTCGGGCTGCTTGTCGCGATCTTCGTCTCGAACCTGCCCGAGGCGATCGGCTCCTCCACCGAGATGCGCGCCGCCGGCACGCGGCCGGCCGCGATCCGCCGGCTGTGGCTGCTCGTGGCGCTGATCTGCGCCGCCGCGACAGTCGTCGGCTATGCGATCGCCGACAACGTGGGCGGGAACGTTCAGGGCGCGATCGACGGGTTCGCCGCGGGCGCGCTGCTCGTGATGCTGATCGACTCGATGATCCCCGAGGCCGTGCGCAAGGGCGGCGACGTGTCCGGGCTCGTCACCGTGCTCGGCTTCGCGGTGGCCGCAGGTCTCTCAAGCGTCTCGTAGCCGCCGGTAGCGCACGTACACCACGCGCGAGGCGAACGTCCTGCTCTCGACGAGCTCGAGCTTGATGCGCTCGTCGAGGTCCGGCCAGTACGGCGTGCCGCCGCCCAGTACCACGGGGCTGATGAAGAGGTGGTACTCGTCCACGAGCCCGAGCCGGATGAAGGTCGCGGCGAGGCCGGCGCCGCCGACCGCCAGCTGCTTGCCGGGGCCTTCCTTGAGCCTGGCCACGTCCTCGCCATCCACATGCCGCAGCAGCCGTGCGTTGCCCTGGACCCGCTCCAGCGTCGTCGAGAAGACGAGCTTCGGCGTGCCCTTCCAGATCTTCGAGAACTCGACCATGTGCTTCGGCGCCGACGGGTCGCGGTCGACCGTCTCCCAGAGCTGCATCTCCTCGTAGAGCCTCCGGCCGTAGAGGTGCACGCCGGTCTCGCGGGCCTGCTGGTTGTGGAACTGGTGCAGCTCCTCGTCCGGCGCGGACCAGTCGATCGAGCCGTCCGGGGCGGCGATGTAGCCGTCGAGCGAGACGCCCATTGAGTAGATCAGCTTTGGCATGGTCCGTACGATCCCATCATGGCCACGTTGGACTACGCAAGCGGTGCTGTCACGCGCTGGCGGCTCGCCATCGTCGGAGCGCTGCTCGCAGTGGCTGCGCTCGCGTGGTGGTCGACCGTCGTGAGGATGGACGGAATGGATGCGGGGCCGGGCACGGACCCCGGCACGCTCGGCTTCTACGTGAGCACGTGGGTCGTGATGATGGCGGCGATGATGTTCCCGTCGACGGCGCCGATGGTGGTGACGTACGCGAGCCTCCAGCGCGAGCGGCGGGGACAGCGCGGGGCGACGACGCTCTTCGCCGCCGGCTACCTGCTCCTGTGGGCCGCGGCCGGCCTCCTGTTCTACGTCGTGCTTCAGCTCGGGCGCGAGCTCGACGGCGGTTTCTTCGCCTGGGACCGCGCCGGGCGCTGGACCGCCGCGGGCGTCCTGGCCGTGGCGGCGATTTACGAGGTCACCCCGCTGAAGAACGCGTGCCTGCGGCGCTGCCGCGCGCCCCTCGGCTTCCTCACCACCGAGTGGCGTGACGGGCGGACCGGGGCGCTCCAGATGGGCGTGATCCACGGCGCCTGGTGCCTCGGCTGCTGCTGGGCGCTCATGGCCGCGCTGTTCGCGCTCGGCGCGATGAGCATCGCGTGGATGCTCGTGATCGGGCTGCTGATCGCGGTGGAGAAGCTGCTGCCGTGGCGCTTCGCCGCAACGACGGGAGTGGCGGTGGTGCTCGCGGCGCTCGCGATCGGCGTGGCCGCGGCGCCCGCCAGCGTGCCCGGCCTGACGGTGCCGTCTTCGTCCGGCATGCCGGGAATGTCGATGCCGAGCATGGACCACATGGACATGGATTCGCAATGAGCTGGCGGATCTCTGGGACCTACCTCGAGGCCTGCAACTGCGAGGCGATCTGCCCCTGCCGCCGCATCGGCGGCCGCACGGGCGGACGGTCGAGCTACGGCGAATGCCTCGGCGCGCTCTCGTGGGTCGTGAGGGAAGGTGGGGTGGACGACGTCGACCTCGTCGGGATGCAGGCCGTGCTCGTGACGCGCTACCACGACGACGAGCCGGGATCTCCCTGGACGGTGGCCCTGCTCGTAGACAGCCGCGGCGACGAACGCCAGCGCGAGGCGCTGGCCAACATCCTCACGGGACGGCTCGGCGGCACCCCGTACAAGCAGTTCCCGTGGGTGTTCAAGGACTCGACCCTGCTCGGCGTGGAAGCCCTCGAGATCGAGATCGATCACACGCCCGGCCGCGGCTGGTTCAAGGCCCCAGGGCATGTGGAGATGCGCGTGCGGGAACCCGTGGCGGACCAGGAGCCCGTCACCTGCATCATCCCCGGCCACCACCGTCAGGGGCGCGAGCTGATCACCGAGGTGCTCGAGGCGAGCGCGGGCGGCCCGCTCGAGTACTCGGTCAGCGGTCGCTGCGCCTACGAGTCGACGTTCGAATACTCATCCGATGACTGACGAGTTCGTCCTCGACACCCCGGTCGTGCGGGACTTCATCGAGTCGGTGCGCGCGGAGATCGCCGCGGCCAGCTCGCCGGCGGATGCGGTCGAGCGCATCCGGCCGGGGTTCGCGGACCTGCTCGCCGACCCGGACTGGCTGCCGGCGCAGTACCGGGAGGCCGCGCCTGAAAGCGGCATGGGCGGGGGCATCGGCCAGTGGCTCCTGTTCCGCGCGGGCGACGGCTCGCTGTCGCTCTTCAGCCTCGTGGTCCCCGCCGAGTCGGAGACCCCGGTGCACGATCACCTGGCGTGGGGGCTCGTTGGTCTCTACCGCGGCACGCAGGACGAGGAGATCTTCACGCGCGAGGCCGAGACCCTGCGGCTCAGCGAGCGGCGCGCGCTCGAGCCCGGCGACTTCTACGCCCTGATCCCGCCTACCGACGACATCCACCGCGTGCGCACCACCTCGGCGGAGACCTCCGTCTCGATCCACCTGCTTACGAACGACACAGGCTGCGTCTGGCGGCACGCGTACGACCCGGACTCGGGGGAGGAGCGCGCGTTCCGGTCGGGCTACGTGAACGTGCCCTGCGAAGAGGACTGATCCGGGGCTTGCGCTCGACCCTCCCGTGTCATACATATGACATGGGACCCGGTGAACTTGAGACGAGCTTTCCCCACCGCGCTCGCCGCAGTCGGCGCAACCCTGGCGCTCAGCGCGCCCGCGCTCGGCGCGCAGGACATAAGTGATCCTCCGGCTGCGCCTACCACGCCGGCGACGCAGTACGCGCCGAACCGCCTGATCGTCGAATGGAAGTCCGGCGTGACCGCCACCGAGCGCGTGGCCGGCCGCAGCGATGCCGAGACCTCGGCGATCCGCGGCCTCGGCTCGCCGCGCTTCCAGCTCGTCCGCCCGCAGGCGGGCCAGACCCTCGCCGACGCGATGGCGGCGCTGCGGGCGAATCCCGACGTCCGCGTGGTCACGCACGACGACTACGACGTGCCGATGTCGACGCCCAACGATCCGCTCTTCAACCAGCTCTGGGGACTGCAGAACCTCGGCACCGCGGGGATCGGCGGGTTCACGGGCACGGCCGTGGCGGGCGACGACATCAAGGCGCCGGCGGCCTGGGACCGCACGGTCGGCTCACCTTCGATCGTCGTGGCCGACCTCGACACGGGCTACCGCTTCAACCACGAGGACCTGGCGTCGCGCGCCTGGACGAACCCGGGGGAGACGAGCAACGGCTCCGACGACGACGGGGATGGCATCGTCGACGACCTCCACGGCGCAGACTTCGTCGGTCCCAACTCGGACTCGCCCTCGACACCTGACGGGGACCCGACGGATGACGACCTGCTGACGGGCGGTCACGGCGTGCACACGGCGGGCACGATCGGCGCGGCCGGCAACAACAGCGTCGGGATCACCGGCGTGGCGCAGGACATCCGCATCATGCCGCTGCGCGTGTGCTCGAACTCCCCTAGCAGCAGCCCGCCCGCCGCGAAGTGCCCGACGTCGTCGCAGATCCTGGCCATCAACTACGCGGGCGCGCACGGGGCGCGCGTGGCGAACATGTCGCTCGGCGGCCTGGGCTCCAACAACGCCGTGCGCGACGCGTTCGCGAGCAACCCGAACGTCCTGTTCGTCATCTCGGCGGGGAACGACGCCGAGGACAACGACTCGACGCCCCACTACCCGTGCAACTACAACCCGACGACGTCCGGCATCAGCGGGGCGATCGACAACATCGTCTGCGTCGCGGCCACCGACCAGGCGGACAACCTCGCCGGCTTCTCCGACTGGGGCGCGACGTCGGTCGACCTGGGCGCCCCGGGCACCGAGATCCTCAGCACCTTCCCGGACGAGACGCTCCTCAACGACGACTTCCAGACGAACAACTTCGCCACCAACTGGAGCGCCGGATTCGCACGCAGCAACGAGGCGCCGCTGACGTCGTTCGGCATGACGGATTCGCCCGGCGCGACGCCGACGGCGAGCACCACCGTCACTTCGACCTCAACCGCCTTCGCCGTCCAGGCCGGCGAGGGCGAGTGCCAGCTCGAGGGCATGCGCCACGTCGACGTCAGCGACGGCAGCACGTTCACGTACCAGTTCGTGCGCAACAACAGCGTCGTGGACACCTTCACCCCGGGCACCTCGCCCGCCCCCGGGATGCTGCCGTTCAGCTCGGCGCCGACGACTGGGCTCGGCGGGGGCAACGTGCAGATTCGCTTCAACTACACGTCGAGTGGCTCGCCCACCGCGAGCAACGGCGTCTGGCTGGACGACCTCAAGTTCGTCTGCATCACACCCGTCAGCGCCACCACCGGCTACGACTTCCTCCAGGGCACGTCGATGGCTGCGCCACACGTGACCGGCTCGGCGGCACTGCTGTTCTCGCTCAAGCCGACCGCCACCGTCTCCGAGGTCAAGCAGGCGCTGCTCGACGGCGTCGCGCCCGACGCGTCGCTCACGGGGCTCACGACCACAGGCGGCCGCCTTGACGTCTCGCACGCGCTCGACGCGCTCACGCGGCCCGACACGGCGATCGATTCCGGACCGTCCGGCACCACGAGCAGCACCGCCGCGAGCTTCACCTTCTCGAGCGCCGACTCGGCCACCTTCCAGTGCCGGCTCGACGGGAGCGGCTTCTCTGCCTGCACGAGCCCGAAGGGCTACACAGTGGGCGCCGGGACACACACCTTCGAGGTGCGCGCGCTCGGCCCGCACGGCGATCCCGATCTCACGCCGGCCTCGCGGACGTGGACTGTCCTCGCCCCAGTGGGGCCGGGCGGCGGCAGCACGACCGGTGGCGGCGGCGGCACGACCGGTGGCGGTGGCGGCAGCCTGACGCCGGTCAAGTGCAAGGTCCCGAAGCTGAAGGGCAAGACGCTCTCGCAGGCGAGGAAGGCGCTGACGAAGGCGCACTGCGCGCTCGGCAAGGTCACGAAGCCGAAGAAGGCCAAGGGCAAGCTGGTGGTCAAGTCCTCCTCGCCCGCCGCGGGCAGGACTGTTGACGCGGGCACCAAGGTCAAGCTCACCCTGACGAAGCCCAAGCCGAAGCACAAGAAGCACAAGCACTGACCCCCGCTCCCCTCGGGCAGCGGACTTGCCCGCGAACACACCTGTCCACACCCTGGCGGATTTAGCCGCACAGAGCGAGGCTTTCGTTACCCGGAAACCTCCACGCGGCGTGTACGCGTCGCTTCCGTGGCTTAGTCGGCTTTGTGGCGCCGGGCGGGGTCAACGCCCCGATTCCGCCCGGCCCACGCCGGCTTGGTGCTCGCATCCGTCGGGCCTGCATGCGCGCACCCTTGAGCCCCGCGGTTCCGGGGGTGGAGGCTTGGGCTGCCCGGACGAAGGAGTCACCAATGCCTGCCGCAGTAATCGCACCCGCGCTGAGCGACGACGAGCTCGTCGAGCTGCTCCAGTTGATGGGCGGCGCCGACAGCGTCGAGCTCAAGCTGACCGTGCCGGAAGCGCAGCAGCGCGCGGCCGTCCAATCGCTTCAGCTCGACCCGCTGGACGCTCAGATCCGCCAGGTCTTCTTCTTCGACACGCCCGATCTGAAGCTCAACAAGGCCGGCCTCGTCGTCCGGGCGCGCCGGGTGCAGGGTAAGGGCGACGACTCCGTGGTGAAGCTGCGCCCGGTCGTTCCGGAGCAGATTTCGGATGAGCTCCGACAGTCGGAGGGCTTCAACGTGGAGGTCGACGCGATGCCGGGAGGCTTCGTCTGCTCGGGCACGCTGAAGGCCGTGGTGCCGTCAAGCCGCGGCGTCAAGGAAACCGTGGCAGGCGAGCGCCCGCTGCGAAAGATGTTCACCAAGGAGCAACGCGCGTTCTACGAGGAGCACGCGCCGGAGGGCGTCGCGCTCGACGACCTGTCGGTGCTTGGCCCGATCTTCGTGCTGAAGCTCAGGTTCTTCCCGAAGGACATCGGCCGCAAGGTGGTCGCCGAGGTGTGGCTCTACCCGGACGACTCCCGCATCCTGGAGATCTCGACCAAGTGCGCGCCGCGCGATGCCGCCAACGCCGCGATCCAGGCGCGCGTGTTTCTCTCGAGCCACGGGATCGACCTGTCCGGCGAGCAAGCGACTAAGACCAAGCGCGCGCTCGAGTTCTTCAGCAAGAAGCTGAAGGCGGAGGCGAAGGCCGCGCAGACGAAGACCGCGGAACCTACTCCGGCAGCCTGACGAGTCGCGCGTGGGGCGCGCCGCTCGTCGCGTCGTCCAGCTCGATCAGCTTGGGGTCGAAGAGGCTGCACGCCTCGACCGACTCGCACTCGCACGCGCTCGTCATCTCGAGCCAGCGGCGAATCGCGGTGGCGCGCTGGATCAGCGCGTCGATGTCTGGCAGCTTGCTCGCGGCCATCCGCTGCACGCGCCGGTGCGCGGGCTCGTCGTCGGCGTTCAGCAGCTGGCTGATCTCGCCGAGCGTGAAGCCAACCTGCTGGGCGACGTCGATCGTCGCCAGCCGGCGCAGGATCTCGGGGGAGTAGCGCCGCCGCCCCGACAGGCGGTCGGGCTCGGGCAGCACGCCGATCGACTCGTAGTAGCGGATGCGGGAGGTGGCTATGCCAGCTTGGCTCGCGACCTCGCCGATGCTGAGACTTGACTTCAAGTCGGGTTGAAGTGCCACCCTGACAGCGTGACAGATTCGAACTTCGACGTGCCGGTGGCGTGCAGCCTCTCGGCGACCGACGCGCGCACGCGCAAGGCCGACTGGGAGCGGCTTCTCGAGCGCGCGGCCGTCACGCGCACGCCTGTGGATGGTGGAACGCGGATCGCGCTCGCCCCGCTGGACGGGGTCCGCACTGAGCTCGAGCGCCTGGTGGCCGCCGAGCGCGAGTGCTGCCCGTTCCTGGACTTCGAACTCGACGAGTCAGACGGCGTCCTCGCCGTGACGATCCCCGCGGAGGCCGACGGATGACCTACGTCATCGCCGAGCCGTGCATCGACACCAAGGACAACTCCTGCGTGGAGGTCTGCCCGGTCGACTGCATCCACCCGACGCCGGACGAGCCGGACTACGACAACGTCCGCCAGCTCTTCATCGACCCGGACGAGTGCATCGACTGCGACGCCTGCGTCGAGGCCTGCCCGGTGGACGCCTGCTTCGCCGAGGACCAGCTGCCCGACGAGTGGCAGCACTTCACCCAGATCAACGCGGACTACTACAAGAAGTCCTAGCCGCCTGTTTCCCTCGGCGCACCCCGGGTACGCCGGGCGGCGGCCGCTTCCGTCAGAAGCCGCGCGAGGCTACGCCGTTGCGGACTTGATCGCGCGCGCCACCTCGCCGCGCACGTGGCAGCCCGCGAAATGGTCGTTCACGAGACCGCAGGCCTGCATCGTCGAGTAGACGGTCGTCGGACCGACGAAGCGGAAGCCCTTGCGCTTCAGCTCCTTCGACAGCGCCGTTGAGGCGGGCGTGATCGGCGCGAGGTCCGCCCGCGAGCGCGGCGCCCGCGGCCGCTTCTCCGCGTAGCTCCACAGGAGGTCGGTGAGCGAGTCGAGCTCCGCGGCCGCGCGCGCATTGGCGATCGCCGCCTCGATCTTCAGCCGGTTGCGCACGATGCCGGCGTCGTTCATGAGGCGCCCCACGTCGCGCGCGCCGAACGCCGCCACCTTCTCGATCTCGAAGCCGGCGAACGCCGCCCGGAAGTTCTCGCGCTTGCGCAGGATCGTGATCCACGACAGCCCGGACTGGAAACCCTCGAGGCAGAGCCGCTCGAACAGCGCGTCGTCACCCCGCACGGGCCGTCCCCATTCGCCGTCGTGATAGGCGACGTACTCGTCCGAACTGGCGCCCCACCAGCAGCGGCGGCGGCCGTCGGGACCTTTGACGAGCGAGTCGGACACGCACCAATCATTGCGGGCGTGCCCGATGTGTCGGCTACGATCCGCAGTCGGAACCCCAGGGCGGCTCATGACGGAGGATCCAACGCAAGCAGGAGGGGTTCTCGACCCTCAGCGGGCTCTGGCTTTTCTAGCCGAGGCAAGTTCCGTGCTCGCCCGCTCGCTCGATTACGAGCGCACGCTCGCGGAGGTGGCCCAGCTCGCGGTGCCCGAGTTCGCCGACTGGTGCGCCGCTGACGTGGTGCAGCCAGACGGCTCGCTGCGCCAGATCACGAGCGGCCACCCCGACCAGCGCATCGAGGACTACCTCATGGAGCTGAGGCGCCGCTACCGCGAGGAGAAGGGCACCTCGGAGGGCGCGATGCACGTGATCGCCACCGGCGAGTCCGAACTCCAGACCGACGTCCGCGGCGCGCCCCGGATCGAGATCGGGTCGGGCGAGGACACCCAGCTCTACGAGAGCCTCGCGCCGCGCTCGTACATGATCGTGCCGATGGTCGCGCGCGGCCGGACCATCGGCGCGCTCACGTTCCTGTCCACCCGCGAGGGGCTCCACTACGGTCCGATCGACCTCGACTTCGCGCACCACCTCGCGCGGCGCTTCGCCCTCGCGGCCGACAACGCCCGCCTCTACCACGAGGCCGAGCTGGCGCGCGAGCGGCTCACCTTCCTCGCGCGCGCGAGCGAGCTGATGGCGGCGACGCTCGACCTGGAGAAGACGCTCTCCCAGGTGGCCTACCTGGCGGTGCCGCGGCTGGCGGACTGGTGCGCGATCGAGCTGCTCGAGGAGGACGGCGAGATTCGCAACGCGGCCACGGCGCACGTCGATCCGGAGAAGGTGAAGTTCGCGGACGAGGTGCGCAAGCGCTACCCGGTGGACCCGGACGCCCCGACGGGCGTGCCCAACGTGATCCGCACGGGCAGGTCCGAGCTCTACCCGGAGATCACCGACGCGATGCTCGCGGCGAGCATCGACGACCCCGAGCAGCTCGAGCTGGCGCGTGACCTCGGGCTCAGCTCGCTGATCATCGTGCCGCTGATCGCGCGGGCGCGCACGCTCGGCGCGCTCACGCTGGTGCACGCGGAGTCGGGCCGCACCTACGACGAGGAGGACCTGCGCTTCGCCGAGGACCTCGCGCGCCGCGCCGCCATCGCGGTCGACAACGCGCGGCTGTACACCCAGGAGCACCACGCGGTGGTCACGCTCCAGCAGAGCCTGCTGCCGCGCCAGCTGCCGGACATACCGGGGATGGAGTTCGCTGCCCGTTACCTGCCTGCCACCTCCGAGCATGACGTGGGCGGTGACTGGTACGACGCGATCTCGCTCGGCGACGGCAGCGTCGGACTTGTGATCGGCGACGTTGCCGGACACGGGCTCGAGGCCGCCGCGGTGATGGGCCAGTTCCGCAACGCGCTGCGCGCCTACGCGCTCGACGGCGCCGGCCCGGCCGCCGCGGTGGAGCGGCTCAACCGGCTCACGCGCACGTTTGAGCAGAACGACATGGCCACGCTCGTCTACGGCGAGTTCGACGCGGGGACGAACAGCATGCGCTTCGTGCGCGCGGGCCACCCGCCGCCGCTCCTGCTCGGCCCGGACGGCAGCGTCACCGCGATCAACGGGCGCGGCTCGCTGCCCGTCGGCGTGTCGCCCAACGCCCGCTACGAAGCGGCGATGCTCGAGCTCTCGCCCGACACGACGCTGCTCTTCTACACCGACGGCCTGGTCGAGCGCCGGGGCGAGACGCTCGAGGACGGCATCGCGCGGCTCGAGCGTGTGCTCGCCGAGGCGCCGGACTCGCTCGAGGCGCTGTGCGACCACGTGATCGAGACCGCCGCGCCCGACCCCGAGCGCGCCGACGACATCGCGGTGCTCGCACTGCGTCCCGTGGAGATCGACGCCACCACCTTCCGCACCAGCCTGCGCGCCGAGCCCGGCGAGCTCTCGCGCCTGCGCCGCATGCTGATGCGCTGGCTCCGCGCCACCACGGCGAGTGCACAGGAGATCTACGACATCACGATCGCCTGCGGTGAGGCGAGCGCCAACGCGATCGAGCACGCCTACGGCGCGCGGCCTGCGAGCTTCGAGGTGGAGGGAGCGGTGGAGGGCGACGAGGTGGTCCTGTGCGTGCGCGACTACGGGTCGTGGCGCGCGCCGCGCGGTCAGCACCGCGGCCGCGGGCTCAAGCTGATCGACGCGTTGATGGAGGACGTCCGCATCGAGCGCGGGGACCAGGGGACGGAGGTGCTGATGAGGCGGCGGATCGGACTGGAGGCCTGATGGCCGAGCTGGCGACGGTCTTCGTGGAACGGCAAGAGGGAGTGCAGCTCGTCCGGCTGGCGGGCGAGGTGGATATCTCAAATGCCGCGCACCTCGAGGAGGAGATCTCGGACGCCGTGCCAAACGACGCCCTCGGCCTGGTGCTCGACCTGAGCGCCACCACGTACCTCGACAGCGCCGGGATCCGCATGCTGTTCGAGCTGGCCGAGCGCATCGAGGGCAGGCGCCAGACGCTCGCGCTCGTCGTGCCGCAGCAGTCGCTGATCCGCCATTCGCTGGCCGTGACCGAGGTCGAGCAGGCGATGGCGATGCACGAGACGACTTCGGACGCTGTCGCGGCGATGCGAACTGAGTAGGCTCGCTGCGTGGCCCGCCGCGACCCCCGCATGGTCCCGATCGGATACGGCAAGTACGTCCGCGCCGATCGAGTGTTCGCGCTGGTGCCGATCGAGGGCGACGAGCGCGGTGACGGCCGCCGCACCTACGTGCACGTGGACGGTCTCGGCGAGCCGCTGATTGCCTCACGCTCAGAGCGCGCCATCCTGACTGACGTCGAGACGGCGCTCGCAGAGGCCGCTGGCGTGCCGCGACGCGGCGCTCGCTCCCGCGGGGGCGAGACGCTGTTCTGATGCTCGCCGTCCTCTACGACATCCACGCGAACCTGCCGGCGCTTGAGGCGGTGCTCGCCGATGCGGACGCCGCCGGCGCGGACAGCTATTTCCTCGGTGGCGACTACGCCTCGCTCGGCGCGTGGCCGGTCGAGACCCTCGACTGCCTCCGCGGGCTGCCGAACGCGCAGTGGATACGGGGCAACTGGGAGCGCTGGCTCGGCCAGCCGGACGAGGCGGTGGACCTGCCGTTCGTGCAGAGCGCTCTCCACTGGGCGCTCGAGTATGTGAGCGACGAGAACATCGAGGATCTTGCGCGGCTGCCGGAGACCGCTGAGATCGACGGCACCTTCTTTTCGCATGCGTCGCCGATCTCCGACATGCGCAGCTTCATGCCCGAGCCGGCCGGCGACGAGGCCGAGCTGATCGACGGCGTGACCGATCGGCGGCTCGTGTTCGGCCACACGCACGTGCAGTTCAGGCGCCAGGGCGAGAACGGCGTCGACCTCGTGAACGCCGGCAGCGTCGGCCTCCCGTTCGACGGCGACACGCGCGCCGCCTACGCGCTGATCGCGGACGACGGCGAGCTCGAGCTGCGCCGCGTGGAGTACGACCACGAGCACGCGGCCGCGGCGATCAGGGAACGCATGGCAGGCTTCGGAGAGGACCTGGCGGCGAGGATCGACACCGCCACCCCGCCCTCGTGAACTACGGCGTCGCCATCTTCGCCACCGACTACGCGGTGGACCCGGGCCGCTTCGCGGCGATCGCCGAGGAGCGCGGCTACGAGTCCGTCTTCTTCCCCGAGCACACCCACATCCCGGCGAGCCGCGAGTCCCCGTGGCCCGGAGGCGCCGACCTGCCGCAGGACTACTGGCACACGCACGACCTGTTCGTGGCGCTCACCGCCGCGGCGGCAGCCACCGAGCGGGTGAAGATCGGCAGCGGCATCTGCCTCGTCACCGAGCGTGATCCGATCGTCACGGCGAAAGAGGTGGCGAGCGTCGACCAGCTGTCCGGCGGCCGGCTGATCTTCGGCGTGGGCGCCGGCTGGAACCTGGAGGAGCTGCGCAACCACGGCACCGACCCGTCCACCCGCTTCCGCCTGATGCGCGAGCGCGTGGAGGCGATGAAGGCGATCTGGACACAGGACGAGGCCGAGTACCACGGCCAGCTCGTCGATTTCGACCCGATCTGGTCGTGGCCGAAGCCGGTGCAGAAGCCGCATCCGCCGGTGATCATCGGCGGCATGGGCCCGCGCGTGGTGGAGCGCGTGCTGGCTTACGGCGACGGCTGGTTCCCGCAGCCAGGGCGGGCGCCGCACGACGAGTTCATGGCACGCCTCGGCGAGCTTCGACGCGCCAGCGAGGAGGCCGGCCGGGAACTCCCCGAGATGACAGCTTTTGGCGCCAAGCCGGATCCCGCCCTGATCTCGGACTATGCTGCGGCCGGAGTCACACGTACCGTGTTCTGGCTACCTTCGGTTCAGGAAGCTGATCTCTCGGGAAGCCTGGACAAGATCGCCGACCGCGTCGGCGATCCTCTGCGGTAGCGACGCCGCTGAAGAAAAAAGCCCAGGAGGGAACTGAGCCACATGGCACGCCTGTCGCAGGTCTTCCTGCCCAGAGACCGCGAGTTCTTCGACCTGTTCGAAGAAGCCGGCGGGAACATCCAAAGAGCCGCTGAGCTGCTCGAGCAGCTGATGCGCGACTACCCCGAGAACAGCGAGCTCGCGCGCGAGATCCTCATCTGCGAGCAGCACGGGGACCGCATCACGCACGACATCGTCCAGCGGCTGAACAACACGTTCGTCACTCCGATCGACCGCGAGGACATCCTCGCCCTCGCGTCGGCGCTCGACGACATCGTCGACTTCACAGAGGAGGTGGCCGACTTCCTCGGCCTCTACAAGATCGAGGCGCCGATGGAGCACGCGGAGAAGATGGCCAAGGTGCTCGTGCTCGCCGCCCGCCAGATCGCCGAGGCGATGCCGCGGCTGCGCGAGTTCAAGGACATCTCGCACTTCACCGTCGAGATCAACCGGCTCGAGAACGACGGCGACCGCCTGCAGCGCGAGGCGCTCGCGTCGCTCTTCGACGACGGCATCGACCCGATGGTCGTCATCCGCTGGAAGGACATCTACGAGCGACTCGAGGAGGCCATCGACGCCACCGAGAAGGTCGCCTACACGCTCGAGGGCATCGTTCTCAAGAACTCCTGATGCACAACGACCTGATTCTCGTCGTCGTCGTGGTGACGGCACTGGCCTTCGATTTCACGAACGGTTTCCACGACACCGCCAACGTCGTCGCGACGTCGATTTCCACGCGCGCGATGTCGCCCAAGCTGGCGGTCGGCTTCGCGGCGCTGCTCAACTTCGCGGGCGCGTTCATCTCGCTGAAGGTCGCGGCCACGGTGGCGAGCGGCATCGTCGAGGCGAGCGCGATCACGCCGACGATCGTCTTCGCGGGGCTGATCGGAGCGATCGGCTGGAACCTGATCACCTGGTACTTCGGCCTGCCCTCGAGCTCGTCGCACGCGCTCATCGGCGGCCTCGTGGGGTCCGCCATTGCCGCCGATGGGACCAGCGCCGTGATTGGCGGCGGTCTGCTCGGCAAGGTCGTCGTGCCCGCGCTGATCGCGCCGGTGCTCGCCTTCACGGCGGCGATCATCGGGATTCTGATCGTGTACCGGATCGTCGGGCGCCTGCGTCCCGGGCCGGTCACGAACGGCTACAAGCTCGGCCAACTCGCCTCGGGCGGCCTGCTCGCGCTCGCCCACGGGACCAACGACGCGCAGAAGACGATGGGCATCATCACGCTCGCGCTGGTCGCCAACGGCAACCTGCCGGCCAACGACTTCAGCGTGCCCGAGTGGGTCGTCGTCGCGAGCGCGAGCGCGATCGCTCTCGGCACCTACAGCGGCGGCTGGCGGATCATCAAGACCATGGGCAGCCGCATCATCAAGATGGACAGCGCGCAGGGTTTCGCCGCCCAGGGCGCGGGCGCGGCGGTGATCCTCGCGGCGTCGCACTACGGCTATCCGCTGTCCACCACTCACGTGATCTCAGGTGGCGTGATGGGCGCAGGCGCAGCCAAGCGGCTGTCCGCAGTGCGCTGGGGCGTGGCCGGGAACATCGCGGTGGCCTGGGTCCTCACGCTTCCGTTCGCCGGCCTGATGGGAGCGATCACGTACGGCGTCACCCACATCTTCGGCAGCGGGGCTGCCGGCCCGCTCATAGTGGCGATCGCGCTCGTGCTGATCGTGGCGGCGGTGTTCGCCAGGCGGCTCCGCCAAGGCTCGGCGCTCACGGCGGAGGCGGCATGACCGTCATCGCCGAGGCGATCGTGGACTGGGCCACGATCGGCAAGGTCATCGCCGCAGCCCTGATCGCGACGATTGGCGCGAGTTTCGCCTTCTCCCTGGCCGTGCTCGGGACCACTCGCTCGATGGAAATGCGCCGGAGCCGCCGCGGGCCAGAAGCGACGGCCTTCGCCGTGCTCGGGCTGTTTGGCGCCGCGGTGGTGGTCGCCGCCATCGTGGGCGGCATCATCGTGATGTCGTCTAAGTGACGAGCTCGACGAGCCGCTCGAGGTCGCTCTCGTCGTTCCAGGCACCCACGGACGCACGCACCAGGCCGCGACCGGGGATGAAGCGCACCACCACGCCGTTCTCGCCGAGCTTCTCGTAGGTGGCCTCGCAGTCGTCGTCGCGCCACGACACGAGCGTCGAGCGCCCGCGCGGCTGCACTTCGCGGCCGCGCTCCGCGAGCATCTCCACGAGCTTTTCCGCGAGCGTGGCGGCGCGGTCGTGCACCCACTCCCAGCCCGCCTCCTCGAACAGCTCGATCGAGCTCACCGCCCATGCGCCGGCCGAGCTCGGGATGAAGCTCAGGTCGAAGCGGCGCGCGTTCTCATACAGCGGTGAGTTCAGCGGGTCCTCGTGGTCCGTCACCGAGCCGAAGCTGAGAAAGCGCGGCTCGAGGTCGTTCAGCCGGTCCTTCTTCACGTAGAGGCAGCCGGAGCCGTCGGGCCCGCACAGCCACTTCTGGCCCGACGCCGCGTAGAAGTCGCAGCCGAGCTCCTGCACATCGACCGGCACCGCGCCGATGCCCTGTGCGCCGTCAAGGAGGAACTGAACGCCGGTCTCGCGCAGCGCCGCCGAGTCGATTACCTGGCCGTTGACCCACGACACGTGCGAGGTGGCCACGAGCTTCGTCTTGTCCGTCACCGCGTTCGCCAGTTCGGCGAACGGCGCCAGCTTGATCACCGCGCCGCAGCGCCTGCGCGCGCCCGCCAGCGGAGCCAGCACGCCAGGGTGCTCCTCGTCGCTCGTGAGCAGCTCGTCGCCCGGCTGGATGTCGAGCCCGCCGATCACGATGTTCACGCCGTCGGTCGTGGAGTGGGTGAGGGCGAGCTCGTCCTGGTCGCAGTTGATGTGGGCGGCGAGCAGCTCGCGCCGCCGGTCCATCGCGCCGATCATGCGGTCGAAGTGGGGACGGCCGGCCCGTCCTTCCGTCAGCTCTCCCTCGATCCGCTCGTGCGCGACCTGCGCAGCGCGCCGCGGCACGGGGCCGTCGGTCCCGGCGTTCAGGAACGCCTTCTGCTCGAGCACGGGGAACTCTGCTCTGAACTGGGCTGGGTCCATGGCAGGGGCGCATGTTAGGTTGCATGGCGTGATCGTCGAGCGATCCATGCACCCGGACTGGCTGTCGAACGCGTACGTCGTGGCCGACGAGCCGGGCGGCAGCGCGGTGATCATCGACTCGGGCGGTCCCTCGGACAGGCTGCTCGCGGAGATCGAGCGGCTGGGCGTCGCGCCGACCCATCTCCTGCTGACGCACCACCACGGCGACCACGTGGCGGAGAACCACGTCTACAAGGAGCGCTTCAACGTCGAGATCCTCGCCGACCCCGTCGAGTCCGAGGAGCTGATGGACGTCGACCGACACATCATCTCCGGCGAGACGCTCACGGTCGGCGGCCTCAACATCAAGGCGATCGCCACGCCAGGCCACACGGCCGGGATGCTCTCGTTCCTGATCAACGACGAAGAGGTCTTCACGGGCGACACGCTCTTCAAGGGCTCGGTCGGCGGCGTGCGCGCCCCCGGCTCGACCACCTTCGAGGATCTGAAGCACTCGATCATGGACGTGCTGATGAAGCTGCGGCCCGAGGTCGTGATCCGGCCAGGCCACACCGACCCGACCACGATCGGCGACGAGTGGGAGAACAACGCCTTCATCCGCGTCTGGCGCGGCCTCGACGGCGAGTCCACCGAGCGCTGCAAGGTCGGCGACGAAGAAGCCACCCTGATCCTCTGGGCGCCCGACTACGACGGCGGCCACAAGGCCTGGGTCCGCTGGGACAACGGCAAGGACGACATCGTGCCGGGCTCCCGCGTCGAGCGCAGCTAGCCACCGCGCCCCCGGCGGGGGACCCGCGACTCGGTGGGCCCCGTTCCCTCTCCGCGAATCGTTCGGTAACGGAACCAACTGCCAATAGACATCTGTCTCTCGGCTCACGCGTGGATAGGCTGCCGCCCGTGAGGTGTCACCTTCAGGCGATGCCGCTCGGCAGGCGGACGGCTGGGGACTACGGCGAGGTCGAGCGTCTGCGAGCGGCGGCCGCACCCCTTGAGGGAGCTCGCATCCTCCACCTTTCGGCGGCCGGATCACGGCTCCGCTCTCCGGAGATCCTGCCCTCATTGCTGTCGTTGTACGAGGACCTGGGCGTCCACGCCGAACACATGGTGCTGGCGGGCGAGCGCCCCTTCTGGCGGCTCACGCGCCAGCTCGAGGACGGCCTCCAGGGCGGCGAGACCGCCATCTCCGACGAGACCTGGGACGAGTACCTGGAGGACTCACCGGCGCCCGAGGGCTTCGACGGGATCGTCGTCCACGGGCCCGGCGCGCTCGCGAGCGCATCCAAAGCCGGCACCCCGTACGCCTTCCGCTGCGAGCTCGACTACTCGAGCCCCGACCAGCCGATGTGGAACCGCCTGGAGCCGCTGATCACCACGACAGCCGACCTCCCGGAGGCGATCGACCCGCTCGCTCCGGCCTCCGTGGACCTGCCGGTCAAGCTCGCGGGCTCGATGGTGCGCTCGCTGGGCGTCGACCTTGCACGCCCGACCGTCTTCCAGGCGCGCCCCTTCGACACCTGGCAGGACCCGCACGAGGTGCTCGACGCGTTCGCGATCGCGAAGCAGCAGGCGCCCGGCCTGCAGCTCGTCCTCGCTGGCGACCCGCCCACGGACGACGTCGAGGCCTGGCGCCTGGTGCGCGAGCTGTCGGACTACTCGGAGACCAAGGAGGACCTGCTCCTGCTCACCGGAATCGGCGACGTCGAGCTGAACGCGCTGCGCGCGATCGCGCGCGCCGGGGTCGAGAGCTCGCTCGCGAAGGGGGCGGAGCTGACCACGCTCGAGACGCTCTGGAAGGGCACGCCGGTGGTCGACGCGGCCGATGCCCCGGAGGCCATCGTGGAGCTGGTGAAAGACCCCGGCCTGGCGATCGAACTCGGCGAAGCCGGCCGCGCCAGGGTTAGGGAGCATCACCTCATCACCCACCTGGCCGAGAACGAGCTGCGCTTGCTCGCTAGTTTCCAGTCCACATGACCGTCACCCTCCCCGATGGCAAGGAGCTCGAGCTCCAGAATGGCGCCACCGGCGCCGACGCTGCACGCGCGATAGGCGAGGGTCTCGCGCGCGCTGCGCTCGCGATCAAGGTGAACGGCGAGTTGCGCGACCTCTCCCGCGAGGTGGAGGACGGGGCGAAGATCGACATCGTCACCGACCGCAGCCCCGAGGCGCTCGACCTGCTCAGGCACGACACCGCCCACGTCCTCGCCGAGGCCGTGCTCGAGCTCTACCCCGGCACCCAGGTGACCATCGGCCCGCCGATCGAGGACGGCTTCTACTACGACTTCGACTTCCCCGAGGACGTGAAGATCTCGGACGCCGACTTCGAGCGCATCGAGCAGAAGATGCGCGAGCACATCAAGGCGGACGAGCACTTCGAGCGCAGCGAGGTGAGCGCCGAGGAGGCGATCGAGCGCTTCAAGTCGGAGGGCCAGGACTACAAGGTCGAGTTGATCCAGGACCTCGGCGAGCCCACCGTCTCGCTCTACCGAAACGGCGACTTCACCGACCTATGCCGCGGCCCGCACGGGCCGAGCACCAAGCGCATCAAGGCCTTCAAGCTGATGTCCACCGCCGGCGCGTACTGGCGCGGGGATTCGAACAAGCCGATGCTCACCCGCATCTACGGCACCGCCTTCTTCTCGAAGGAGGCTCTCGACGCCTACCTCGAGCAGCTCGAGCAGGCCCGTGCGCGCGACCACCGCAAGCTCGGCAAGGAGCTCGGCCTGTTCATGTTCAGCGAGCTCGCGCCAGGCATGCCGTTCTGGCAGCCCGCCGGCACCCACATCTGGAACGAGCTCACCACCATGTGGCGGCGGGAGAACGTCGCGCGCGGCTACACCGAGGTGCGCACCCCGATCATCTACGACGTCGAGCTCTGGAAGCAGTCGGGGCACTGGGACAAGTACCAGGACAACATGTACTTCACCGACGTCGAGGATCACCCCATGGGCCTCAAGCCCATGAACTGCCCGGCGCACATCCAGATCTACAAGGAGGAGCGCCGCTCCTACCGCGACCTCCCCATCCGCTACGCCGAACAGGGCCTCGTCCACCGCCACGAGCCGAGCGGCACTCTGCACGGCCTGCTGCGCGTCCGCTCCATCACCCAGGACGACGCCCACATCTTCTGCACCGAGGACCAGATCGAGCAGGAGGTCGTCGGCTGCCTCAACTTCGGCTTCTTCCTGTATGAGATGTTCGGGCTCGAGCCTCGGCTCGAACTCTCAACTCGGCCGGACAACCGCATCGGCACCGAGGAGATGTGGGACGCCGCCGAGGGCGCGCTGCAGGGGGCGCTCGAGTCGCAGAAGCTGGAGTACGACCTGAACGAGGGCGACGGCTCCTTCTACGGCCCGAAGATCGACCTGCACACCACCGACGCGATCGGCCGCTCGTGGCAGCTCGGCACCGTGCAGCTCGACTACCAGATGCCAGAGCGCTTCGAGCTCGAGTACACCGGGGCGGACAACGCCGAGCACCGCCCGGTGATGGTCCACCGCGCCCTGCTCGGCTCGTTCGAGCGCTTCATCGGGATCCTGATCGAGCACTACGCCGGCGAGTTCCCGCTCTGGCTCGCCCCGACCCAGGCGCTCATCCTTCCGATTGCCGACCGTCACGAGGGCTACGCGAACGAGGTCGCCGCGCAGCTGACCGCCGCCGGCCTGCGCGTCGAGGTCGACGCCCGCACCGAATCGGTGGGCAAGAAGATCCGCGAGGGCGAGCTGCGGAAGGCGCCCTACATGCTGGTCGTGGGCGACAACGAGGCCGAGGCGAAGCAGGTCTCGGTCCGCCGCCACCGCGAAGGTGACCTCGGCGCGATGGGGGTCGAGGAGTTCGCCTCTCGCGCGCGTGAGGAGATCGACCGCAAGGCGCAGTAGATCTTCTACTAGTGGACAAAGCGTCGCATGGCTATACTCGCCTGCTGAATGCAGGGCACCTACACACCGCGCCACCCGAGCTGACGCGCCGTGCCCTACCCAGCCGTCGTCCCCTC
The DNA here is from genome assembly GCA_036555755.1 of Thermoleophilaceae bacterium. Taxonomy (GTDB): domain Bacteria; phylum Actinomycetota; class Thermoleophilia; order Solirubrobacterales; family Thermoleophilaceae; genus JAICJR01. Next base: position 21,698 of record DATBKS010000149.1, read on the forward strand.
TATTTGCCTTTGACGTCTAGCCCGCTCCAGTCTTAGTGCCGATCCCGCGTAGGTTCGATCGGCGCCCGCCTGAGCGGGATCAGACGCGAATAAACGAGCGGATCCGCGTGCCCGAGGTGCGCCTGATTGGCGACGACGGGCAACAGGTCGGCGTCGTGAAGACCGACGAGGCGCTGCGCTATGCGCAGGAGCGCGACCTCGATCTGGTGGAAGTGGCACCCGAGGCGCGCCCGCCGGTGGTCCGCGTGCTCGACTACTCGAAGTACAAGTACGAGCAGGAGCAGAAGGCCAAGGCCGCGCGCCGTCACCAGAAGCAGATCACGATCCGCGAGATCAAGCTGCGGCCGAAGATCGCCACCAACGACTACGAGACCAAGAAGGGCCACGTGCGGCGCTTCCTCGGGAGCCAGGACAAGGTGAAGATCACGATCATGTTCCGCGGCCGCGAGACCACGCACCCCGAGCGCGGCGAGCAGCTTCTGATGCGCCTCGCGGAGGACGTGGCGGATCTCGGCACGATCGAGCAGCGCCCCAATCTGGACGGTCGCAACATGACCATGGTCCTCGGCCCGGTGAAGGCCAAGGAGGGCGGCGGTGACGGCGACGAGCCGCAGAAGGCCGAGCACACGGGCAAGGACAGCCGCCGCAACCGCGCGGCCGCGGGAGGCGAGAGCGACGAGGCCCCTGCCGAGGCGCCCGCCGAGGCTCCCGCGCGGGCCGAAGCCCAGGCCGCCGCGGATGAAGAAATTCGCCGCTCTGCTTGAATAGGGCACCGTCATGCCCAAGATGAAGACCCATTCGGGCGCTAAGAAGCGCTTCAAGCTCACCGGGAAGGGCAAGGTGCGCGGTCGTCACGCGATGACCAGCCATATGCTTGGCAAGAAGAGCGCCAAGCGCAAGCGGCGGCTCGGCCGCCCCGTTCCGATCTCGGATCACGACACCCCCCGGATCAAGGAGCTGCTCCGCAAATGAGCCGGGTCAAGCGCTCAGTTCACGCACGCAAGAAGCGCCGGGCCACGCTCGAGCGCACCAAGGGCTTCCGCGGCGAGGCGCACTCGTCCTACAAGCGCGCCAAGGAGGCACTGCTCAAGGCCGACTCCTACGCCTACCGCGACCGCCGCAACAAGAAGCGCGACTTCCGCCGTCTCTGGATCACCCGCATCAACGCCGCCGCGCGGCGTGAGGGAATGACCTACAGCGAGTTCATGCACGGCATGCGGCTCGCCGAGATCGAGCTGGACCGCAAGATCCTCGCGGACATCGCCGTCCGCGACCCCGAGACGTTCCGACGTTTTGCCGAGCGCGCCCGGGAGGCGGCCGCTGCCTGATCGCAGCCGGACCGTTGAGCGAAACTCCCAGGGCGCCCCTAAGAGGCGCCCTTTTTTGTGCCCATGATCACTTCAGCCCAGAACGAACAGCTCAAGACCATCAGGAAGCTCCAGGACAAGAAGCACCGGGAGCGCTCCGGCCTGTTCGCGGCCGAGGGCGAGGACCTGGTGGACGCCGCGGCGGCCGCCGGCTGGGAGCCGGAGATCCTGCTCGTGGCGGGCGAGGACGTGGAGCCCGACCTGCTCGCGGGCATCAGCTCGCTCGGCTCGGGCACGCGCGTGGTGGGCGTATACGCGCAGCGCTGGGCCTCGCCGGGCGGCGAGCTGTCGGTGTACCTGCACGGCGTGCACGACCCCGGCAACGTCGGCGCCGTGATCCGCTCGGCCCACGCGCTGTGCGACGGCCCGGTGGTGCTTGGCCCCGACTGCGCCGACCCCTGGTCGCCCAAGGCCGTGCGGGCGAGCATGGGCTCAATCTTCGCCCGCCCACCCGCGCGCGCGGAGTTCTCGGATCTCGGCGATGCGACCACGATCGCGCTCGAGCGGGGCGCCGGTCTCGCACTCGCTCAGGTCGAGGTCGAAGGGCCGGCCGTCGTGTGCCTCGGCAGCGAGCGTGAAGGGCTCCCGCGCGAGGTGTCGGAAGAGGCCAGCGTGCGCGCCGAGATCCCCCTGCGCGGCGACGGCCCCGACTCGCTCAACGTGGCGATGGCGGCCGCGATCGCCCTGTACGACCTGACAAATAGGATGGCCGCCGATGGCTGACCTCCAAGCCCTGCGCGAAGAGGCCGAGTCCGCGATCGCGGGCGCGGGTTCGGCTGCCGAGCTCGAGGAGCTGCGCGTGCGCTACCTCGGTCGCAAGGCCGTGCTCACGCAGACCCTGCGCGGGATAGGCGAGCTGCCGCCCGAGGAGCGTGGTCCGGTGGGCAAGGCGGCCAACGAGGTGCGCGTGACGCTGGAGAAGCTGCTCGCCGGGCGCACCGAGGAGCTCGAGGCCAGCGAGCTCGACTCCCGTCTCGCCGAGGACCGCATCGACGTGACGCTGCCCGGCGACCCGCCCAGCCCCGCCGGCCACCTGCATCTCGTCACCCAGACCCGGCGCGAGATGGAGGACATCTTCGTCGGCCTCGGATTCAACGTGGTCGAGGGCGCCGAGGTCGAGTTCGACCACTACAACTTCACGACCCTCAACATGCCGCCGAACCATCCGGCGCGAGCGCTGCAGGACACCTTCTACCTGTCGCCCGATGTGGTGCTGCGCACGCACACCTCGCCGATGCAGACCCGCTCGATGGAGGTGCAGGCGCCGCCGATCTACATCGTCGTGCCGGGGCGCGTCTACCGGCGTGACTCGGACGCCAGCCACACCCCGATGTTCCACCAGCTCGAGGGCCTGGCCGTGGACGAGGACATCACGGTCAGCGACCTGCGCGGAGTCCTGCTCGAATTCGCGCGCGCGATGTTCGGCGCCGAGCGCGAGGTGCGGCTGCGCTCGGGTTACTTCCCTTTCACCGAGCCGAGCGTCGAGGTGGACGTGTCCTGCTTCAACTGCGGCGGCAGCGGCTACCTGGCCGACGGCTCGCGCGACCCGCTCTGCAAGGGCTCGGGCTGGATCGAGATCCTCGGCTCGGGGATGGTCGACCCCAACGTCTTCGGCTTTGTGTCCGAGATGGGCTACGACCCGGACAAGATCCAGGGCTTCGCGTTCGGCATGGGGATCGACCGCATCGCGATGCTCAAGTACGGCGTGCCGGACCTGCGGATGATGTTCGAGAACGACCTTCGGTTTTTGGAGCAGTTTTGAGATGAGTTCCCAGTTCCCAGTTCCCAGTTC
>DATBKS010000150.1:0-30844 GCA_036555755.1 Thermoleophilaceae bacterium
CTCCTCCCAGATCCGTATCCCCCGGTCCGCGCCCTTCGCGAGACAGGTCAGCAGCCCTTCGGTGGACTCGTCGTCGCCAACGGTGACGACCACCACCTCGGAGCCCTCCTCCGCCTCCGCCAGCTGCAGCGCTGCCTCCAAGGAGAAGTCGTCCCACTCGTTGAGCGACCACTCGAGGAAATCCGGATCGACCCGCGCGCCGCCGTCGACGAGCTCAAAGTCCTCGTCGACGACGGCCACCTGCTTCACAGGCACGACTATCCGCATACGCGCGGCCCCCTAGCTCGCGGCGACGAAGTCGGACGGAGCGAGCAGCTGGGCCTCGAAGTCCGAGTTGCCCGTGTCGCCCCACAGCCTCCGCTCCCGGATGAACGGCAGCGGCATGGCCGGGTTGTCCGAGTCGATCTCGCGCGCCAGGCGATGGCCGTCGAACACCGAGTCGACGATCATCCGCGGCGCCGAGGCGTCGCCGATGATGTAGACCGACTCGATGCCCTCGCGCTCGAGCGCCGCGGCATCGGACTTGAGCTCGCGGTAGAGCTCGTCGTTCGAGAGCCGCTGCGTGCAGAGCACGACGGTGTCGACCTCGACCTTGTCCTTGTGCCGGTCGTCCCACACGTTGTAGAGCGTGCAGGCGCCCGGCTCGATCGAGTCGACCATCGTGTAGGTGCGGATGTCCACCCCGAGCCTGTGCAGGTCGCGGTGGAGCATCGGCGCCTCGAGCGTGTAGTGCATGTAGTCGGCGACGTCCGCCGCCTGCGTGACGAGCGTGACGTCCTTGCCCTCGCCGGCCAGCTTCTGGGCGATCGAGGCGCCCATGTAGTAGGCCTCGTTCTCGAGGACGAGCACGCGCTGGCCGATCGTCTTGTTGCCTGCGACCACCTCGTCCGGCGTGAGCTGCCAGTCGAGCGACGTGTCCGCGCCCGGGATCGGCGCATGCGTGGCTGGGTTGAGACCGTCGGTGGCGAAGTGGCAGCCGGTCGCGATGATCACGATCTCCGCGCCGTACTCGAGGATGTCTGACGCGCTGAGCCGCGAGTTGAGATGCACCTCGACGTTCTTCAGCTTGTCGAGCTGCACCTGCCGGTAGTTGACGATGCGGCTCCACTCACCCAGTCCGCGCGCGGTGCCGCGGAACAGGTTCTCCTTGCCGTCCGAGTGACCGAGCTTGGAGATCCAGTTCACACAGCCGCCAATCTCCTTGTCGGCCTCGACCAGGTGCACGGCGGACATCTGCCGCTTGCCGAGCACCATCGCGCACTCCATGCCGGCGGGCCCGGCGCCGACCACGAGCACGCCCTTGTCGGCGTTCTTCGCCTTGGAGAAGTTCTCCGGATGCCAGCCGCGGCGGTACTCCTCGCCGGCGGTCGCGTTCTGCGTGCACACCATTGGCGGGCCGCCGATCTCCCAGCGGGAGATGCACTGGTTGCAGCCGATGCACTCGCGGATGTCCTCTGGCCGCCCCTCCTCGATCTTCTTGGGGAGGAACGGGTCCGAGATCGACGGGCGGGCGGCGCCGATGATGTCGAACTGCCCGCTCTGGATGATCGCGACCATCGTGTCCGGGTTGGTCACGCGCCCGACGCCCACGACCGGCTTGTTGGTGTGGTTGCCGGCCTTGACCTGGCCCGTGTACGGCTTCTCGTGGTTCTCCTCGAAGAAGCGCGACGGCCCGGCGTTCTGGCCCCATTCGGCGATGTCGCCGACCGTGAGGTCCCAGAGGTCGACGAGGTCGTCCACGTGCTCGACGAAGCGCACGCCGTCCTCACCCACCTGGATCGAGGTTGCCCCGAGCAGATGGTCCACGGCGAAGCGTGACGCGATCGCGCAGTCGTCACCGACCGCCTCGCGCACCTTCTCGAGCGACTCCTTCCAGAAGCGCGCCCGGTTCTCGAACGAGCCGCCGTACTCGTCGGTGCGGCGGTTGTAGAACGGCGACAGGAACTGGAACGGCAGATACGCGTGCGCGCCGTAGACGTAGACGATGTCGAAGCCCGCGTCGCGCGCCCGGATGGCCGCATCGACGTACATCTGCTGGACCTCGTTGATGTCGTCCTTGTCCATGTACCGCGGGTGGATGTTCAGCTCGAAGTCGGAAGGGATCTGCGACGGGCCGCGCGGGGTGGCGCGCGACTCCATGCAGGGGGCGTGCGGGCCGCCGTACCAGAGCTCGATGCCGGCAAGGGCGCCGAACTCATGGAGGCGGTCGGTCATCGCCTTGAGGTTGCGAACATCGCCCTCGTCCCAGATGCGCGCGGACACGCGACTCGTGTCGTCGGACTCGGGATGAATCGAGCAGTACTCCGTACAGCAGGCGCCCCAGCCACCCTCGGCCTTGATGCCGCGGTGGTAGGCCTGCATGCCCGGCTTCTCGGACCCCGCCCCGATGCAATGCGGCACCTGGTAGAAGCGATTTTTCAGCGTCTTCGGGCCTAGCTGGATCGGCTCGAAGAGGATGTCGTACTTCGGGTCGCGCGCCACCGACTCTCCTTCACCCCGGGGACAAAGAGACAAATATGTCTAATTGCGGTTTGTACCGACTTTGGTGGGCGCTGTAAAGGATTGGGGGCCGCGGATACCGCCGGTTGACCGGACTTGGACAAAATGATACAAACGCCCCAGAGGTCGCTTGGACCAATTTGTCAATGCCTGATGGGGGTCGGGATATGACGGCTAGCGCCGTAGTTGAGGAACGCCAGCTGCTCAGGACGCTGCGCTGGTGGGACGGGTTCGTCATCGCTCTCTGCAACCCCGGCTTCCTGCTGGGATCGCTCGGCTTCACGCTGGGGGTCTTCGGGGTAACCGGATCGGTTGTCCTGTGGGGCATCTCCGCGTTCATCGGCGTGCTCCAGGCCTGGATCTATTCCGAGCCCGCCACGATGTTCCCCAACCAGTCGGGAGGGATCTCGCTCTATGCCCATGAGGCGTGGCGCAAGTACACGACGCTCGTCGGCCCCGTGGCCACCTTCGGCTATTGGATCGGCTGGTCGGTCGTGCTCTCGATCTTCGGCAAGATCATCGGCGACCTCATCCAGGCTCGCTGGTTCCCGCACACCACCTTCACGATCGACGACGGCCCGGTGCAGCTGGGGCTCCCCCACTTCATCGCGATCGGCGTGATCATCGGGGTCTGGCTGTTCAACGTGCTCGGCATCAAGCCGTTCGTCTGGCTCACGTACGCGTGCGCCGCGCTGCTGATGGTGCCGCTGCTCGTGTTCATGGTCGTCCCGTACCTGACGGGCGACTGGCACGCGAGCAACGTGCACGCCACGTTCCCCGGCCCGTGGGGAGGCGTGAAGCTCGCGATGGTCTACCTCTTCATCTTGGCCTGGTCGGCCTACGGCACAGAAATCTGTGCCACCTTCACACCTGAATACAAGGACACGAAACGCGACTCGGCGATGGCGCTGAGGACGATCTCCGTGTTCTGCCTGCTCGTCTTCACGCTCGTCCCGCTCGGCGTTGGCGGCGTCACAGGCCCGCCGTCGGCCGACACGGCCGAGGGCCAGTTCTACGTCACGGCCTTCCAGACGATCGCCGGCCACACGGCGTCGAGCTTCTTCCTGATCTGCCTGATCGCGAGCCTCGTGCTCTCGATGGCGTCATCCACGGGTGATGCCGGCAGGGCGCTCTATGGCATATCCAAGTCCGGCATGACCATCAAGCAGTTCGGCGTGCTGAACAAGTTCCACGTGCCCGCGCGCGCGATGACGATGGACCTGGTCGTGAACATCCTCCTGGTCCTCTTCATCTCGAGCAACCTGGCGATCCTCTACATGAGCAACATCGGCTACGTGCTCGCGCACGTGTTCGCGCTCAGCGGCTTCCTCCTGTTGCGGAGGGACAGGCCCAACTGGCCGCGGCCGATCAAGCTCGGCAAGGGGTGGTTGCCGGTGGTCGCGTTCCTATGCGTGCTGAATGCGGCCTTCCTGCTGGTCGGAGCCCTCGCGCCGAACCTCAACGGGTACGGCACATGGACCGACTTCGCGATCGGGATCGGAGTGCTGTTCGCGTCGATCCTGCTGTTCATCTTCCGCCGCGTTGTCCAGGACGGCGAGGAGGTGCACTTCAAGGAGGACACGCCGACGATGCCGGACGAGCAGATGGCGCAGGAGCTCTCGCCGACGCCAACGTCCGCCAGCTAAGGAGGTTCAATGAAGACAATCGTCGTGGCATACGACGAGTCGCCCGAATCGGAACGCGCGCTGGAGCGTGCCGTGACGATTGCCAAGGCGCTCGGAAGCCACTTGATCGTCACGAGCGTGGCCCCGATAACGGTCAGTCCGGGACGCGGCGGCGCGATCGATGCGACCGACACACCCGCGGACCACGTGGCGGAGCTCGAACACGCCCGGAAGACCCTCGAAGGTGAGGGCGTGCAGGCCGACTACGTGCCGGCGGTGGGCCACCCGGACGAGACGATCGCCGAGGTGGCTAAGGAGAAGTCAGCCGACCTGGTGGTGGTTGGCAGCCGCGAGGTTGGCTTCGTCAAACGTGCGCTCGGGCAGAGCGTCAGCGAAGGAGTCGCGCACAGGGTGGAGTGCGACCTGCTGATCGTCCACTAGCGCGGCAGGAGGTAATCGTGTGAGCCCGGCCCCGAGCCGGGCACAGGGACGGCGGCCAACTGGCCGCCGTCTCCGTCATCGAGGCGAACCCAGCCGCGCCAGACCGCCACGAGCAGCGCCAGCAGCCTTGCCGGCGCGAACGTGAGCATCGGCGAGAGCCACAGCACCGGCCAGGTGACGAGCTGCCCCAGCGCCGGGCTCATGTGGAAGCCGTCGACGAGGACGAACGCGAACGGCGGGACCATCGCGGCCGCGGTCAGCCAGAAGGTCACGAGCCCCGTCCGGCGGCGCGCCTCGCGGCGTTCGAGCCGAGGGCTCAAGCCGCGCTTCTGCGCGGCCTCGCTGATGCGTCCGAGCACCCGCCCGTACGCGCGGTGGAGGGGCGGCAGCGAGCCGTCGCCCGCGCTGCGGCGCCGAACGCTCCTGCGCTCGAGCTGCACCCAGCCACAGGCGACTGTCTCAACAATGACGGCGACGTACCAGAACAAGACCCTCTGAATTTAGAGAACCCCGTTTTCCGGGCCGCTAAACCCCTCAACCGAGGTAGCGGTCAGGGCGCTGCCAGACTCAGCGAAGCCCACCTACACAGAGGAGTTCCCATGCCCGACTACACGATCGTGAACCTGCTCGAGATCGACGACACCGTCCAGGGCAGGCTGCCGGGGCTGGAGGGCCGCTTCGGCCGCAGCAGCCTCGGCTCCCGCGACCTTGGCGTGAGCCACTGGCGCTACGCCCCCGACACTCGCAACCCCGGCGGGCACAGCCACCGCGAGCAGGAGGAGGCCTACGTGGTTGTTGCGGGCTCGGGAAGGGTGCGGCTCGACGACGAGATCCACGAGATCCGCCAGTGGGACGTGATCCGCGTCGCGCCCGAGGTCGTGCGGTCCTTTGAGTCCGGGCCGGAAGGCCTCGACCTGATCGCCGTCGGCGGCCCCAAGCCGGAGGGCGGCGACGGGGTGCCCAGCGACACCCCGTGGCCCGACAGCGACTGAGCTAGTGGACGAGCACCGGCGGGGGCGCCGCCTCCGCGGTGTCCTCTTCCCCGGGCTCGATGTCCAGCGGCTCCGGCTTGTTCTTGGGCAGTAGCACCACCGCGACCACGAACGCGACGATCACCAGCCCCAGCGCGTACCAGAAGGTCGTGCCGAACGCATCCGCCATCAGCGGAGCGACGCGCTCATGGAGTCCGGGCGGGATGGCCACCCCGATCCCGCCGCCGTGCACGCCGGCGATCCCGGAGAGATGCGTGGCGAGCTGATGGGCGAGCAGGACGCTCATCACGGCGGTGCCGATCGAGGCGCCCGTTTGCTGGTTGATGTTCAGCGTCGTGCTGGCCTTTGCGATCTGCGCCTCACGCAGCGTCTGCATGGCGGCCGAGAACGTCGGCATCATCGAGCTGCCCATGCCGAGCCCCATCACGAACAGGATCACTCCGAACAACAGGTAGGAGGTGTCCGCGCTGAGCTGGGTGAGCCCGAGGAACGCGAGACCGACGAGCGAGAGTCCCACGGGCACGATGCGCCCGGCGCCGGTGCGGTCCGTGAGCCTGCCCGCGATCGGCATCGCGACCATCGCGCCGAAGCCCTGCGGGGCGATCAGCAGGCCGGTGGTCATCGGCGACTCGCCGCGCACCACCTGGAGGTAGAGCGGCAGAAGCAGCATGCCGCCGAACATGGCGATGATCGCCAGCACCAGGGTTGCGGAGGCAGCCGCGAACACGCGGTTCTTGAACAGCCGGACGTCGATCAGGGCATCGACGGTGCGCAGCGAGTGGCGGACGAAGAGGCCGATCATCGTGAGGCCGACGAGCGCCGGAACGAGCACCTGCGCCGAGCCGAAGCCGCCGGCGGAGTTCGTCTTCGCGAGGCCGTAGATCAACAGGGCAAGCCCGGGCGACAGCAGCAGCAGCCCCTGCCAGTCGAGCTTGTGCTCCTTGGCGGAGACGTCGCGCGGCAGGATGCGCTGCGAGGCGATGAGCGCCGCAATGCCGATCGGCACGTTGATGAAGAAGATCCAGCGCCACGAGTAGTCCTCCACGAGCCAGCCGCCAAGGATCGGGCCGATGACCGGACCGAGCAGCATCGGCACGCCGATGATCGCCATCACGCGGCCGACGCGCTGGGGACCTGCGGCGCGCGTGAGGATCGTCATGCCGGCCGGCATGATCATGCCGCCGCCGAGGCCCTGGAGCACGCGGAAGGCGATCAGCGAAGTGGCCGACCACGCGAGTCCGGACAGGACCGAGCCGGTGAGGAACATCGCGATCGACAGCATGTAGAGCCGCTTGGTGCCGAAGCGGTCGGCTGCCCAACCGGTGAGCGGGATCACGGTGGCGAGCGCGAGCGTGTAGCCGGTCGCGACCCACTGGATCGTCGACAGCGACGTGTGGAAGTCGCGCGCGAGGGTGTTGATCGCGACGTTGACGACCGTCACGTCGAGGATCGACATGATCGCGCCGAGAACGACGCACGAGGCGACGAGCAGCACGCCGCGGTCGAGACCGGCGTCGTTCGTGCTCGCGGGGGCGGGAGATGTAGTCATGTGGAGAGGGGACCGGGGACTGGGCCAGAAATGGAGGTAACTACTCCACTTCATCGGCCACGTTATCAGAAAATGGAGGGTACACCTCCGTTTTTCACTAAGCTACCCCGGATGGAGGGCACGAAAGTCAGTCCCAAGCTGCGCCGCGACGCCCAACGCAACCGCGACAAACTGGTCGCGGCAGCGCGCGAGGTCTTCACTGAACGCGGCATCGACGTGTCGCTCGACGACATCGCGCGGCACGCCGGCGTTGGCGTGGCCACCGCCTACCGCCACTTCCCCGAGAAGGAGCAGCTGATCGACGCCGTGGCGGCCGACGCCCTGGCGCGCACGGTTGCACTGGGTGAGGAGGCGGTCGCCTACGAGCGAGCCTGGGACGGACTCGTCTTCTGGCTCACGAGCCTCACCGAGATGCAGGCGAGCGATGCCGGCCTGCGGGCACTCATGAAGTCGCGCTCGCGAGGCGCCGACCGGGCGCACGACGCGCACGAGCAGATCGCCGCGAGGCTGATGGAGCTGACCGAGCGGGCGCGAGCGGAAGGCGACCTGCGGAGCGACTTCGAGCTCAGCGACATCGGCGTCGTCAACTACATGCTGAGCACCGCGATCGATCTCACCGACGAGGTGCAGCCAGGAACCTGGCGGCGGTACCTCGGACTGCTGCTCGACGGCATGCGGGCGTCGCGGGATGCTCCGTCGAAGTCCAACGCGCCCGCGCTCAGCGTCGAGCAGATCGAACGCGCGCTGAAGGGCTAGTCGCCGCCGGCCGCAGGCGTCAGACTGCGGCCACCAACAGATCACGGAGGTGATCGAATGACTCGCGCAACCCGCGCCGCCCTGCCTGGTCTCGCGGCGGCGCTGTTCCTCATCGCGGCTCCCACCGCCGGCGATGCCAAACCGCGGTCGAGCAAGATCGTCGAGACGATCTGGCACGTCACGTCGGCGAGCGGGACTCAGACGCTGACGATGTCCGGCGCCGACCCCGACGAGGGCCTTGACTCGTTCACGGCCAGCATCACCTCGAGGTGGCGGACGACGACCAAGCGCAACAGCACGCTCACGTTCGGCTGGCCGGTGCCGAAGATCAAGCCGTTCTTCCCCGATCCGGGCAACTTCGCATCGCTGAACAAGCCGAAGCTCGAGATGATCGGGTCGGCGAGCGGCACCGTCGAGGTCAACAACGTCCCCACGCCGTTCTCTTGCAAGAACAACACCGGCAAGAATCCGGAGACCTTCCTGCCCGTGGACACCGTGCCCATCACCGGCGGCACCCTCAGTGGAGCGAGGCTCGGGATTGGGGCCATCCTCCACTCGAACCCAGAGGTGCTGTTCGACGACTGCAACGGCCCAAACGGACTGAGTGTGCACGCGATCCTCAGTCCGGAGCTGCTCGAGCTGAACAAGCCCACTTACAAGCCGATCCCGGCCAGCCACGTGAAGCACGGACACAAGGGCGAAAAGCAGACGCTCTCGATCAAGGTCTCGTACCCGATCCTGTCGAGCAGCGGCGCCAAGGTCGGCACCGTCACCTCGAAGGCACATATCCACATCAAGTTCGGGACCGCGGTTTAGGATCGGCCCTTGGCCGACGTTCAGGAATCGCTAGAGCAGTACCGCAGCATTCGTGAGCAGTTCGAGCGCGCGGTGCTGCCACTCGCGACTTCGGTCGACGGGCGGCGTTTCAGCCTGCAGGCGTCGCTGCACGACCTCGAGCTCGAGGCGGGCGGGTACGTGATGCTCGAAGGGGCCGGCGCCTCCCGGCTGGGGCAGGTGCTCTCGCTCGAGCTGCAGAGCATGGATGTGGCGACCCCCGAGCTGCCCCAGGTGCGCATCCGGGCCGCAACCGGCGAGGGGGTCGTCCTGGACGGGGATGGGCACACGTTCCACGACGCCACCATGCGGCTGGCACGGCCGGACGAGGTGGCCGCCTGGCTCGACCGGATCCGTCCGGACCGCGCCGAGTTGGAAGTCGGCGAGCTCACGCTCGAGCCGGGCGTTCCAGCCGGACTCGACGCGGGCGGCTTCGGGCGCCACACCTTCCTCTGCGGCCAGTCGGGCTCGGGCAAGACCTACTCGCTCGGAGTCGTTCTGGAGCGGCTGCTCATGGCGACGAACCTGCGGGTGGTGGTGCTCGACCCGAACTCGGACTACGTGCGGCTCGGTGAGGTGCGCAAAGGGGTGGACGCGGGCCCGTACGCGTCGGCAGCCGGCACCATCGCGGTGCGCAGCGGCGTGGACGGGCCGGGCGCCATCCGCGTCCGCTTCCGCGAGCTCAGCCAGGAACAGCAGGCGGCCTTGCTGCGGCTCGACCCACTCACAGACCGCGCGGAGTACGCGGAGCTGACCGCACTCGTCGAGGACGAGAGCATCCGGTCGATCGCGGACGTCGGCGCTGCGGGTTCCGAGACGCTTCGCCTGCGCGCGCACAACCTGGGCGTGGACAGCTGGGGCATCTGGCCGGGGCCTGAGGGCGACTCGCTCGTGTCGGAGCTCGAGGACCCTGACGGCCCGCGCTGCGTGGTCGTCGATCTCGGCTCGCTACCCACGCACGACGAGCAGACGCTGACGGCGGCCAGCGTGCTCGAGGGGCTCTGGCGCCGGCGCATGGCGCGGCAGCCGATCGCGATCGTGATCGACGAGGCTCACAACGTGTGCCCCGCCGCCCCCGAGGACCCGATCACCGCGCTCGCCACCGAAACGGCGATCCGCATCGCGGGCGAGGGGCGCAAGTTCGGGCTCTACCTGATCGTCGTGACCCAGCGGCCTCAGAAGGTGCACGAGAACGTCCTCTCGCAGTGCGACAACCTAATCCTGATGCGGATGAACTCCACCGCCGATCTCACCCACGTCGGCGAGGTCTTCTCGTTTGTCCCGCCGGGCCTGATCGACCACGCCACCACGTTCGCCCAGGGCGAGGCCCTCATCGCCGGCAAGATCGCCTCGCACCCCGCGTTGGTCCGCTTCGGCGCGCGGATCACCTACGAGGGCGGCGCGGACGTGTCGGGCTGGGCCTGAGCGTCCGCCGTTACTCGGGCGTGAGCTCCCACTGGGGGAGATTCTCGAGCTGGTCGTGTAGCCGCCGACGGGTGAGCGGCCGGATGAAGATGAACCAGCACATCAGGGCGAACGGCAGCAGGATGATCGCGTAGATCCGGCCGAACGCGAGGAAGAGCGCGACGGTCAGGACGCCGAGGAAGAAGACAATCGCCGGCCCCATGATGTGGCGACGGCGCAGTTTGAGCACCGCGTCGTAGTCCTCCGGTGGGATCTGATTCGTGTTCCACGAGGTGCCGCACTTCTCGCACGTCCAGCGCTCTCCGTATTGCAGGTAGCGCACCTCGCCGCAGCCGCACGTGACCGTGATCCGCGGTCCCTTCCGGATCTTCTCCTCGCTCATCCCCTCCCCACTCTATGACGACGCGGGCGCCGGAGCGCACCCTTGTACCTATTTGTTCATCAGTGTATGGTTTTTGCCGGATACCCGACGACGTGCCAGAAAGTGAGGGGGACTCGCATGGCGACCACCGCCGACGGGGCTGTGACGACTGACCAGCCGCCGATGGGAGGCACCGTACAGACGGTGCTCTCGACCGCAGCCACGAAGGCGCCGCCGGCCACGCTCGAGGAAGCGCGCAACCAGCCGGGGCGCATCGAGAAGATCGCTGCGATCACCGAGCGCATCGAGCGTGAGGGGATCAAGTACGTCTTCTTCCAGCAGGTTTCGATCACCGGCCGCGTGATGGGCAAGGGCGTCGTGTCGTCCTTCTTCCCCCAGGTCGCGCAGAAGGGCTACCAGCTCGTCTACGGCGCGACCGCCAACCTCTTCACCGATCGCGCCGGCAACTACATCGGCTTCGGCCCCGAGGAGTCCGAGCTCGCCGCGATGGCCGACCTCGACACCTTCGCCGTGCTCCCGTGGGACCCGCGCGTGGCGCGCGTGTACTGCGACTGCTACGACACGGAGACGGGCGACCTGCTCGACGCCGACCCCCGCCAGAACCTGAAGAACGTCGTCGCGGAGTTCGAGCAGGAGCTGGGCTACAGCTTCCTGATCGGCATCGAGCCCGAGATGATGTGGCTGAAGCGCGGCGAGGACGGCTCGGACCCCGAGGGCGTCACGAAGCCCTACTGCTACCACATCCATCAGTTCGAGGAGCTCCGTCCGGTGCTCATGGACGTGGTCGAGTACGGCCAGGCGCTCGGCCTCGACATGAGCTACGGCGACCACGAGGACGCTCCCGGCCAGCTCGAGCTCAACTTCCTCTTCGACCGGCCGGTGAAGACCGCCGACAACATCACCACCTACCGGCAGATCTGCGCGGCGGTGGGCCGAAAGCACAACGTGCTGCCGTCGTTCATGCCCAAGCCGTTCACGGGCGTGTCGGCCAACGGCCACCACCACCACTTCACGCTGTGTGACAGCGACGGGAACAACGTGTTCCACGATCCGGACGGCCCGGGCCAGCTGTCCGAGACGGCGCGCTTCTTCCTCGGCGGCCTGCTCGAGCACTTCGGCGCGCTGATGTGCGTCGGCAACCCGACGGTCAACTCCTACTGCCGCATGTGGGACACGGGCTTCTGGGCTCCGGTCTACAAGAACTGGGGCTGGCAGAACCGCACCTGCACCGTGCGCGTGGCCTCCGGCGGGCGCTTCGAGTACCGCGGCGTGGACTCGTCCTGCAACCCGTACCTGACGGTGGCGGCGCTGCTCAAGGCCGGGCTCGACGGCATCAACCGCAAGCTCGATCCGGGCCCGCCGCAGGACGCAAACACCTACGACCTGCTGTCGGAGAACGGCAAGCAGACGCTCGAGCGCGTCCCCGACAGCCTCGGCGCCGCCCTCGACGAGCTGGCCAAGGACGAGGTCGTGAGGAGCGCGATGCCCGGCCGGCTCTACAAGGTGTTCCACCACTACAAGCGCGACGAATGGGAGCGCTACCTCGCCGCGGTCACCGACTGGGAGCGCGACGAGTACCTCGAGGTTCTCCCCTAGCCATGTGCGGGATCGCCGGAATCATCTATCGCAACGGCGCCGGCGGGGACCACGCCGTGGGCCGCGACATGACGGCGATGCTTCAGGCAATGAAGCATCGCGGCCCGGACTCGACGGGCTACGCCCTCTACCGCTCGTCGGCTGACAGCTACGTCATGCACGTGAAGCTTGCCGAGGCCAACGGCCATCGCGACTTCGACTTCGAGCAGCGGCTGCACCGGCAGCGGCGCGAGGTCGAGGCGCGGGTGCGCGAGCTGGGCGCGCAGATCCACGACATCGCGCCCGCCACCGAGCACGCGCTGACGATGACGTTCGACCACGACGGCGATCTCAAGCGACTCGCCGACTACGTCGAGGACGTGCGCGGAGTCGAGGTGCTGTCGCTCGGTCGCTCGCTCGAGATCGTCAAGGACCTTGGCGACGCGAAGACCGTGGCCGCCGAGTACAAGCTCGACGGCTTCATGGGCACGCACGCGATCGGCCACGCGCGCATGGCGACGGAGTCCGACGTGGACATCGCCAACGCGCACCCGTACTGGGCGTATCCGTTCCCGGACGTCGCCGTGGTGCACAACGGCCAGCTCACCAATTACCACCTGTGGCGCCGCCGCCTCGAGCGGGCCGGGCACCGCTTCCAGTCGGAGTGCGACTCCGAGATCATCGCCGTGTACCTGGCCGAGCGCATGGCGCAGGGCGACTCGCTCGAGGACGCGATGCGCCAGTCGCTCGACGAGCTCGACGGCGTCTTCACCTACATCTGCGTGACCGAGGACGCGCTCGGCATGGCCAAGGACGAGCTCGGCGCGAAGCCGCTCGTGCTCTACGAGGGCGACGACATCGTGGCGCTCGCGTCCGAGGAGATCGCGATCCGCAAGGTGGTCGACCGCGAGATCGAGACCTACGACCCCTACGAGAGCGAGGTGATGGTGTGGACCAGGTGACCTCCAAGGCGTCGTCCGACGCCGAGCCCGAGGTCCTGTTCGACCCGCGCGGGCTCGTCGAGCTCGACGGCACGGTTCCGAAGGTCTCAGAGATCGACGGGGACAGCGCGGAGTTCGACGCCCACAACCTCACCACGCGCAAGATCAACGGCGAGCTGCGCTGGCTGATCTACGACCAGGGCATAAAGAACGTGACGGTCCGGAACCCGAGCGCCCGGCACTCGCTGGGAGTCGGGATCCTCTCCCGCTGCAACATCACCTTCGCCGGCAGCCTCGGCTACTTCGGCTGCGGGCTGATCGACGGGCCGGAGATCCACATCACCGGCCGCACCGGCTGGTCGTCCGCGGAGAACATGATGTCCGGCGTCGTCGTGATCGAGTCGAACGCCGGCTCGCTCGCGGGCGCGGCGCTGCGCGGCGGCGACCTCGTGGTCAAGGGCCAGGTGGGCGCCCGCACCGGCATCGACCAGAAGGGCGGCACGATCCTGGTGCTCGGCAGCGCCGGCTCGATGACCGGCTTCATGATGCAGCGCGGCCGGCAGATCATCTGCGGCGATGTCGGCCCGGGTCTTGGCGACTCCATGTACGACGGCACGATCTACGTCGGCGGCAAGGTCAAGTCGCTCGGGATCGACTGCGTCGAGGGCGAGTGGACCGACGCCGACACCGAGTTCGTCGAGCGGAAGTTCCGCATCTATGAACTGGGCTCGCCGCCGCAGCTGCAGAAGTTCGTCTGCGGCAAGAAGCTCTACAACTACGACAACCTCGAGCCGAGCGAGCGCAAGCTTGTTCTCTAGCGGGAGGAGGCTGGATGGCTGACGAGAATTCGCCGTCTCAGCAGACGGTGCTTGGGCACAGCAACATCTTCACGCCCAACGTCATCAACGACATCCACATGAAGGCCGAGCTCGGCCGCTACCGGATGCGCGGCTTCTCGATGTTCAAGAAGATCCCGCACTGGGACGAGCTGATCTTCCTTCCGGGCACGCTCACGCGCTTCGTGATCGAGGGCTATCGCGAGAAGTGCGAGACGAAGACCGTGCTCGGCGCGCGCTTCGCCAAGAAGCCGATCGAGCTGGACATCCCGGTCTACATCACGGGCATGTCGTTCGGCGCGCTGTCGCTCGAGGCCAAGATGGCGCTCGCCAAGGGCGCGTCGATGGCGGGCACCGCCACGTGCTCCGGAGAGGGCGGAATGATCCCGCCCGAGCGCGACCTCTCGACCAAGTGGTACTACCAGATCATCCAGAGCCGCTACGGCTTCAACCCGCATCACATGATGCTGGCCGACGCCATCGAGTTCTTCATCGGCCAGGGCTGCAAGGTCGGGCTCGGCGGGCACCTGATGGGCCAGAAGGTCACCGAGCAGGTGGCCGAGATGCGCTCGCTGCCAGCCGGCATCGACCAGCGCTCGCCCGCGCGGCACCCGGACTGGCTCGGTCCTGACGACCTCTCGCTGAAGGTCCAGGAGACGCGCGAGGCCACCAACTACGAGGTGCCGATCCAGCTCAAGCTCGGCGCCGCCCGCGTGTACGACGACGTGCGCATGGCGGCCAAGTGCGGGCCGGACATCATCTACCTCGACGGCGCCGAGGGTGGCACCGGCGCGGGCCCGCACCTCGCGGCCGAGGAGACGGGCATCCCGCTGATGTCGGCGATCCCGGAGGCGCGGCGCGCTCTCGAGGACGTCGGCCTTGCGGACGAGATCGATCTCGTCGTGGCGGGCGGGATCCGCAACGGCGGCGACATCGCCAAGTGCCTGGCCCTGGGCGCGACCGCGGTGGCGATCGGCCACTCGTCGCTGATGGCCTTGAACTGCAACAAGGAGATCCCGGGCGTCACGGACTACATGGGCTCGGTCGGCGTACCGGCGGGCCAGTGCTACCACTGCCACACCGGGCGCTGCCCCGTGGGCATCACGACGCAGGACCCGGAGCTCCGCAAGCGGCTCAACGTCGACGAGGCCGCGAACCGCGTCTACAACTTCCTCCACACGCTCACGCTCGAGGTTCAGATGCTCGCGCGCGCGTGCGGGAAGACGGACGTGCACAATCTGGAGCCAGAGGACCTTGCCGCACTCACGGTCGAGGCCGCGGCGATGGCGCGGGTCCCGCTCGCCGGGACCGACTACATCCCCGGCGTGACCGAGACAAATGCACTCGAGGAGATCAAGACGCTGCTCGACCGCCACCTCGCCAACCCGGTGGACTACCTGCCTGCCGAGACGGCAGCGGCCGCCGGCCACGGCAACGGGAGCGACTCGTGAGCGGGCCGGGCGAACCGCAGAAGGTCGTCGCGATCGATGCGGAGTACCTGTCGGGTCAGCGCTTTCCGTACCAGGAGGACATGTCCTTGATCGAGGACATCGACCTCGAGGCCTCCACCCCGGGCGCGGACATCAACTGGCTCGAGGACGTCGAGCTGCTCGAGGAGGACGGCACGCCCGCCGTCTTCGACCGCTATTCCAACTCCTTCATCCGGATCTACTTCGACATCCCGGACGGGCGCGAGAACGAGATCGCGCGCAAGGTGCTGATCAAGCACCTCCAGTCCGGGAACTCGTACGGGATCCGCTTGAAGGAGCAACACTGCAAGTTCCCCCAGCCTGAGCTTGGACCGTGGGTCGAGGGATCGAAAACCGTGGGGTCCGACTGGCACGCGCCGGTGCTGGAGGGCTGGGAACCGCCACTGCACTAGCCGAGCCGCTGGGCGGCTCGCTGGGCGCCGCCGACGCGGCGCTGCTCGTGGCTGGCGATGAGCGCGCGTTTGCGCTGGTGGGCGATTGGGCCGGCTCGCGCGCGATCGTCGGTTCGTGCCCTGTGCGGCTTGCCGACTCGTTTGAGGCGCTGGACGAGCTGCCCGACGTTTCCGGGAGCGGCATAGGCGGCGGCTGGTTCGGCTGGCTCGGGTTCGGGCTCGGCGTCGAGCCGCGGCCTCCGGCGCCGCCGCGGCCGGTTCCCTTATCGGACGCGTCGCTCGGGTTCTACGACCATGTGCTGCGGCTGGACCAGGACGGCCAGTGGTGGTTCGAGGCGCTCTGGACCGAAGAGCGCGGGGACGAGCTGGAGCGACGGCGGGAGCTCCTCGCCGCACGGCTCTCCTCGCCCCCGCCGTACGCGGCCGTCAGTCTCGGCTCGTTTACGGCTTCGGGCGGGCACCGCGCCGCAGTGGCCGAGTGCCGCGAGCGCATCGCGGCCGGGGAGATCTTCCAGGCCAACCTCTGCATGCGGCTCGACGGCGAGTTCGACGCCGACCCGGCGCAGCTATTCACGCGCCTCGCGCGGGAGCTCGAGCCCCGGCGCGGCGCCTACTTCGACGGACCCTGGGGCGCCGTGGCGAGCATGTCCCCGGAGCTGTTCCTGCGGCGCGATGGGCGGCGCGTGTGGACGGATCCGATCAAGGGCACCTCGCGCGATCGCGCAGCTTTGGAGCGGTCCGAGAAGGACCGCGCCGAGAACGTGATGATCGTCGACCTCATGCGTAACGACCTCGGTCGCGTGTGCGAGTACGGGACGGTGGAGGTGGATGCGCTGGTCGAGACGCAGCCAGGGCCGGGCGTCTGGCATCTCGTGTCGCGCGTGTCCGGGACGCTCCGCCCGGAGGTGGGCGATGTGGAGCTGCTGCGCGCCACGTTCCCGCCCGGCTCGGTGACCGGCGCGCCCAAGGTGCAGACCCTGCGCGTGATCCACGAGCTGGAGTCGTCCGGGCGCGAGGTCTATACCGGCGCGATCGGCTACGCGAGCCCGCTCGCGGGCCTGGAGCTCAACGTGGCAATCCGGACGTTCGAGCTGTCGGGCGGCCGCGCCTGGCTCGGCGCCGGCGGCGGCATCACCTGGAGCTCCGACCCCGACCGCGAGCTGGACGAGTGCCTGGCCAAGGCAGCGCCGCTGATTGCGGCGGCCGGCGGGAGGATCGCGGAGCGGGCCGACGGGCCGGTTCGCCCCGATATCCCGCGGGCATTGGACGGATCTGCAGATCGCCCGGACCCCGCTCTTGGTGTGTTCGAAACCGTCCTGGTAGTCGATGGAGAGCCGCAACACCTAGAGGATCACCTGCGGCGCTTGGGGGTGAGCTCGATTCCGGCATTGGATGAGCTGCACGGCGACTGCCGGCTGCGGCTCAAGCTGTCGCCCGACGGTGAGCTCACGTGGGACACCGCTCCGCTCCCGGCCGAAGCCCCGGAAGGCGGCTTCCTCCTCTCCCCATGGCTGCTGCCCGGCGGCTTGGGCGCGCGCAAGTGGCTCGACCGCCGCCTGGTGGACAGCCTCGCCGCCCGCGCCGACGGCGTGCCGCTGCTCGTCGACGGCGACGGCTCGGTGCTCGAGGCCGCGTGGGGCAACGTTTGGGCGATTGAGGGCGACCGCCTCCTGACGCCTCCCACCGACGGCCGCATCCTCCCCGGCGTGACCCGCGCGCGGCTGCTCGACCTCGAGCCCGAGGCGGCGGAAGAGCCACTCACGCTCGATCGCCTCCGTGCGGCCGACGGCGTCTTCCTCACCTCTGCGCTGCGGGGAGCTGTGCCCGCCCACGTGGCAGGCGGCGCGGTGGGCGAGCACCGGCTGATCCAGGGCCTGGCGCACGCTCTTCTTGGCGCGCACGCGCCAACCCCCACGCGCGGGTAGCCAAAAAGGCCATCTTGCAGGGCTTGCGGGGCCGAAAAATCGGCCCTACATTGGATCAGTGGGGTCCGCTGCCAACGGACAGGGGGATGACGCCCGCGCGATTCCGCGTCGCTTCATCGCCGGAGACGCTCTGCGTGCTATCGCGGCCATGTCCGTGCTGGTCTTCCATGCCGGCGTAGCCACGCTGCTCTGGAAGGAGGGCCAGGCAGCGCTCAACGGCGAGCCCGACCCGCAGCAGTTCCATCCCCTCTTCCACTTCCTGTCGCCGGAGGTCGTGAGCCTGCGCGCGGGGATCTACATCTTCTTCGTGCTCTCCGGCTACCTGCTCTCGCGCCCGTTCCTCGCCGCCTATCTCTTCGACGCGCCTCAGCCGCGGATCGGCCGTTACTTCCGCAACCGCGCGCTGCGGATCATCCCCGCGTTCTGGGTCGTCTTCACCGTCTACCTGATCTGGAACCACGGCGCCGACGGCAGCGGGCTGGGCGGCGTGCTCGCCGTCTACGCCTTCGCCCAGAACTACCACTGGACGCCCGTCGCCGAGCTGCTCGACCAGGCGTGGACGCTCGACATCGAGGTGGCGTTCTACATCCTGCTGCCGGTCGCGTTCTTCGTGGCTGTGCACCTGCGCCGGCGGCGCTCCTCGCCGCGCACCCGGCTCGCCTGGCTCCTCGGCGTGCTCGTGGTGGCCTACGTCCTGAGCCTCGTGGCCCGGCACAACGCCGGCAACCCGGCGGACCTCACCTACACGATCGCGGACTTCCTGTTCGCGTTCATCCCGGGGATCGCGCTCGCCGCGGTGGAGCCGTTCGCGGCGCCGCGCCTGCACGGGGCGGCGGTGGCGAAGTACTGGGTGTGGGGCGCGCTGGCGCTGGCCGTCTGCCTGATCGCCGTGTTCGTCTCGCAGCCGGTGAGCCACTACGGGCTGCGTTCGATCCTGATCTCGCTCGGCTGCGGCGCGCTTGTGGCCAGCCCGCTGATCTACCAGTGGAGCACGGGAGGCTGCTGGCGCGTGCTCGACAACACAGTGATGCACTGGCTGGGCGAGCGCTCATACGGCATCTACCTGATCCATCTCGGGCTGATGACGCACGTGCTCGGCCACGTCGGCAACCACGGTCTCGGTGTGACCTTCGCGATGTTGCTCGTGGGTGTGACCGCAGCGACGCTCGTGGCCGCAGACCTGCTCTGGCGCTTCGTGGAGCACCCGGCGCTCGAACGGCGGCTGCCGTGGCGGCGCTCCCCGCGGGTCGCGCCCGAGCCGGTGGGCACGCCTAGCTAAGCGCGATCCGGTCCGGCGCCGTTGCCGTCGGCGTCCGGCATCTCCAAGACCTGCACGTGCTCGAAGCCGAAGCGGCCCTTGATACACAGGTTGCCGCGGGTGACGTCGTGGTCGTCGGGTGAGTCGACGCGAACGATCTTGTTGTCCTGAACCACGAGGTCGAGGTTGCAGCCCACGCCGCAGAAGGCGCAGATCGTGCGCGTGGTCGTCTGCTCCTCCGGCTTCCACTCCCCCGCCTCGCGCAGCTCATACTCGCTACGCGGCATCAGCGCGCCCGTCGGGCACACCGCGATGCAGTTGCCGCAGTAGACGCACGCGGAGTCCGGCAGCTCGACGTTCAGCTCGGTGGAGATGCGTGCGTCGAACCCGCGCCCTGCCACGTAGATGGCGAACGTGTTCTGGTACTGCTCGCCACAGGCGTCGACGCACTTGTAACAGAGGATGCACTTGGAGTAGTCGCGCACGTAGAGGTCGTTGTCGATCTTCACCGGCTGGTGGACGGTTGCCGCGGTCTGGCCGTCGGGCTCCTTGTGGTGGCCGGCACGGGCGCTGTCGCGGTGCTCATCGGGCGGCGCGGGCGGGCCGTAGCGCTCGACATCCGCCCCGTACTGCTTCACGTAGAGCTGCGCGTCGGGCGCGGTCGAGAGGTCGACGCTCGAGCCGAGGAACTCCATCACGAGCCTGCGCGAGTGGCGCACGCGATCGGAGTCCGTGTGCACCTTCATCCCGTCCTCCGCGAGGCGCGAGCAGGCGGGCACCAGGGTACGCGCGCCTTCGAGCTCGACCACGCACACGCGGCACACGTTGGCGGGCGCGAGCGTCTCGCCGTAGCAGAGCGTTGGCGTGTCGATGCCGGCCTTCTTGCAGGCGTCGAGGAGCGTCGCGCCCTCGCGCACGGACACGGGCTCGCCGTCGATCTCGACCTCGACCTGCCGCACGCCCGTCTGCTCGTACAAGTCGCTCATCGCGAGAACGCCCCCAACCTGATCGCCGATTCCACCGCGCCGTACGCGGTCTGGCCGAGCCCGCAGATCGACGCGTCCTTCATGCAGGTGCCGATCTCGCCGAGCAGCGACAGCTCGTCCTCCACGCTCCCGCGCGTCTTGCCCGAGATGAGCCGCGCGAGCGCCTCCTCCTGGCGCACGGTGCCGACGCGGCACGGCACGCACTGGCCGCACGACTCGTCGCGGAAGAAGCCCGCGATGCGCATCAGCATGCGCGGCAGGTCGACGCGATCGTCGATCAGCATGATCACGCCGGAGCCGAGCGTCGAGCCCGCCTCGCGAGCGGCCTCGATCGTCAGGTCGAGATCGAGGCCGTCAGGGCCGACGAAGCCGCCTGCCGCGCCGCCGAGCAGCACCGCCTGGAGCGTGCGCCCGCCGGCAACGCCGCCCGCCATCTCGATCACCCTGCGCAGCTTCGTGCCGTGGGGCACCTCGTAGACGCCCGGCTTCTCGACGCAGCCGGAGAGGCAGAAGAGCCGCGTGCCGGTGGAGATGCCGGATCCCGCGGAGGCGAACGCCGCCCCGCCGAACAGCACGATCTCCGGCACGTTGATGAGCGTCTCGACGTTGTTGACCACGGTCGGCTTGCCGAACAGTCCGACCGCCACCGGGAACGGCGGCTTGCTGCGTGGCTCGCCGCGAAAGCCCTCGATCGAGTTGAAGAGCGCGGTTTCCTCGCCGCAGATGTAAGCCCCGGCGCCGCGGCGGATCTCGATGTTGAAGGCGAAGCCGTGGCCGAGCACGTCGCGGCCGAGCATGCCGCGCGAGCGCGCCTCCTTGATCGCCTCCGACAGGATCGCGCGCGCCTGCGGGTACTCGCCGCGCAGGTAGATGAACGCACGCTCGCAACCGGTGGCGAACCCGCTGATCGTCATCGCCTCGATCAGCGAGAACGGGTCGCCCTCCATCACCACGCGGTCCTTGAACGTGCCGGGCTCCGACTCGTCGGCGTTGCAGACGAGGTAGTGCGGCCGCACCGCCTGGTGCGCCACCGCCTCCCACTTCACGCCCGTCGGGAACGCCGCGCCGCCGCGCCCTACGAGGCCCGAGTCCTTGAGCTCGCGAATCACGCCGTCCGGTCCCATCTCGATGGCCCGCCGCAGGGCCGAATAGCCGCCCTGGGCGCGGTAGTCGTCGAGCGAGGCCGGCGACACATGGCCAATTCGGCTCAAAAGCCGCAACTGAGGGGCCCCCGATTCGGGCACCGTCGCGGCTGGGTCAAACCAATCGGCGGACGGCGGACTGCGGACGGCGGACCCGACAGCCGACTCGGCATCGGGCACTGGGGCCAGGACATGCTCCTCCGGCTTCTCCCCGGCAACCGTCACCAGCGCCGCGGGAGCGCGATCGCACTGCCCAAGGCACGGCGAGCGCAGCCACGTGACCGCGTGCGAATCGTCCGCGTTCTCCGGCCCGAGCCGCTCCTCGATGCCCTCGATCAGCTCCTCAGCACCCGCGCAGCGGCACGCGATGTCATCGCATACGTGGATCACGCGCGGCGCGCGCGGCTCGACCGTCAGCAGCCCGTAGAAGGTGGCGACGCCGTAGACGTCCGCCCGCGGGACCGTGAGCCGCTCGCAGATGTGGTCCATCGCCGGCTCGCTGATCCAGCCGACGCGGTCCTGCACGGCCTCGAGGATCGGCAGCAGTAGGTGGCGGCGCGCCCGCGCGTCATGGCCGCCACGAGCCATGTGGCCCTCGGTCTCGTCGGCACGCACCCCACCGTCCCAACGCGACACGGCGGGCCCGAGCACCGACGCCACCGCTTCGCGCTCGGCCGGGCTGGCCGCCACGGTGCCGAGCCGTAGGTCCACTCAGTCGCTCTCCTCGGCAAACGCGGGGGCTACCGACTTGAGGCGACCGTCGAGCTTGTCCACCCGGATCGCCGAGGCCTTGAACTCGGCGGTGCCGGACTTGGGATCCCACTCGTCGATCGTGAGCAGGTTGGTGTCCACCTGGTCGGGGAAATGGAAGGTCATGAAGGCGAGTCCCGGACGCAGGCTCGCGTCCGTGCGCACCGGCGACTCGACCGAGCCGCGCCGCGAGCTCACACGCACGACCTCGCCGTCCGTGAGCGCCAGTTTCTGCATGTCCTCGGGCGAGAGGTCGAGCGACTCGCCGCGGTGGAGCGGCGAGCGGTACAGGTTGGTCTGCGCGCCCGTGTTGTAGGACTCGAGCCGCCTCCCTGTGGTGAGCCTGATCGGGAACTCGCTGTCGAGCTCGTCCACCGGCGGGCTGTGCTTGACCGGGCTAAACGGCGCCGGGGGACCCTCGAGCGGGTCCGCCCACAGGCGCTCGTGGAGGAACGGGGAGCCGGGATGGGTCTCGTCGGGGCAGGGCCACTGGATGCCGCCGCGCTTCTCGAGCCGCTCGTAGCTCATGCCGCCGTGCATCGGGCTTAGCGAGCGCAGCTCGTCCCAGACCTCCTCGGCGGCCGGCTCCGGCCAGTCGTAGCCGAGGCGCCGGGCGAGCTCCGCGAGAATCCACATGTCGTCGCGCGCCTCGCCCGGTGGCTCGAGCGCCTTGCGCACGCGCTGCACGCGCCGCTCCGAGTTCGTCACCGTGCCCTCACCCTCGCACCACGACGCGGTGCCCGGGAAGACGATGTCCGCCATCTCCGCCGTCTTCGTGAAGACGATGTCCTGCACGATCAGCGTGTCGAGCCCCGTGAGCAGCTTGCGCGTGTGCGCGATGTCGGCCTCGGACTGAGCCGGGTTCTCCCCGATCACGTAGAGATGGGTGAGCTCGCCGCGGTTCATCGCCTCGAACATCTGCGAGAGATGCCAGCCGTAGTGCGGGTCGACCGGCACGCCGTAGGCCTTCTCGAAGCGCGCGAGGGCCACCTCGTCGCGCTCGACGTCCTGGAAGCCGGGCAGCTTGTTGGGGATGGCGCCCATGTCGCCGCCGCCCTGCACGTTGTTCTGGCCGCGCAGCGGGTTGAGCCCTGAGCCCCAGCGGCCCACGTGGCCGCAGAGCAGGCCGAGGTTGATGAGCGCGAGGACGTTGTCGACGGCGTTGTGGTGCTCGGTGATGCCGAGCGTCCAGCAGATGATCGCCCGGTCCGCGCGGGCGTATGAGTGGGCCGTCTCCTGGATCGCCTCGGCGGGGACGCCGGTGAGGCGCTCGCCCTCCTCGAGTGTGAACGGCTCGACCGACTCGGCGTACTCGTCGAAGCCGGTGGTGGCGTGGTCGATGAAGCTCTTGTTGTGGAGGCCCTGGTGGATGATCTCCCGGGCGATCGTGTTGGAGAGGGCGACGTCCGAGCCGACGTCGAGGCCGAGCCAGAGGTCGGCCCACTGGGCGGAGCTGGTGCGTCGCGGATCGACGGCCACCAGCCGGGCACCGTTGTGCACACCACGCAGCAGGTGGTGGAAGAAGATTGGGTGCGTTTCACGCGCATTCGATCCCCAGAGGACGATGAAGTCCGTCTGCTCGATCTCCCTATAGGACGAAGTGCCTCCGCCCGCTCCGAACACAGTCGCCAGACCGACGACGCTCGGAGCGTGTCAGGTGCGGTTACACGAGTCGATGTTGTTCGAGCCCATCACCTGGCGCGCAAACTTCTGTGCCAGGTAATTCATCTCGTTCGTCGCCTTCGAACAGGAGAACATCCCGAACGACTTGCGTGCGTCCGCTTCTCGCGCCTGCTCGAGTCCCGCGGCGGCGCGTGTGAGCGCGTCGTCCCAGGACGTCGGCTGCAGTTCACCGTCGCGCCTTACGAGCGGCACGGTGAGCCTGGTCCTCGATCGCATAACCCCTCCTTTCCCTCGAGCTTCTTGCAGGGTACGGAACTACAAATCGTATTACCTGAACAAGTTTGTTCAAAACGTTGCTTATCGCCGTCAGGAGGCTGACACGGGGGTCGGCGGATCCTCCCCGGCGAGCACCGCGAGCACGTTGCTCGCGGCCAGCTCGGCCATCGCGGTGCGGGTCTCGACGGTGGCGGAGCCGAGGTGCGGGAGCAGGACCACGTTGTCGAGCTCGAGCAGGTCGGGATGGACCTCCGGCTCGTGTTCGAAGACGTCGAGTGCCGCGCCCGCGATCGTGCCGGCCTTGAGCGCGGCCGCCAGCGCCGCCTCGTCCACGATCGGGCCGCGGGCGGTGTTGACGAGGTACGCGCTCTCGCGCATCAGGTCGAGCTTCGCGGCGTCGATCAGGTGGTGCGTGGCCTCGCTGAGCGGGACGTGCAGGGTCACGACGTCCGCGCTGGCCAGCAGCTCGTTGAGCTCCAGCTGGCGCGCGCCGCCGAGCTCGGCTTCGACTTCCGGGTCGGCCCGCCGTCGCCCGCTGTAGACGATCTCCATCCCGAACGCCCGCGCCCGCCGCGCGGTTGCGCTGCCGATCTGCCCCAGTCCCACGACGCCGAGCGTCTTGCCCTGCAGGCTGGCGCCGAGCATGAAAAACATGTCCCACGACCATTTCACGCGCGCGCGCACGAGGCGGTCGCCCTCGGCAATGCGCCTCGTGACCGCCAGGATCAGCGCCATCGCGAGGTCGGCGGTGGCGTCGGTGAGCACGCCCGGCGTGTTGGTGACGATCACGCCGCGCCGGGTCGCCGCCGGCACGTCGATATTGTCGTAGCCCACGGCCACGTTGGCCACCACCTGGAGCTGGTCGCCGGCGGCGTCGAGGAAGGCATCATCCACGCGGTCGTGCAGCAGCGTCACCGCAGCGTCCACCCCGGCCACGGCCGCGTGCAGCTCCTCGGTCGTCAACGGGCGCTCCTCGCCCGACACCCACAGGTCCGTCTCCGCGCGCAGCATCTCTAGCGCCGAATCGGGGATCCGGCGCGTGACAGCCACGCGCGGCCGGCTCACGAACGCGGACGAGTCTTGTTCGTGTCGTACAGCGGGAACGCGTCCACCGTAGCGCCCACGGTGCCGTCGCCGAGCGCGACGTCCACCTGCTGGCCCGGCTGGTTCAGTTCGCGGTCGACCGTCGCCATGGCGATCACCTGCATGTCGAACGTCGGGCTCTGACAGGGGCTGCGCACGATGCCCACGTCGCGCCCGTCGAGCGTCACCGCGGCGCCGTACTCCGGCACCTCGTCGCCCTCGATGCGGAGCGTGGTGAGTAGCCGCGGCGTGCCCTCGGCGGCGATCTTCTTGAGCGCTTCCTTGCCCACGAAGTCGCCCGGCTTGTCCGGCTTGACCACGTTGTCGAGCCGCACCTCGTACGGATCGGTCTGGTGCGGGAAGTAGTCGATGTCGGGGAACAGCAGGCCCGACTCGATCCGCAATGTCTCAATTGCGGAGAGGCCGATCGGGAGCATTCCCTGCGGCCTGCCGGCCTCGAGCACGGCGTTCCAGAGCGCCTCGGCGTCGGCCGGCTTGCAGTAGACCTCGAAGCCCAGCTCGCCCGAATAACCGGTGCGGGAAAGCATCACCGGCACGCCGCCGACGGTTACTCCCTCCGGGATGAAGCGGAAGTAGCGCAGCTCGTTGATGTCCGTGCCCTCGGTGATCGAGTCGAGGATCTCGCGCGACCGTGGGCCCTGGACCTGGATGTGCGGCATCTCGGCGGTCACGTCCGTGACCTCTACGTCGAACCCGCGGTCGGAGGCGACCTGCTTGTAGTGGTCGAGGTCCGAGTCGTAGCTCGTGATCGAGAAGCAGTGGTCGTCCGAGTACTTGAAGATCGTGCCGTCCATGATCATCTTGCCCTGGTCGTCGCAGATCGCGCCGTAGCGGACCTGCCCCACCTCGAGCGCAGCCATGTCGTTGGTGAACAGAGCATCGGCGAGGGCGAGCGCGTCCGGGCCCTTCATGTCCCACTTGCGCAGTGGGGACTCGTCCCACAGGTTGGACGCGTTGCGGGTGGCGTTGTGCTCGGCCACCGCGTCCCCGAAGTCCGCGGCCCAAGCCCAGCCCTCCCAGTCGGTCCAA
The DNA here is from genome assembly GCA_036555755.1 of Thermoleophilaceae bacterium. Classification (GTDB taxonomy): domain Bacteria; phylum Actinomycetota; class Thermoleophilia; order Solirubrobacterales; family Thermoleophilaceae; genus JAICJR01. The sequence goes on from DATBKS010000150.1 coordinate 25,831, forward strand.
CTGTCGGTCGCGGCCCGCTGGACCCCGTCAAACGCCGTTCGGTGCAGCTCCGTCGTCCCCACAGGTGTCACCTCACTTGGATGAATTCGTTCAGTGGCGTGCAACTCATACCACAGACCGGCAACCGTGGATAGACTGCGGAGACCGGTGCAGATGAATTTGTTCGTTCACTCACGGTCGGTCTCGTTTCAAAAGGCTGGGGATTAGCTATGGCGCAGGTTGGGGAGAAGCGGCCGTCGCTCGCGGACAGCGCTGAGCAGGCACTTCGCGACTGGCTCGCGCCCGGGCGCCACCGGCCAGGCGACCGCCTGCCTCCGGAGCACGAGCTCGGGGCGATGCTCGGCGTGTCGCGCGGGACGCTGCGGACCGCTTTGGAGCGCCTCGAGTCGACCGGCGAGATCGTCCGCCGGCAGGGCAGCGGCACGTTCGTGGCGAGCGTCCCCCGCCCCACCGCCCTCGACGAGGGTCTCGAGCGGCTCGAGTCCTACACCTCACTCGCACGCCGTCGCGGCGTGGAGCTGACGCTCGGCGAGCTGAAGATCGAGCGGCTGCCTTTGGATGCAGAAGGCGCGGCCAAGTTCGCGGTCGAGCCCGGCACGCGAGCGACCTCGATCACCCGCCTGCTGCTCACCAACGGCGAGCCGGCGGCGACGATGGTCGACACGGTTCATCCCAACGTGGAGCTGCCCTCGGATGCTCGCTTGCGAAAGGCGATGGAGCGCGGCGACATGGTGCTCGACGTGCTCCAGGCGCAGGGGTTGCCGATGGCGTACGCGAACACGAGCATCGTTCCGCGCCTGATGTCTGCGCGCGACCGTACGGGGAAGGCGCTCGGGATCACGGGCACGACTGCGGTGCTGGAGCTCCAGGAGACCTACCACCTGACGTCCGGCGAGACGGTGCAGTTCTCCACGGACATCTTCGCCCCGGGGGCGCTGGATCTGCACGTGATCCGGTGGATCGAGGCGGCGGTGCCGGCGCAGGTGAATTCCGTTGGGCGTAATGGGCGCGATGGGAATCGTCGCGGCCGGCGCAAGCGGTCCTAAGGCTTCGGCTCGTTTACTGCAGCAATAAGGGTGGTCCGAAGGGTTCTGTAGTCAGCCGTCCTGCTTTATGGGCGCTATGGCCCCACGATCCAGGATGGGTGAAGAGCAGCAGCGCTTCGAGCCACCCTTTATTGCTGCTGTTTACGTGTGGAGAGCCGAGTCCGACCCAGTGACCGAGCGCACCTCGGACCGGTCCGGCGTTCCCCCCACAGCCACCGCCGCCCGCGCCCACACCAAGTGGTAGAGCACCAGCAGCTGCACCAACGCCAAAGAGTCAGACCGGCGGAGGTCGGTCCCCACCGTGAACTCCCCCAACCGCCGGACCCGAAGATGGTTGGCGAAACTCATTCGCTCCCACACCGCTTCCTCCAGCTCGGCCGCGCGCTCCGGCGCGAGGTCGCCCGGGATGCGGAGCAGGAGGTCGCGCTCGCGCTGCACGAGCGTGGGTCCCCCCTCGCGCTCGTCCAGCAGCGGCGACAGATCGGGATGCGGTAGGGACTCGCGCAGCAGCACGTCGGCGTCCAGGTTCTCCCGGAAGGTCACCACGATGTCGGCGTGCTCGCGCTGCGGGTGGATGTAGCGGGCGGCGTCGGACTCGCGGCGGTCGAGCTCGCGCAGCACCTCGTCGGTGGTATAGCTGCGGCGGGTGCAGTCGCGCTTGAGCTTCCACGCCCGGCGCAGGTCCTCCGGCGGGGCGAGGAATACGCGGATGTCGTGCGCGGTGCGCAGCGTCTCGGTGTGGAAGTTGAGCAGCCCCTCCACCACCAGGAAGCTCGCCGGCTTCATGTACACCGGCGGGCGCAGGCTGCCGTCGCGGTGGTCGTACACGGGCTTCAGCACCGGCTCGCCCTTGCGCAGGTGGAGCAGGTGCTGAGTGAGGATGTCGATGTGGTTCGAGTCGGGATTGAGCGGAGTGACCCCGAGGTGCGCGCGCTCGCGGCGGTCGTAGCGGTGGTAGTCGTCCGCCGACATCCGCACGACGTGCTCGCCGCCGAGCACCCGCACCAGTCCGCGCGTGAGCGTGGTCTTGCCGGCGCCCGAGTCGCCCACGATGCCGAGCACCACCGGCCGCGGCATCAGCCCTCCACCGCCAGCGATTCGAGCTCGGTGTAACAGAAGACCTCCCACTTGATCTCGTCCGGATCGCGCAGGAAGGCGCCGTAGAAGCCGAAGCGGTACTCGTCGGGAAACTCGCGCGGGCCGTCGGTCACGCGCCCGCCCGCGGCCCGCGCCGCGGCGACCACCTCATCGACGAGCCCGGCGTTGTCCACGTGGATCGCGAAGTGGTGGACAGCGCCGGGCGCGTACGGGTTGATCGGCTCCGCCGAGGCGTCGGCCGGATGCAGCATCAGCGACAGCGAGTGCTCGATGGCCACCACCTGCGGCCGCTCGCCGCGATCCGAGCTGTAGAGCGCCGGCCGCGCCAGCGCGCCGAGCGGTGCGAGCGCGGCCGCGTAGTAGGCCGCGGACCGCTCGGGATCCGGAACCGAGAGCGCGAGGTGCTGGACGATCGGCGCCAAGTGCCGATCGTAACGGCGAGAGCGCTACTTGAGGCGCTTGAGCGCCGCCTCCGCCTCCTCGACCTGCTCCGCGGCCTCGGCCTGCCTCGCCCGCGCGCGCTCGAGCGCCACGGATGCATCGTCCAGCCGCTGCTGCGCCTTCTCCGCCTCTCGCTCCGCTTGCCGCAGCTCGCGCTCTAGCGCGGCGGTCTCCTGCTTGCGGTCGCGATGCGTGGCCTTCGCGTCCTTCACCGCCGCCTGCGCCTCGGCCTTGGCCTTCTTCCTCGCCTCGCGCCCGCCGTCGTCGGCCTTGCGCGCCGCCGCGGGCTCCTTCGCCGGTGCACGTTCAGCCACTTCCGCTCCCGCCGCGAACCCGAGTCCCGCCGACTGGCGCTCGCGCGTGAGCCGCCCGACCGCGAAGCCCGCCCGGGCCTCCTCGTCCAGCGGAATCGCGCGCAGCGTCTCCGCCACTCGCTCCAGGCTGGCGTCGCTCGGCGAGCGCCCCTCGCCGTCCAGCAGTCCCGGCGCCTTCGAGAGCAGCGCGCCCATCGCGTCGGCGAGCTCGTTCGCCGCCCCCGCGAGCTCCTGGCCACTGCCCTTTCCTGCAAGCGTCCGGTCCTGCGCGGTGCGCAGCGCCTCGGCCCCGTCGAGCACCCGCTGCGCGTCCTTCTTCTGCGTGCGCGCGAGCTGGTTGACGAGCCACGCGGCGGCGCTCGGCTTCTTCAGCCCCTTGACCCAGGTCGACTGGTCCTTCTTGCCGTCGCCGCGGAGGTCCTTGGCGAGGGCGTCCCGGCTCGGCGTGAACTCGTCGAGCGGAAGGCCGTAGAGCGCGTCGACGGCGTCCTCGGGAACTCCGTTCGGTAGGTCCGTGGGGTCGCTCGCCGCCATCTGTAGCCAGAGGCTACGTGGCCGGCGCGCGCCGGATGCGCCCCGAGCCGCGGCCGCGCGTCTCCGGCGGCTCGGGCTCGACCGGCCGCAGCAGCGCCCAGCCGATCATGAAGATCGCAAACAGGACCATGGCGATGCCGGTCCAGAGGTTGATGTTGATCCCGTCCGCCTTGTGCTTGACGTGCGAGGTGCCGAAGATGCCGAGCACCAGCAGGATCACGCCATAGAGGAGAAACACCCCGCCGATCAGGCGGCGGATGTCGAAGCGGTTGGCGAGCCGCGCCGCCTGCAGCTCCTCCTCGTCGCTGAGCTGATCGTTATCTGCCTGTGGGTTGAGTGGGTCTGACATCGAGGCTCCTCTTCTAGATGAAGATGATGTTCAGGACAACGAGCAGGGCGATGGCAACGCCACCGAGCAGCTCGGGCGAGCGCCACCAGAGCTTGTCGCGCGGGTCGGGGTGCTCCTCTTCCTCGGCCTCCCGCTTGAGGCCCCAGACCAAGCCGCGCAGTTCCTCGTCCGGCTTGGGCTTGGTGAAGAGCGACACGATCACCAGCACGATGCCGTCGACGATGAAGGCGATGATCGCCTGCCAGAAGCTCGCGCTGAGCGCCGAGCCGAAATGGAAGATCGTGTTGTAGGCGTCGAGGCGGTTGACGCCGTAGGCCGCGGCGGTGCCGGCCACGAGGCTCCAGAAGCCGGCCCACGGAGTGGCGCGCCGCCAGAACATCGCGATGATGAACGTCGCGAACAGCGGCGCGTTGAAGATCGAGAACAGCGTCTGGATGTAGTTCATGATGTTCGAGTAGCCCTTGGCGATGAACGCCGTGGCCACCGAGATCAAGATGCCGCCGACGGTCACCAGGCGGCCCATCCGCAGGTAGTACTGGTCGTCTCGATCGCGGGCGAAGTACGACTGGATCAGGTCGTACGTGACCACCGTGTTGAACGACGTCACGTTGGCCGCGACACCGGCCATGAAGGCGGCGAGCAGGCCGGTGACGGCGACCCCGAGCATGCCCTCGGGCAGGTAGTTGCCCATCAGATGCGGGATCGCGGTGTTGTACTGCTGGTTGACGGCGTCGCCGCCGAGGCCCTTGACCGTCACGGCCGCGATGAGGCCGGGCAGGATGATGATCGCCGGCAGGAAGATCTTGGGGTAGGCGCCGATCAGCGGCGTGCGCCGCGCGGCCGACATGTTCTTCGCGGACAGGGCTCGCTGCACCTCGGCGAAGTTCGTCGTCCAGTAGCCGAAGCTGAGCACGAAGCCGAGCCCGAACACCAGCCCGATCCAGTCCGCGCCGAGCGGGTTCGTGACGTTCCCGATCCCGAAGCCCTGCCAGGCATGCAGGCCGGGCTCGCCGAGCGGCTTGAAGTCGCGCACGCGGTCCTTGAGCCCGTCCACGCCGCCTATCGAGTGCAGCGCGACGATCGTCAGCGGCAGCAGGCTGGCGACGATCACGAAGAACTGGAGCACCTCGTTGTAGATCGCCGAGGTCAGCCCGCCGAGCGTGATGTAGACCAGCACGATCGCGGCCGCCACGAGGATCGCGATCGACACCGACCAGCCCAGCATCAGGTGG
>DATBKS010000151.1:0-4259 GCA_036555755.1 Thermoleophilaceae bacterium
CCGGCTGGGTGACAAACGCGCGGCAGGTGGGCCAGTCGGGCAAGACCGTGAAGCCGAAGGTCTATCTGGCGCTCGGCATCTCGGGCGCCGTGCAGCACTTGGCGGGCATGAGGGGGGCGGACACGATCATCGCGGTGAACACCGATCCGGAGGCGCCGATCTTCAGCGTGGCGCACTACGGCGCGGTGGCCGACCTCTTCGACGTGGCGGAGCAGCTCGAACAACAGTCAGGCTGAGGCCCCATGCTCGGGGTCCTAGCAGCGGAGAAGACGCGGCCGGTCCTCTGGCACATGAGCACCGGGCTCGAGGTGCTCTGGTACACGCTCGCGGTGATCTCGGTGCTGGTGTTCGCCTACGGCGTGGCGCGGCCGGTGGCGAAGTACCGGCGCGGGCGTGCGATCTGGCTGCCGCCGCGGTCGGAGCTGTGGCCGCGCTTCAAGCGGGGCACGAAGACGCTGTTCGCGCACAGCTCGATCGCCCGCCGCGACCCGCTTGCAGGCTGGGCGCACCGGGGGGCCTTCTACGGCTTCCTGGTGCTGTTCATCGGGACGATCATCCTCGCGATCGACACCGACATCGTTCACCGGATCTTCGGCTACAGCTATTTCAAGGGGAACTTCTACCTCGCCTACTCGGTGATCCTCGACATCCTGGGCCTGGCGCTCGTCGGCGGGCTCACGGTGATGATGGTGCGGCGCGGGATCCTGCGGCCGAAGAAGCTCGACTACGCGCGCCCGGACCGCGAGCCGGGGGAGGAGCAGTACGACCGCCACGTCTATCGCGTGGGCGACTGGGTGTTCCTCGGCGTCCTGCTCACGATCGCCCTGACCGGCTACATGCTCGAGGGCGTGCGCGTGGCCGAGGACAACCCGGGCTACAACGCGTGGACGCCGATTGGCTGGGTGGTGGCGCAGATCTACGACGCGTTCGGCATCTCGCAATCCGGGCTGTCCGACATCCGGCACGGGATCTGGTGGTTCCACGGGCTGCTCGCGATCTCTTTCGTCGCCGCGATCCCGTACACGAAGGCGTTCCACATGCTGTCGAGCTACGCGGGCCTTGTCCTGAAGGACCCGCTGGCCGGCAAGCGGCTGCGGCCGATTCCGGAGGAGCTCGCAAGCGAGCCCGCGGGCTACGCGACGCTCGCCGACTTCTCCATTTCTCACCTCATCCAGCTCGACGCGTGCACGAAGTGCGGGCGCTGCCACGAGGTGTGCCCGGCCAACGCGACCGGCCGGCCGTTATCGCCGCGCGATGTTGTTCTCGAGCTGCGCGAGCAGGCCAACGCGAGCATGGACGAGGTGGGAGTCGGCGGCGTGCTCGGCACGCTGATGCACGGGTCGAACGGGAACGCGTCGATGAAGCGCGAGGTGATCGGCGAGCACGCGGTGCACGTGGACACGGTGTGGTCGTGCATGCAGTGCAACGCGTGCGTCGAGATCTGCCCCGTGGGGATCGAGCAGGCGCCGATCATCAACCAGCTGCGCCGGCATCTGATCGAGGAGGGCGAGCTGGACACGAACCTGCAGAGCACTCTGCAGGTGATCCACAAGTCCGGCAACTCGTTCGGCGAGAACCGGCGGCGCCGCGGGCGCTGGACGCAGGAGCTCGACTTCGAGGTGAAGGATGCGCGCACCGAGCCGGTCGACCTGTTGTGGTTCGTCGGCGACTACGCCTCGTTCGACCCGCGCTCCCAGCGTGTGACGCGCGCGCTCGCGGAGATCCTGCACCAGGCCGAGGTGGACTTCGGGATCCTCTTCGACGGCGAGCGCAACGCGGGCAACGATGTGCGCCGTGTGGGGGAGGAGGGCCTGTTCGAGGCGCTCGCGGAGCACAACGTGGCGACGATCCAGGAGTGCGAGTTCTCCCGGATCCTGACGAGCGATCCGCACTCGCTCAACACCTTCCGGAACGAGTACCCGGACTACGGCGGCGAGTGGGAGGTGGTGCACCACACGGCGCTGCTGCTCGAGCTGATCGAGGAGGGGCGGCTGCCGATTGACGGGCAGCTTTCCTATCGCGTGACCTACCACGACCCGTGCTACCTGGGCCGGCACAACGGCGGCTACGACGCGCCGCGCGAGGTGCTGCGGCGGCTCGGCTGCGAGCTGATCGAGATGCCGCGCAACCGCGACAACTCGTTCTGCTGCGGGGCGGGCGGCGGGCGCATCTGGATCCCCGACACGCCGGGCGCTGAGCGGCCGTCAGAGAACCGCATTCGGGAGGCGGTGTCGGTCGGTCCGCTCGATCTGTTCGTGGTGTCGTGCCCGAAGGACGTGACGATGTTCGAGGACGCGATCAAGACGTCCGGCCACGCCGACGACCTGAAGCTCGCCGAGCTCACGGAGCTCGTGCAGGAGGCGCTCGTGGGGGCGCCGGCCGTCGGCGGGGCGGCGGTATGAGGATGGGGACGGTGCCATGGCCGTCACGCTCACCCAGCTCAACGCATTCCTCGCCGTTGTCCGGCGCGGCTCGGTAACCGCCGCGGCGGAGGAGCTGGTGGTCACGCAGCCGTCAGTGTCGGCGGCGGTGGCGGCGTTGGAGCGCGAGCTCGGCGCGAAGCTCACCGAGCGCGACGGGCGAGGGCTGAAGCCCACCGCGGCGGGGCGGGCGTTCGCGCCGTACGCGGAGCACGTGCTGGGGCTGCTGGAGCAGGGCGGCCGCGCGGCGCGTGAGGCGGTGGAGGACGAGCGCCGCACGTTGCGCGTGTCCGCCGTTGCGACCGCTGGCGAGCACTTCGCGCCGCTGCTGATCAAGGCGTTCGCCGAGCAGCACCCTGAGCTCGTGATCAGCCTCGATGTGGGCAACCGCGCCGACGTCTTCCAGCGGCTGGTGGAGCGCGACGTGGACGTCGGCATCACCGGCCGCGTGCCCGACGACCCGTGGCTGCACGGCGTGGCCTTCGCGCCGAACGATTTCGCACTGGTCACCGCGCCCGGCGACCCGCTCGCCAAGCGGCAGGCGATCGAGGTGGAGGAGCTGGGCGATTGCACGTGGCTGGTGCGCGAGGAGGGCTCGGGCACTCGTGCTTTGTGCCAGCGGTACTTGAACGCGAACAAGCTGCACCCCAACCTGCTCACCCTTGGCTCGAACGGCGCGATCCGCCAGGCCGCGCGCTTCGGGCTCGGCATCGCGCTGATCTCCCGCATAGCGGTGGAGGTAGAGCTGCAGCACGGCCTGCTGGCGGAGCTGAGCGTCGCGGCGCCGCTGCCGCGCCGCGCCTGGCACGTCGTCTACGTCAGCGACGGCCCGGTGCGCCCGGAGGTGGAGGCCTTCGTCGACTTCCTCCAGTCAAACGCCGCGATGCACGTGCTCGCCCGCGCCCGCGAGGCCTGATTCGCGCGGCACATTCCTGACTTTCGGTTGCTGTGGACCCGAAAGTCAGGAAGGTGCGGTGATCCAGTCGAAGCCATCCTGGATAGGGGTTGCAGTGCAACCACAAAACAGGACGGCTGGCCACGAGGCGTGAAGCGCCGACCTACCGCAGCCGTCCTGGATCGTGGGGGCTATAGCCCCACAAAGCAGGATGGGTTGCTCTAGCTCTGGGGCCACCCGGCGCGGCACGTTCCTGGATCGCAGGGACACTGGCCCGGTAATCCAGGAAGGTGGCGTCAGCCGAGTACTGAATCGAACGCGGCGAGGACTGTGTCCGCGGTTTCCACCGTCGCGTTCGCGCCCATCAGGCCTATGCGCCACATCGCCGGCGCCGCCGGGCCAAGCCCGCCGCCCACCTCGAGGCCGTGCTCGCGCAGCAGGCGCACCTGGATCTCCTTGCCGTCCAGGCCCTCCGGCACGCGTACTGCGGTGAGCGGCGCGAGCTGGTGGGCCGGGTCGGCGAGCAGGTCGAAGCCGCGGGCGCGGAGCTGGCGCTGCAGGTAGCGGCCGGCCAAGTCGTGGCGCTCGATGCGCGGCTGGAGTCCCTCCTCGAGCACCTGCGACAAGGCTTCGTGCAGCGCGTAGATGTTGAGGATCGGTGCGGTGTGGTGGTAGGTCACCGGGCGCTCGATCCAGTAGCGGCGCAGGAGCTCCAGATCCAGGGAGAACGGCACCGGCGACGTACGTGACGCGATCCGCTCCATCGCCCGCGCTGACAGCGCCACCGGCGACATGCCGGGCGGCGCCGCCAGGCACTTCTGCGTGCACGAATACGCGTAGTCCACGCCCCACCCAGAGAAATCCAACACCACGCCACCGAGCGACGTCACACAGTCCGCCATCAACAACACGTCCGTTCCCCTAAGTGCAGAACCCAGCTCCGC
>DATBKS010000152.1:0-24572 GCA_036555755.1 Thermoleophilaceae bacterium
CTTAGCTACAGAGAGAGGCTCCTGTCTGGGAGCCTCTGTGCGCGTCTGCATCTGCTCCCTCCGCGGGCATTACCCCACAGGTTCGAAGGGTCAGCGCCAGGCGACTTGTGTCAGAGGCGCTATCTCAGCCCGCCTTCCCGCGAGCCCCCCTGTTTAAGAGCCACGGAGTTTACCGCTGGGTCCTTTGCGGGGGCTCGGTCCGACGTCTGACAGGGCGATTGACCAGGTTGTCAGTCCCGCTTACTTTGGCTTTGCAGGAAAAACAGCTAGGGAGGCAGTTTGCGAGAGGCGGCCAAAGTGCGGGCCGCCTTTTCGCTTTCAGGCCGCGGGACGCTGCTGGGTGAGCGCGTTCACGAAGCCCTCGAGCTGCTTCGTGGTCCAGCACTCGAACACGCCGTCGCAGAACGGCTCGTAGGCGGCCATCACCGAGTCGCCGTAGTTCCAGTAGAGGCGCGGCTCGGGGTTCATCCAGAACATGCGCCCGGCCCGCTCGGCCACCGCTCCGAATGCGCGGGCGTGCGGCTCGCGGCCATTGGTGCGGGCGTCGCCCAAGACGATCACGGTCGAGCGCGGGTCGAGGTCGTCCACGACCTTGTCGAGGAACTCGAGCCACACGCGCCCGTAGTCGGTGTAGCCCGAGATGTCCGCCACGCCGGCGTCGGAGGCGATCGCGCGCGACACAGCCTCGAACGAGCGCTCGCGCTCGAACACGTCCGTCACCTCGGAGATCCGCTCGACGAACACGAACGAGCGCAGCTTGCGGAACGAGTCGTGCAGAGCGTGCAGCACCGAGAGGAAGAAGACGCTTGCGCTTGTCACGCTGGTGGACACGTCGCAGAGCACGTAGAGCTCGGGCCGGCGCGGGCGCCGCGGCCGGTACTTGAGGTGCAGCGGCACGCCGCCGGTCTCCAAGGACGCGCGCATCGTGCGCCGCACGTCCACCACCTGGGAGCGGCGCCTGCCGCGCAGCTCGTGGCCCTGGGTGGCAAGCCTCCGCTTGAGCTGCGCCACCACGCGGTGCACGGCGGCGAGGTCCTGCAACGGGTTCGAGGGAAGCGCGCGGTCGAATTCCTGCAGCGGCTTGGCGGGCGGCAGCGACTGCGTCCGCTCGATCAGCGCCCGCTCGAGCTCGCGCCGCAGGTGGCGCTCGAACTCGCGCAGCTGGTCCTGCGGCACAGTGTCCGGGTCCGGCAGCTCGCGGCCGGTGTCGGCCTTCAGCCCGAGCGTGCGCCGGATGCGCTGCACGTCCACGCCGATCACGCCCGAGCCCTCGCCCTGGCGGCCGAAGGCCGCGATCGCGAGCCGCGCCATGTCGCGCATCTCGCCGTCGTCACCCTGGCGGATCGCCTCCGCGATGCGCTCGCGCAGCTCGTCGATGTCGAGCCGCTCGCCGCCCTCGAAGCGCTCCTCGCGCAGGCCGCGCTGCACCGCCTGGCGCTCCACCGCGCGGAAGAAGTAGCGGTCGAAGACGAGCTCGAACACGCGCCGGTCCTCCTGCGACTTGGCAAGCGTGGCGGCGAGCGCCTCGCGGAAGTCCTCCTGCTCGGTCCAGCTCAGCATCGACAGCGCCTCGAACGAGTCGAGCAGCTCCGAGGTGCCCACGGCCATCCCCTCGCGGCGCAGCTCGTCCGCGAACTCGAGCAGCCGCGCCGCGAACCCGGGCGGCCCCGGATCCGGCAAGCCGCCGTAGAGCGCCGGGTTACCCGGCCTGCTGCTGCCGCCCGACGAGGCCATCCTGGAGCTTCACTCCGACGCGCTCGGCCACGACGTCGAGGTCGGTGCGGTGCTTGACGATGATGCTCATGGTCCGTTCGAGCACGGCGCGATCAACGTCATCCGCGCCCAGCAGGATCAGAGCACGCGCCCAGTCGATCGACTCGGCGATCGACGGCGGCTTCTTCAGATCGAGGCCGCGCACCATGTGCACCACCTCCACGAGCTTGCGCGCCACCTGCTCATCGAGGTCGGGCGCATGCAGGCGCACGATCTCGAGCTCGCGCTCGACGTCCGGATAGTCGAGCCAGAGGTAGAGGCAGCGGCGCTTCAAGGCTTCCGTCAGCTCGCGTGAGTTGTTGGAGGTGAGCAGCACGAGCGGCATGCTCTTCGCCTCCACCACGCCAAGCTCGGGGATCGAGATCTGGAAGTCCGACAGCACCTCGAGCAGCATGGCCTCGAACTCCTGGTCGGTCTTGTCGATCTCGTCGATCAGGAGCACCACCGGCTCGTCGGACGCGATGCCCTTGAGGAGCGGGCGGGTCAAGAGGAAGTCCTCGCCGAAGATGTCGTCCTGCACCTGCTCCCAGCCGGTGTCGGCGGCCTCGGTCTGGATGCGCAACAGCTGCTTGCGGTAGTTCCACTCATACAGGGCCTTGGCCTCGTCGAGGCCCTCGTAGCACTGGAGGCGGATCAGCTTGCGACCCGTGGCACGCGACAGCGCCTTGGCCAGCTCCGTCTTGCCGACCCCCGCGGGGCCCTCGACGAGCACCGGCTTGCCGAGCTCGCTCGCGAGATACGCCACCAGCGCGGTCGACTCGCCGGCGAGGTAACCCACGCCCTCGAGCGATTCGCGCATTTCCACCACGCCGCCATGTTCCGCATCAGGCATGCGAGCAAGGATACTTTTCGCGGCATGCTGCCCGGCCTGCCGTGGATGGCGGTACTAGCGGAGCTGCCCGGCCTGCCCAGTCAGGAAGAGGCGACCGACCCCAAGCGCTACCTGATTCTGCTGGCGGTGGGCTTCGTGATCGCGCTGCTCGGGCACATGACGCGGACGAAGACGCTGATCGCGTCCGGGATCGCCCTGATCTTCCTCGCGACCTTCATCCTGCCGCTGTATTTCCACTTCAGCGCGTGACGGTCACATCGGCTTGAGGGGAGTCCCCGGGCCGGAGAACATGAGGACGCAGTTCGGACTCGTGACCACAAGCTTCTTCGTCTTCACCTGGTGGCGTGCGGTGACCCGGTGCGCTGAATTCCGCAGCGTCCAGTGAAAAACGCCGCGGAACGAGGCGGCGGCGCATGGGGAGGCGATTTCGACGAAGCGCCTGCCATTGAGGTGCCTGAATATCTTGGTCTTCGCCTTGACGGTCCGCCAGACATTCGTCGCCGGGTCCAGCCTGAGCAGGCGGTCGCTGAGCGTCAGCGAGCCTGTCTGCCCGCTGCAGTCGGCGTTGCTCCCTGCGGTGACGAGGCCCTTCCTCATCCCGTCGTAGAGACTCCAGCTCCAGCGGCAGGGAAAGGACCCCGATGAGGACGCCCGGTGCCGCCGGCGGGTCACGATCATCCTCTTGAACGCATGCGACGCCGGGTCGCTGGTCGTGGAGGTGCCGTCGTTGTCGTACTCCCAGACGCAAACCAGCCAGCGACCGGCCTTCCCCAGTCGCGGCGTGACCACGTGCACGGTGAACGTGTGCCGGTGCATCGGATCCACCGGATGCTGGAGGAACAACTCGATGTAGCCGGGGTGGTTCTGCTCGGTCAGCGCGATGTCCGAGCGGCAGCTCGATCCGCCGGCTCGCTTGGGCGGCTCGAGGAGCGCGTCGATGTTCGCCCCCAGAGCGCTCGCCGGCGCCGAGTCCGTCCCCGTGAAGGTGAGTCGCAGCGCACGCCCCGTGTGCGGGTGACGGGGTAAGCGGACCCTCACGCTGTCCGTCCCCGCAGCGGGGGCCGCAGCCGCGCCGACCAGCAACACTCCAAGCATGGCAACCAGGAACCGTCGCATGCTGTCCCTCCTTTGTGGGCTCGGAGGGCAGTCGCGAGCCTGCCCTCAGTGCGATCGTAGATCGCCGCCGGAACCCGACTCAAGGTGCAATTTGCGTCAGGTTGTGACGGCGACGCCGTCGTCGAGCAGCTCGAGCAGATCCTCGATCGGCATGGGGCGGGCGAACAGGTAGCCCTGCGCGAGCGGGCAGCCCAGCTCGCGAAGGCGGGCCGCCTGCTCCGCGGTCTCGATGCCCTCGGCCACGGTGTTGAGGCCGAGGCGCGCCGAGAGGTCGAGGATCACGCCGGCCAGCACGCCGCCTGACTCGTCCACCAGCTCGTCCACGAACGGCTTGGGGATCTTCAGCACGTCGAGCGGGAAGCGCTGGAGGTAGCGCAGGGAGGAGTAGCCGGTGCCGAAGTCGTCGATCGCCAGGCGCGTGCCGAGCGCCTTCAGCTCGTGGAGCTTCGTGATCGTCGCCTCGGTGTCGTGCATGAGGATCGTCTCGGTGAGCTCGAGCACCAGGATCTCGTCAGGCACGTTCCAGCGCTTCATGGCCTCGTCGACCTTCTCCACGATGTCCGGCTGGTTGAGCTCCCAGCCCGAGAGGTTCACGGCCACGCGCATCCCTGGATAGCGGTCCTGCCACGCCGCGGCCTGGCGGCAGGCCTCGCCCAGTACGAAGCTGCCGAGCTGGAGGATCAGGCCGGTCTCCTCGGCCAGGGGAATGAAGACGGCGGGCGGCAGCAGCCCGCGCTCGGGGTGGCGCCAGCGGACGAGGGCCTCGAGGCCGGTCGGCTCCCCGGTGACCAGATGGAAGGCGGGCTGGAAGTGGACCTCGAGCTGGTTCGTTTCGAGCGCGTTGCGCAGCTCCGACTCGAGCTTGAGGCGGTCCATCACGTCCGAGTGCATCTCCGGCTCGAAGATCTCGCAGCGGTTCTTGCCGAGGGTCTTGGCGCGGTACATCGCGACGTCGGCGTTGCGCAGCAGCTCCTCCGGCTCCTCGCTGGTGCCGAGCGCTATTCCGATGCTCGCGCTGGTAAACAGCTCGCGGTCGGCGATGTCGAACGGCTCGCGCAGCGCGGCCGCGATGCGCTCGGCCACGTGGGCGGCCGCCAGCTCGTCGGCGGCGTCCTCGAGCAGGATCGCGAACTCGTCGCCGCCAAAGCGGGCAGCGGTCTCGGCGCGCCTGAGGCAGCCGCGAATCCGCGCCGCCACCTCCACGAGCAGCGCGTCGCCGGCGGCGTGGCCGAGCGTGTCGTTGACGAGCTTGAAGCGGTCGAGGTCGATGAAGATCACCGTCACCGCCGCGGCATTGCGCGCCGAGCGCGCGAGAGCGTGCTCGAGCCGGTCCAGGAAGAGGTTGCGGTTGGCCAGGCCGGTGAGCGGGTCGGTGAGCGCCTGGCGCAGGGTGTCCCCGGCGCGCGCGGCGGCGAGGGCGAGGCTCGCGTGCTCGGCGAACGCCGAGAGCATCTCCTGATCGACGAGCGAAAAGCGCCGGCCACGTTCGCGCGAGCTAACAGCGAGGCTCCCGATCACGGTGCCCTGCTCGTGGAGCGGCACCGCCATCGACGTGGTCACTCCGTAGGCCACCGCCTCGGGCCGCGCGCGCGGGGCGTTCTGGTAGTCGTCCACCACCGTCAGCTCGCCGCGGTCGGGCGCGGCCGCCGTGGCCCCGGCCACCGGGCCGTAGCGGAGCGACTGGAGCAGCTCAGGCGGATGCCCGATCGCCGCCGGCGTGCCCATCCGCGAGGGATCGTCTGAGTCCGCCACCCGGATCGCCACCATCTCGATGTCGAGCAGCCGTCCGGCGGCCTCGACGATCGTCTGGAACACCTCGTCGAGCGAGGCACGGTTCGAGATCGCCTCCTGCACCGCGCCGAGCTGCTCGAGCAGGTTGCTCCGGCGCTCAACGCGCAGAACGATGTCGAGCAGGCGAGCCAGCGTTGCGACTTGCGCCACCTCCTCGTGCGTGAACGCCACGTCGCGCCGGCCGAGCATCAGCTTGCCGTGGTTCAGAGTCACGAACGCCGTGTGGAAGCCGCCGGCGCCCGGGATATAGATCGTGCGCGCGGGACCCATCGCTGCACGCGAGAGCTCCTCGTATACGGCCTCGTCCTCCGGCAGGCCGTAGTTCGCGACGGCGGCTCCGCGCGAGATGATCGCGCCGAAGTCGGCATCGATCGCCTGGACGGCCCGCTTGACCGCTTCGATCCGGGCGCTCTTCACCCCATCTGAGGTGCTCAGCGCGGTGAGGAGTTCGCCGAGCTGTTCGCTCCACCAGGTCTCGGTGAAGGCCTTCGCGCACTTGGGGTCCACACCTGGCTTATCGACCGCGTAGAGCCAAAATGGACCCGAAATCATGCATTTGGCTTAAGTCCTGGGCCGGAACGCCGATGCAGTCTTTGTGGCCAAGCCCTCGGGCCATTGGACGGACGCCCACGTCCGCCGCCTGTTCTGGCGTGCGGGCTTTGGCGCCACGCCGGCGGAGGCGCACAAGTGGGCGAGGCGCGGCAAGAAGGCCACGCTGCACTGGATCCTGAACGGCGGTCACGGTCCGCACACGATCGGGCCCGCGCCCACGGTCGACGGCCACGGTCTCGACCCCACGAACGAGTGGGGCCACGACGTGCTCTGGTGGCTCGACCGCATGGTGCGCAGCCAGCGCCCGCTCGTGGAGAAGATGACGCTCTTCTGGCACGACCACTTCGCGACGACCGACCAGGAGACGCCGCTGATGCTGCGCCAGAACAAGATGCTGCGCGGCCGCGCGCTCGGCTCGTTCCCGTCGCTGCTCAAAGCCGTGACCACCGACCCGGCGATGCAGCTCTTCCTCTCGCTGGCGGATTCCGACAAGGGCGCCCCGAACGAGAACTACGCGCGCGAGTTGATGGAGCTGTTCACGCTCGGGCGCGGCTACAGCGAGCACGACATCCGCGAGGCGGCGCGGGCGCTCACCGGCTTCCAGTCGCGCTGGTCGCACGGCGGTGACTTCGAGGGCATCCGCTACTCGTCCGAGAACCACGACCCCGGCGTCAAGCGCATCTTCCACAAGTCCGGGCACTTCGACTGGCACGACGTGGTCCGGCTTGTCACCGCGCATCCCGCGCACGCGCCGTTCCTCGTCGAGAAGCTCTGGGCCTACTTCGTCACCGGACGGCTCGACCACCGCACGCGGGCGAAGCTCGCGCGCGTCTACCGCCACAACAAGCTGCACATCAAGCCGCTCGTGGGCGCGATCCTCGCCCACCCGAAGCTCTACGCGGACCTCGACAAGCCCGACATGGTCAAGGCGCCGGTGGTGTTCCTCGCGGGCGCGCTGCGCTCGACCCACCGCTATATCGACACCGACGACTGGTCGTGGATCCTGCAGGAGATGGGCCAGTACCCGTTCCAGCCGCCGTCGGTGGCGGGCTGGGACTGGGGTCCGGCGTGGATCTCCACCAACACCACGCGGGCGCGCTTCACCGCGGTCAACTGGCTCGTGCGCCAGGGGCCGCTCGACGTGAAGGACGGCGCGACGCCTACCGGCCTCTCGACCGCGGACCACATCGACCGCGCCCTCGCCGCCACCGGGCGCCCGTGGATGTCGTCCGGCACGCGCTCGGTGCTGACCCAGCTCGTTCCGCGCTTCTTCGAG
This sequence comes from Thermoleophilaceae bacterium, assembly GCA_036555755.1. Classification (GTDB taxonomy): domain Bacteria; phylum Actinomycetota; class Thermoleophilia; order Solirubrobacterales; family Thermoleophilaceae; genus JAICJR01. Next base: position 7,341 of record DATBKS010000152.1, read on the forward strand.
GGCGTCAAGCCCACCCAGACCGAGCGCCTCCAGGAGCGCTCCGACATGTGCCAGCGCGCGCTGCGCCACCTCCTGCTCTCCGGCCCCGACGCCCAACTCCACTGATGCGGAACGCCCACCACGCCTGCGACGACTTCCACTCGACGAGCGAGTCCCGCCGCCGCTCGTTCCTCGACACGCCGCTCTCGCGCCGCCAGGTGCTCGGGCGTGGCCTCGGCGCAGGGCTCGCGATCTACGCCGCCAAGGCGATGCCGCTCATGCGCATCCTCGAGGCCGCCGAGGCGCAGGCCCAGGCCGCTCCGGCCGCACCAATCCTCGTGTCGGTGTTCCTGCCCGGCGGCTGCGACCTGCTCGACACGATCGTGCCGGTGAACCAGTTCGGCCATTACGCCGACCTGCGCCCGGGGCTGAAGATCGACGCCCCGCCCGCACTCGGCTCGACCGGCCTCGGGATCAACCCGCACCTCACGGAGGGAACGGGCGGCGGGATCAAGGGCCTGTTCGACGCCGGCAAGATCGGCCTGCTTCCCGGCATCGACTACGCGAACCCCGACCTCTCGCACTTCCACTCGCGCCACTTCTGGGAGACCGGCCTGATCACACCGGTGTCCGCCACCGGCTGGCTCGGCCGCTGGCTCGACCATGTGGGCTCGAAGGACAACCCGCTCCAGGGGATCTCGATGGACGCGGCCCTGTCGCCGGTGCTGCGCTCCGGCGCCTCGCCGGTCGCCGCCGTGTCCTCGCCCGACGACGCCCAGTTCTGGATCCCCGGCCTCTGGGGCGACTCCTTCGACCGCGCGATGGAGGCCTGGACGCAGATCGCCGCCAGGCGGCCCTACTCGCCCGGCGCGGCCGCGGCGTACGCCGGTGCGCGCCAGGCCAAGAGCGTGGCGGACATCCTCGCGCCCTACATCAAGAACGAGGACACGGGCGTCGACCCGCTGGCAGGGTCGATCGCCTACCCGGACGGCGACCTCGGCGATCGCCTCAAGACGCTCGCCGGGTTCCTCTCGCTGCCGCTCGGCATCCGCGTGGTCACCGTCGAGGCGGACGGCGACTTCGACACCCACGACAACCAGGCGCTCGACCTGGGCGACGGCCTGTCCAAGGTCAGCGGCGCGCTCGCCGCGTTCCAGGCGGACATCGAGGCCCGCGGCTTGGGTGACCGCGTGCTCACGCTCGTGTGGTCCGAGTTCGGCCGCCGCCCGCAGCAGAACGAGTCCGGCGGCACCGACCACGGCGCCGGCGGCCTCGCCTGGGTGCAGGGCACGCGCGTGCGCAGCGGCGTGCTGAGCGACTACCCGGACCTCACCCGCCTCGACAGCGAGGACAACCTCGCCGTGACCATGGACTTCCGGCGCGTCTACGCCAGCCTGATCGAGCAGTGGCTCGGCAGTGATGCGAACGCCGTGATCCCGAACGCCGGCGCTCTCGGCCGTGTGCAGCTCGTGGCATGAAGACGTCCTTCGCGATAGCCGCGCTTGCGATCGCCCTGCTCGGCGGCCCGCACCACCACGCGCGCGCCCACACCTCGTCGGTGGCCGTGGGCGTCGCGGAGCGCGAGTGGGGGATTTCGAGCTACCGCGCAAAGGTCAAGCCCGGACGCGTGCGCTTCAACATCACGAACTTCGGCGAGGACGCCCACAATCTGGAGGTCGTCGGCCCCGGCGGCTTCCACAGCAGGGTCACTCCGGACATCAAGTCCGACCAGCACTACACGCTCAGCGTCATCCTGCGGCGCCGCGGCGTCTACCGCCTGGTCTGCACCAAGCCGGGCCACCTGAAGCGCGGGATGCGCACCGCGATCCGCGTGACCCGCTAATCGCTTAGCCGCCTTCAATATCCTCCCTCGGCACGAAACCGAGTTTTGAGGGAGTTGCCGATATGACGAGCGAGGTCCAGTCCGGCCTCGAGGGCGTAGTCGCCTTCGCCACAGAGATCGCCGAGCCTGACAAGGAAGGCGGCGCGCTGCGCTACCGCGGCGTCAACATCGAGGATCTCGTGGGCCACGTCCGCTTCGAGAGGGTCTGGGGCCTGCTCGTGGACGGCACATTCGATCCCGGCCTGCCGCCGGCCGAGCCGCACCCGCTGGCGATCCGCACCGGCAACCCGCGCGTCGACGTCCAGGCCGCCCTTGCGATGCTCGCGCCGGAGTGGGGCCTCAAGGAGCTGATCGACATCAGCGACGAGCAGGCGCGGCAGGACCTCGCGCGCGCGTCGGTGATGGCGCTGTCCTTTGTGGCCCAGTCCGCGCGCGGCGCCGGCAAGCCGCCGATTCCGCAGGCCGAGGTGGATAAGGCCACCAGCATTCCCGAGCGCTTCCTCATCCGCTGGCGCGGCGAGGCCAACCCGGATCACGTAAAGGCGATCGACGCCTACTGGATCTCCGCCGCCGAGCACGGCATGAACGCCTCCACCTTCACCGCGCGGGTATGCGCCTCCACCGGCGCCGACGTCGCGGCCTGTCTCTCGGCAGCCGTGGGCGCGCTGTCTGGACCGCTGCACGGCGGCGCTCCGTCGCGAGTATTGAAGATGCTCGACGACGTGGAGAAGTCGGGCGACGCCGAGAAGTACGTCAAGGACCTGCTCGACCGCGGTGAGCGCCTGATGGGCTTCGGCCACCGCGTCTACCGCGCCGAGGACCCGCGCGCCCGCGTGCTGCGGCGCACCTCCAAGGAGGTCGGCGCCCCGCGTGCCGAGGTGGCTGAGGCCCTCGAGGAGGCCGCGCTCGCCGAGCTTCAGGCGCGCAAGCCCGACCGCGTGCTTGCCACGAACGTCGAGTTCTGGTCAGCCGTGGTGCTCGATTTCGCCGGCGTCCCGCCGGACCTCTTCACGCCGATGTTCACGAGCGCCCGCGTGGCCGGCTGGTCCGCTCACATCCTCGAGCAGAAGCGCGAGGGTCGCCTGATCAGGCCGACCGCGAAGTACATCGGCCCGCCGCCGCGCTCGATCCAGGAAGTCGAGGAGCAGGCTAAGGCCGCGTAGCCAGGAGCTGCGCGAAGCGGGCGGCGCCGATGTTGCCGCCCGAGACGATCACGCCGACCTTCGAGCCCGGCTCCACCTCGACCTTCCCCGCGAGCAGTGCCGCCACGCCCGCGGCGCCGCCGGGCTCGGCCACGAGCTTCATGCGCTCGAACAGGAAGCGCATGGCTTCGACCAGCTCGCGGTCACTCACGATGGCAACCGCCTCCAGGAGCTGGCTGTTGATCCCGAACGTGATCTCCCCGGGCTTCGGCACCTGCAGCGCGTCGGCGATCGAGCGGCCGATCCGCACCTCCGTCGGCGTGCCGCGCTCGAGCGAGAGCTTGGTGTCGTCGAAGCCCTCGGGCTCGACACCCACGATGCGCGCGTCCGGGTTGCGCTGCCGCGCCACCGACCCGCAGCCCGCCATCAGCCCGCCGCCGCCGAGCGGCGCGAGAAAGAGATCGGGCTCGCCCGCCTCCTCGACAAGCTCGAGCGCGGCTGTGCCCTGTCCCGCGATCACGAGCGGATCGTCGAACGGGCGCACGAGTGCGAGGCCGCGCTCCTCCGCCAGCCGCGTGCCGATCGCCTCGCGGTCCTCGTTGTAGCGGTCGTAGGTCAACACCTCGGCGCCGTACCCGCGCGTGGCCTCGAGCTTAAGCGTGGGGGCGTCCTCGGGCATGACGATCGTCGCGCTGGTGCCCAGCAGGCGCGCCGCGAGCGCGACCGCCTGGGCGTGGTTGCCGGAAGAGAACGCGGCAACGCCGCGCGCCCGCTCGTCGTCGCTCAGCGACGAGATCTTGTTGTAGGCGCCGCGGAACTTGAACGACCCGGTGCGCTGGAACGGCTCAGCCTTGATCAGCACGCGCGCCCCCACCCGCTCGTCGAGCGCGTGCGAGCTCAGCACAGGGGTGCGGTGCGCGTGTCCTTCGATGGTGCGCGCTGCGGCCTGCACGTCGTCGAGTCCGATCACGACGCCCGACGATAAGCGTTTGAAACCATCGATGGGTGGACCGTCAGCGCGCTCATGCGCTCCCTCTGTACGTGGGCGGGTTCATGGGTCCGTTCGGCGCAGGTCTGCTGGCGGTGCTCATCCCGCAGCTTCGCGATGCCTTCGACGCCTCCACCGCCGAGGTGGCCGCGGCGATTCCCGCCTACATCGTTCCGTTCGCACTGCTCCAGCTCGTGTCGGGCACGATCGGCGAGCGGCTCGGCAGGCGGCGCGTGGTGCGAACGGCGTACGTCTTCTACGCGATCGCCTCCGTTGGGGCCGCGTTCTCGCCGTCGATCGGTGCCTTCCTCGCGCTGCGCGCCGCGCAGGGCTGCGCCAACGCGTTCGTCACGCCGCTGCTGCTCGCGGGGCTCGCCGAGATCACGCCCGCCCGCCGGCTGGGCGAGGCCGTCGGCACCTTCGCCGCGGTGCAGACCGCGGCCATCGCACTGTCGCCGCTGTGCGGCGGGCTCGCGGGCGCCGTGGACTGGCGCCTCGCGTTCTTCCTGCCCGCCGCGATCACGGTCGCGCTCGCCTTCTTCCCGCCGCCAGATAGCAAGCGCCAGGAAGGGCAGGCACCGGCGCGGCTGCGGTCGGCGTTCACGCGCCGCGTGGGGGTGCTCTCGGCGGCGGGGTTCGCCACCTACGCGGGCGTCACGGGGCTCGGCTTCCTGGTGGCGCTGCGACTGAGCGACGCCTTCGGCCTCGGCTCCACGATGCGCGGCACGGTGCTCGCCACGTTCGGCGTGGCCGGCGTGGTGTCGGGACGGGCAGGCGGTCAGGCGGTCGACCGCTTCGGTCGGGTGGCCACCGTGGCCGTCGGCTCGCTGGTGTGCGCGGTCGTGGTCGCGCTGATCGGCGTGGCCGGGTCCGCGGGGGTCACCGCCGCGCTGTGGTTCCTCGCCGGCATGGGCTCCACCGTGGCCTGGGCCGGGCTCAACACGCTCGCCGTCGAGGCGGTCCCGTCAAACCGAGCGGGAGCGACTTCGGTCGTCTCGGCGTTCAAGTTCGCGGGCAATGCGGCAGCGCCCGTGATCTGGCTGCCGCTCTACGACAGCGACCCTGCGCTCGCCTTTGTCGGCGCCGCCGTGGCCGCCGCGCTCACCGCGCTGCTCGTCGCGCCGCTGCGCAGCGCCGAGACGCCTAAGACCCACCCCGCCGCCGAGGCGCCGCTCGGTTAGAGCGGTTGACGGCCCGCGTAGCCGGCATCGAGGTCGTGCCAGTAGGCGATCTCGTCCTCCTCCTGCTCGACCCAGCAGAGGTACACCTCGCGCTCGTCACGCAGCGAGGGGAAGTCCACGAGCCCACGCTCGAGGTCGCGCAGCACGATCTCCATCTCCTGCAGCTCGAGCAGCGCCGCGCGCAGCGCGAGGAAGCCCTCCGACACCACCTGGCCGGGCTCCCCGCCGCCGTTGCCGGGCGCAGCGTCCGACAGCGCGTCGCGCGCCTCCTTCTCGTTGAGAAGGGCGTGCGCCTTCCGCAGCCGCTCGAGCCGCTCGCGCACCCACGGCAGCGCGGCTGTGGCCTGCTCGAGCGTGTAGTGGCGTTCGTGGTTCATTCGCCCAGCAGCTGGTCGATCGACGCGATGCGGTGCTCGACGAGCTGGCGCACGCGCGGATCCACCGACTCGTCCGCGGCCAGCTCGCGCGCCTCCTCGAAGGCGGCAAGGGCCTGCTCGCGATCGCGCCCGTGCTTCAGCAGGTTGTCGCCCCGGAGCAGGAGGGTACGAATGCGGTCTGCCGGGTCGCGGTCCTCGGCGCTCACGCCGCCGCGCCGGCGCGTTCGGCCTCGCGCAGCCGCGCGCCGATCAGCGCAGAGTCGGCGTCGGAGACCGTCCGCAGCTGACCCTGGAAGGCGAGCGTCCAGTGCTCGAGCGGCCACTTGCGCACGTGCTCGAGCTCGGCCGCCAGCTCCTCCGCCGGCACGTAGGTGTCCTCGTCGAGGATCAGCACGGGCTCGGTCTCGAAGCGCCAGGGATACGGATCGACCTTGCCGGGCTTGCCGGGCCAGATCTTCGTGCGGTCCTCGTACATCTCGCCGGTCACCCGCACGATGCCGCCGAAGGCCTTGATCCGGGTGAGGTAGAAGACGATCTCGTCGCCCGGCTCGATCTGCTGCGCCATGTTGCGCCGCAGCTCCTTCATCCCGATCACCTTGAAGCCGTGCTCGCGCGTGGCTTCGAAGTTCTCCGGCGAGCCGGTGAGGATCCAGGTCTTAGCGGCCACGCGCCTAGGTTAACCACCGCGTGCGCTGGTAGCTTTGCTCCATGAGCGAGGATTTCGAGCCGATCCAGCCGGGCGAGATCGCCTTCCGCGTCGACCTCACCGCGGCCGAGTTGAAGGTCACGCACACCGCACTCAGGTCCCTGCTCGACGACTACGGGCACGACGAGCGCGACGTCATCGCGATCATCCGCCAGGTGCTCAACAAGCTGCCCGATGAGCACAGCATTCGCGCGATCGATCTAGGGCGCGAGGCGCGGCGCGAAGTACAAGGCGAGTAGCTACTCGATCGGAATGTCCTCGACCTTGCTCTCCGACTTGCCGCCGGGGAGACGCTCGAGATACCAGTCGATGAGTGCTCTGAGCGTGAGCAGCACTTCGCGCACCAGCGAGTTGAACTGATCGCGCAGCTCCGCTGGTAGCGCGCTGCGCATCACGTCGATCAGCGCGAACAGCGGGCGCAGGTCCGGGCCGGGGCCAAGGCGCGGTCCGCCGTCGCCCGCTCCGGGCGGCACGTACGTGTCCCAGTCCACCTCGTCCCACTTGGGCGGAGGCGGGGGAGCTTCGCTGCCCTCAGGCGGGGGTGTCGTCTGCCGGTACTCGCTCATCACTTCGCTCGAAGAGGACCTCCAGCGCGCCACTTTCGAACCGCGCCGTGCGCGGCCGGTAGGCGGCCATCGCGGGCGGCAGGATGATAGTGCGCTTCTGGCCGCCGACCCTCACGATCACCTCCAGGCCGATCTTCTTCAGGTCGATGTCCGCCTTCTCGACGAACGGGATCGGCAGCCGCAGCGTGGCCGACCCGTTGTCGGCCACCAGCTCCTGGGACAGCTCCTCGTGCAGCACGGAGCCGGCGTCACGCTCGGCGAACAGCTCGTCGCCCAGGCGGTCGAGCATCTCCGGCCCGATCACCTCCTGGTCGAAGAACGGCGCCTGCAGGATCGGCACGGGAGAGAAGGCCGAGCGCACGAGCTCCATGTGCTCCTGCTGCACCTCCCGCCAGGCGGCGAAGTAACCGCCCTCGACGTCCTCGGGGAAGAGCCGGTTCACGACGACGGCGTCGGTCAGGTAGCCGTAGAGGTTCAGGTAGGTGAACGTCCGCATCGCCTCGCGGATCACCATGCGGTCCGGGTTCATCACGAGCCGCAGGGAGGTCGACGCCCGGTCGCGGAGGATCTCGTTCATCGCCACGAGGTTGTGCACGAGCCGCTGGACGTCGTCGAACACCGCCTCGCTCGGCAGCGACACGTCGAGGAACGTGCGCGCGAACGGCCGCGCCGCGGCCACCACGCGCTTCTCCCAGGGGAACACCTTCTCGAGCCACCAGCTCGCGACGTCCGGGAACGACAGCAGCCGCAGCGTCTCGCCCGTGGGCGCGCAGTCGACGATGATCGCGTCGTACTCCTCGGTCTCGTGGTGGCTCTTGATCTGGAGCAGGGAGAAGAGCTCGTCCATGCCGGGCGGCACGGTCAGCTCCTCGGCCGAGATGCGGTCCACGCCGCGCTGGGCGAGCAGCTCCCCGAGCCAGTCCTGCACCGCCTCCCAGTGGCGCTCCATCTCCTGCTGCGCCTGCACCTCTTGGCCGAAGAGGTTCTTGCCAACCTCCGTCGGCTCGCCGCCCAGCTCGGTCTCGAGCGAGTCGGACAGGCTGTGCGCCGGATCGGTCGAGAGGACGATCGTGCGCATGCCCGCCGCGGCGCAGCGGCGCGCCGTCGCAGCAGCCACGCTCGTCTTCCCAACGCCGCCCTTGCCCGTGTAGAGAATGGTCCTCGGAGCCATGGAGGCTCGAAAACCTACCTCTTAACGGTCACATGCCCCGTCTCTTGGGTGAGGTGGTTGAGGTAGTCGTAGGCCGTGAACTCCACGGTGTAGCTCCCGGCCGAGCGCGGAACCCAGCTGAAGCTGTGCGTCCCGTAGGGCATCAGCACGCGGCTGCTGTAGACCGTTGAGCCGCCGCGTCTGACCTTCACCGTCACGCAGGAGATCTTCGACAACCGGAAGCTGAGCGGCACCGCGTGCCCCACGCGCCCGGAGCCCGGCCCCACGTATTTGAGCTTCTCGTGCTCGTGCAGGTAGTTCGTGAAGCGCGTGGAGTAGGTGCAGTACACGCGGTCATTGGTGCGCTCGCAGAGCCCCTTGAGGAAGTCGCGCACCAGCCGGTGGTAGTTGAGGTCGTCCTCCTGCCCGCCGAGCGTGTAGAGCGACCACGCGCCCGTGTCGTAGTGGTGCAGCGCGTGCTTGGCGGCGCGGCTCCCGCGGGTGAAGATCGCCCGCACGGCCTTCGACTTCGTGGCGGTGTAGAGGTCCCAGATCCCGTTCAGCGCCTGTAGGAAGCCGTTGAGGATGAAGGTGCCGGGCGCGAACGAGTACTCCGAGTACCAGTCGCCGCCGAACGCGTGCGTGAGCACGCCGACCGGCGCCGAGTGGGTGAAGATCCCCAGGGCGGAGCGCGCGATCTTCACGTACTTCGGGTCCTGCAGCACGAACGCGCTGCGGATGAGCGCAGTGATCGCCGTGCCCTGCGAGAGGCCGCTCGTCCAGGGCGGGCTGCCGCCGCCGAACGGGAACCAGTACTCCCAGGTGGTGAAGCCGCCGCGGTTCGACGCGGTGGCGACCATCGCGTCGACGTAGGTCCTGAGCTTGTCCTTCTCGCACGGCACGTTCGGCCCGTACACGCCGATGCAGGCGCCCGCCAGCGCGTTCACCTTGCCCCAGTTCGCGAGCGGCTGGAGCTGCAGCCCGTTGCCCGGGTAGTACTCGAAGATCAGCGGGCTGTCGTCGAACACGTAGCGGACCGGCGTCACGAAGCCGCTCTTCTTCGAGAAGTAGCGGCACGGGCTGGGCGTGGGCGGCGGTGTCCGGGGCAGCCTTGTGCGCGGCCAGAAGCGTGTGTTGTGGTCCAGCTGGAAGAACAGCGGGTGCATGCGCGAGACCGTGAGCGAGCCGTTCCGCGCGATCCGGTCGAGCGAGAAGATCACGCCGTAGAGGTTGCTGCGGCGGGTGCCGCTGAGGCGGGCCGCCGTTGAGCGGGCCTTGTTGTAGATGCCCTTGTAGCTCGAGTACTCGTCGGCCGTGAGGGCGTGCTTGCGGTAGTCGGCGCGCAGCACGGCCGGCACGCTGGCCGCGAGGGCTGTAGGACGCGCCACCGGGGGCTTCTCCGGGCGCGTGCAGCTCGTGGCCGGCGGCGCCTGCAGCTCCGCGGACTGGCCGGGCAGCGCCGGGTCGTTCTCCGCCACCACGCCGTGGGCGGTCACCCGCAGCACCTGGCTCGCCGAGGCCGGCGCGGCCAGCGCCAGCAGCGCGGCCGCAACAGCTATCGATACCCGTGCGATCACTGCTCCCTCAACTGCCCGGGGAACTGGAAGTTTCTGCGGAGCGCCCTAGTAGTCTCGACGCTCCACTCGGTTTCGACAACGGAGCAAAACGACCTTGGCCCTGCGTTCGCGACTCGCCGTACTGCCCTTCCTTCTGCTGGTTCTCGGAGCCGCGCTGATCGCCGGTTGCGGCGGCAGCAGCGGAAGCGACAAGGACGCCACGGCGCTCCTCAACACCGCGTTCCACCAGCCCATCAAGAGCGCGGATGTGAACTTCAACCTCCAGGTTCAGGTGAACGGCTCCAAGGCGCTGTCGGCCCCGATCTCGGTCAAGTTCTCCGGGCCCTACGTGAGCAACGGCTCCGGCAAGCTGCCGAGCATGGACTTGAACGCCAACATCTCCGGCGGCGGCCAGAGCGTCCCGTTCGGCCTCACCTCTACGGGCGACGACTTCTTCGTCAAGGTCCGCGACCAGTCGTACGAGGTCGGCAAGGAGACGGTCGCCAAGCTCAACCAGCAGCTCGCCTCTCAGAAGGGCAATGGCCAGAACAAGACGAGCCTGTCCGAGCTGGGCATCCACCCGTCCACCTGGCTCACCGACGCCAAGGACGCGGGCGACACGACGGTCGGCGGCACGCAGGTCAAGCACGTGTCGGCCACGCTCGATGTGTCCAAGGTGCTCGACGACCTCAACCAGCTCGTCAAGCGCGCACCCACGAGCAGCCTGGGAGGCGCGTCCACTCCGCCGCAGCTCACCGACAAGCAGAAGTCACAGATCGAGCAGGTGGTGAAGGACCCGAAGATCGACGTCTACGTGGCCAAGAGCGACAACACGATCCGCCGCGTGGCCGCCAACCTCGAGCTGTCGGTCCCGAAGGACCAGCAGTCCAAGCTGGGCGGCGCTACCGGCGGCACCCTGCAGATCTCGCTCGAGCTCGACAACGTGGGCGGCTCGCAGAAGATCACCGCGCCCTCCGGCGCCAAGCCGATCGCCGACCTCGCCAGCCAGCTCAACGCGCTCGGCGGCTCGCTGAGCCAGGGCTCGAGCTCGGGGTCCGGCTCCAGCCCGGCGCCCGGCTCCAGCACTGCTCCCGCGCCCAGCGCGAAGCAGTTCCAGGACTACGCCAACTGCATCAAGAAGGCGGGCGGTAACAACGCCACGGCGCTGCAGAAGTGCGCCGACCAGTACCTGAAGTAACCGGGCCTTGCTGACCCTTTATCGCGCACCGTTCTCCACCAACGTGGAGCGGGTTGCGCTCGCGCTCGCGCACAAGGACCTGGCCGCGGAGTCGGTGTGGATCGAGTACACGGACCGCTCGCCGGTGGAGGAGGTGAGCGGCCAGGGCTTGGTGCCGGTGCTCGTCGACGACGGGAACGTGGTGGTCGACTCGATGGTGATCGTCCGCTATCTCGAAAAGCACCACCCCCAGCCGCCGCTCTACCCGGCCGACCCGGCGCGCCGCGAGGAGGTGCTCGTCTTCATCGACTGGTTCAACCAGGTTTGGAAGGTGTGGCCCAATGCGATCGAGGCCGGGCAGGGCATCGAGGAGTCGGCGGCGCAGATGCGGCGCTCGCTCGACCGCTTCGAAGCGCTGCTCGACGCCCGCGACCACCTGATGGGCGACGACTTCTCGGCCGCCGACTGCTGCGCCTTCCCGTTCCTCAAGTACGGCCTGATGCGCGACCCGGAGGACGACGAGCTCTTCCATCAGATCCTGGAGGAGCATCTGCAGCTCGACGGCCACCCGCGAACCGCCGACTGGGTGCGGCGCGTGGCCGAGCGCCCTAAGGCGTAGGCACGTACAGCGGCGTCGCGGCGAAGCGCTGGCGCGCCGCTGCCCACGCGGGCTTGGGCCTGCCGTCGTAGGCGAGCAGGCCCTTGTGGTGGATCGACGTGCGCTGCGCCACCGGCAGGCCGGCGCCCCCGTCCCAATGCGGCTTCACCGCGAAGTCCCGCAGCGTGAAGTAGAGCGCGCCGCCGAGGAACGGCGTGGCGTCGATCACGTCGAGCGCCCTGTTCACGTAGTCGGCCTGGAACGCGTACGAGCCCTTCCGGTCGGCGGGACCGTCGAGTGACGCCTCCGCGCCGAACTCGGTCACCACCAGCCCCTGGCGCGGATACGCGGCGCGTGTGGCCTGGAGCGTGGGGGCGAAGTCGGCGAAGTTGGCCACCGAGTTAGGCCCGCTGCCCGAGTACCAGCCGAAGTACGAGTTGAGCCCGAGCAGGTCGAAGTGCGTCAGCGTGCGCTGTGGCGCGAGGTTCGGCTTGAGCGAGATGTCCACGGCCACCGGCGTGGCGGGATCGAGCGCCTTGGCGAGCTTTACGGCGTGCAGGAGGAAGTCGCGCGTGCCGGGGCGGCGATCCGGGATCGTCACCGGCTCGTTGTCCACCGAGTTGGCGAGCACGCTCGCGTGGTTGCGCGCGGCGACGATGTTGTGCTGCACCTCCGTCAGCGCGGCGTCGACGCCCTCCGGCCGGCGCAGCTGCACGTCGCGGTGGTAGACGGGTGCCTGGTTCCAGAGCATGATCCCGGCGCGATCGAGCGCGCTCATCAGCTCGTCGCTGAGCCCGTACTGCGCGCGCGTGACGTTGGCGCCCACGGCCTTGAGCTCGGCCACGATCCGCTCGATGTCCGACGGTCGCAGCGCCGGCCCGCGCCCGGGCATGTCCTCCTCGATCGAGGCGCCGCGCAGCTGCACCCGGCGGCCGTTCAGGTAGAGCAGCCCGCCCTTTACCTGCACGGACCTGACGCCGGTCTCGAACCGGGCCACCTGGAAGCGCGTGCTGACCGAGGTGGAGTAAAGGGCGGGGTGATCGGGCGACCAGAGGTCCGCCGTGCCCGACAGCGGGAAGCGGGCCGAGAGGTCGCCCGGCGCGTGTGCCCTGAGCGTGCGGCTCGTCACCGCCCCGCGTGGCGAGCGGAGGGTCACCTTCACCCTCACCGGTCCGCGCTTACCGCTCACCCGCGCGCGCACGAGGACCTCCGGTCTGCCACACACGTCCGGCCCGGTGCAGCTGAACGACGGCAGCACCGCGATGTCGTCGAGGGCCACGGGCCCGCGCGGGGCGAGCGTCACCGGCCGCGTGATCCCGCCCCAGTTCCACCAGCCCTCGCGCGGCGCGGCGTGCTTGCGGTTCACCACGCGCACCAGCAGCTCGTTGACCTTGCGCGGGCGCAGCCCGCGGGCCGTCAGCGCGAACGGCGCGTAGGGGTCGGCGTGCGCGCCGATCCGGCGACCGTTGAGCCACGCCGTCGCCTCCCGGCGCACGGCGCCGAAGTGGAGCGCCCAGTGGAAGCCGCTCGGCGTGGCCGGCCCGGAGAAGCGCAGCCGGTACCAGCCGACCGTGCCATGGAACTGCGAGGGGTCGGGCCGGCCGTCGAAGACGTGCGGGACCGACACTTTGTGCCAGCCGCGCTGCGGTTTCCCGTGGGGGCCGCGCGCGAACTCCCAGCCGTGCGTGAGGGCGACGGGGCGGGGGAGCGCCTCAGCCGTCGCCACCGCGACGAAGAAGGCCGCCGCGCAGAGCGCGGTCAGGCGAAGGCGAACACCACTCCGAGCACCACGTATACGCCCAGCAGCTGGAGACCCTCGAACCAGTTGGACTCTCCCTCCTGGGTCGTGAAGTTGGCGATGATCACGGCGAGCAGCATCGCCGCCACCTCGTAGCCGTTGAATACCAGCGCCATCGGATGCGGCCCGATGACGAACGACATGAAGACGAGGACGGGCGTGACGAACAGCGCCACCTGCGCGCTCGAGCCGACCGCGATGTTCACCGCCAGGTCCATCTTGTCCTTGCGCGCCACGAGCACGGCCACCCAGTGCTCCGCCGCATTCCCCACGATCGCCACGACCACCACGCCGATGAAGAACTGCGACAGCCCGATGCTGTCGGCCGCGTGCTCGATCGAGCCGACGAGCAGCTCGCTCATCAGCGCCACGCCCGCGCCCGCGATCGCCAGCAGCCCCACAGAGCGCCTCACCGACCACGGCCGCTTGCCACCCTCGTCCTCGTCCCCGTCCAAATGGGGGTTGAACAGCCCGCGGTGCGTGCGCAGGGAGAAGATGAGCCCGGCGCAGTAGCTGATCAGCAGGATGCCCGAGACGATCCCCGAGATGGTCTCCACCTTCGAGCCGTAGTTGACGCGCGTGTCGCCGACCATCGGCAGGCCATGCCCGCGGACCAGCTCGAACAGCGCCGGCATCACGACGGCGACGAGTGCGAGCAACAGCATGGCCGCCTGCGAATGCGCCACGGTGCGGTTGAAGGTCTGCTTCTCCCTGCCCAGCCCGCCGACGAACATCGCGGCCCCGAGCACGAGCAGGATGTTGGAGATGATCGAGCCGACGATCGAGGCCTTGACGACCTCCTGCAGCCCCTTGCCGAGCGCGAACAGGGCGATGATCAGCTCGGGCGCGTTGCCGAACGTGACGTTCAGAAGGCCGCCGATCCCGGGGCCCGTCTGCGCCGCCAGCTCCTCCGTGGCGCGCCCCATCAGCGCAGCCGTGGGGATCACGCCGATGGCGGCTGTGAAGAAGATCGCGGTGTCGGGCGCGTCCGCGAGCTTCAGGACGACGGCCACCGGAATGAACAGCCCGAGTACGTAGACGGGTCTCAAGAAGGACTGAAGCCTATGAGGCGGAACAGTCGCCCCTTCGTGCTAGCCGCACCGCCCTTCGCGGGACCGCCGTATCGATGCGGCTGCATACAGGCGCGAATATCCACCACATGACCACCCTGCCGGCAATTTCCAGTCACGATCGCTACTGGAACGCGGAAGTCGCGCGGCGTCGCCCCGATCTCGTCTCCCAGGAGGCCGGGCCGCGCGACCGCATGGTCGAGCGCTACTACGAGATCTCCGGCTCCACATTCGGCACGGTGGCCCACGTCCTCACCGACCGCGCACGCGTGATCAGGCACCTGATCGACAAGCACGCGGAGGAGGAACCCGTCGACGCCGCCAGCGAGGCCGGCCGCCACCTCACGGAGCAGGTGGGCTCGGACGGCGCCTGGACCGAGCCGCAGGCCGAGCGCCTGGCGGCCCTGATCGAGTCCCATCCGGGCGCGCGCCCCGAGCTCATGGCCACGGGCGACGGCACCATTGTTGTCAGCTTCGGCCCCCGCCGCGGCAACGGCGCGTACGTGCTGGACCCCAAGGGTCACTCGCACTGGGTCACGCCTTCGCGCTACTCGGGCTGAGCGGCTAGCCGGCTACTCGTCGTCTTCGAGCCCGAGCTCGGGCGGTCCGTCTTCCTCGTCCTCGTCGAAGTCGTCTTCGTCGTCGTCGATGTCGTCGTCATCGTCGTCGCTGCTCACGGCGCGCCCGTCGCCGCCGTGGTACGTGGACTGGAAGTTCTCGAGCAGCTCGTCCCGCGCGCTCTCGTCGACCGGCAGATCGTCCGAGATCAGCACCCAGTCGGCACCCTCGAACTCCTCCATGTTGAAGATCTCGGAGTCCATCGAGGGCGAGTCATCGACGACGATCATCACCTCGGTCTGGGGGTTGAAATAGGTCCCCGGACGGATGATCAGCTCATCGAGGTCGTATTGGCGGCCGCGCGGCATGGCGGTATCTATACCCGATTGGCGGAGCCGGGAGTGCGCCGATTCACGCACCGATGTCGCGAAGCTGACGGTCGACCTCCGTCTCCACGTCGAGCGGCTCCTCGCCGCGCCGGATCCGGCGCTCGTTGCGGGCGATCACGAGCTGGCGCACCTCGTCCCTCAGGGCCTCGTCCTGACCCCGCGGACGGGTGAGCGCCGCCACCTCGGCGTCGATGTCGAGGGGCGGCTCCCCGCGCGCCTCGCGCCTGGCGGACTTGGCCTCCACGAGCTGGCGGATCTCCGCCTCGGCCTCCGCCCGGGCCGCCGCGGAGCCGGGGGCGGGGCCGCCGCCGCTGGACTCGCGGTCGAGCGCGAAGTCGCCCTTGCCGACCTGCTCGTACAGCTTGCCGGTGCCCACAAAGGCCACCAGCGCGCCGACGATTCCCAGGATCGACACGACGATCACCACCACTGCCAGGCCGCTCTCCACCTTCCGTACAGTGTGGCCCATGTGGCGCCGACTCCGCCGCCGAACGATGGCGCCCAGCCGCCCCGCGGTCTATCCGGACCAGATCGGGCTTCTGATCCTCTCCCTGCTCGTCATCGCGGGCGGCGTATTTCTCGTCATAAAGGCGCTTTTCGGCTGATTTGCGGCCTGTGGGTTGACGTCCGCGTCAGGCGGGTACACTTGTTTCAGCGTCGTTGACTGACGAATCAATCGAGTGGGAGGCTGACGCCGGGGATTGGCGTTCCGCCGACCGCAAAAGGGAGTCTTGAAGTGGTCGATTTCACGCTTACCGACGAGCAGAAGGACATGCGGCAGATGGCGCATGACTTCGCCGAGAAGGAGATCCGGCCCGTCGCCTGGGAGTACGACAAGGACGGAACCTGGCCCCAGGAGATCATCGAGAAGGCCTGGGAGCTCGGGATCATGAACAGCCACCTCCCCGAGGAGTACGGCGGTCCCGGCCTCGACTACCTCACCGGCGTGCTGATCGAGGAGGAGATTGGCTGGGGTTGCTCGGGCATCGGCACGAGCATCAGCTGTAACGGCCTGGCCACCGCGCCGATCCAGCTCGGCGGCTCCGAGGAGCTGAAGAAGAAGTACCTCGGGATGCTGGCCGAGGCGCCCAAGCTGGCCTCGTTCTGCCTCACCGAGCCGGACGCCGGCTCCGACGTCTCCGGCATGCGCACCACCGCCGTGAAGAAGGGCAACCAGTGGGTGATCAACGGCACCAAGTGCTTCATCACCAACGGCGGCCACGCGGACTACTACACGGTCTACGCGAAGACCGACAAGGAGGCCGGCCACCGCGGCATCAGCGCCTTCGTGGTTGACCGCGAGCTCGACGGCGTGACCGTCGACAAGAAGGAGGACAAGCTCGGACAGCGTGCCTCCAACACGGCCACGATTTCGTTCAACGACGTCGCGATCCCCGAGGAGAACCTCCTCGCCGAGGAGAACAAGGGCTTCAAGCTCGCGATGATGACGCTCGACCGCACGCGGCCGGGCGTGGCGGCAATGGCCGTCGGCATCGCGCGCGCCGCCTTCGAGTTCGCCCGCGACTACTCCAAGGAGCGCGTCCAGTTCGGCGTGCCGATCGCGATGCACCAGGCGATCCAGTTCATGATCGCCGACATGGCGACCGAGATCGAGGCGTCGCGCCTGCTCACCTGGCAGGGCGCCTCGCTGCTCGACCAGGGCAAGCGGAACACGCTCGAGTCGTCCCACGCGAAGCGCTTCGCCGCGGACACCGCGATGAAGGTCACGACGGACGCCGTGCAGGTCTACGGCGGCTACGGCTTCATCAAGGAGTACCCGGTCGAGAAGCTGATGCGCGACGCCAAGATCATGCAGCTCTATGAGGGCACCAGCCAGATCCAGCGCCTGGTGATCGCCCGCGAGGTCCTGCTGCCGCGTCAGGAGCCGCCCCCCGAGGCCGGCCAGCCCAAGGAGGCCGAGGCGGCGGAGTCCAAGCAGGCCGAGCAGGCCCCGGCGACGGTCTAGCCGCCAAGAGGCCATCGCTAGCCTCAATGGCGATGGCGATTGACGTAACCGAGCAGACCTTCGAGCAGGAGGTCGTCGAGCGCTCGCGCGAGCTCCCGGTGGTCGTCGACTTCTGGGCCGAGTGGTGCGGGCCCTGCCGGGTGCTTGGCCCGGTGCTGGAGAAGGCCGCCGAGGCCCGCCAGGGCCAG
>DATBKS010000153.1:0-8971 GCA_036555755.1 Thermoleophilaceae bacterium
CGAGCATCTACCTGACCATCGTCGCCGAGACCGCGTTCACGAACACGCTGTTCGTCGCGATGCCGGCGGAGGCGGCCGCGAACGGCGATTACTTGCTCCCCACGGTGTTCCACTCGGTGCAGTCCGACGAGTCGCGGCATATCAGCAACGGCTACGCCACGTTGCTGATGGCGCTGTCGGACGAGGACAACCGCCAGCTGCTCGAACGCGACCTGCGCTACGCGTGGTGGAACAACCACCGGGTGGTGGACGCCGCGATCGGCACGTTCATCGAGTACGGCACCAAGGACCGCCGCAAGGACCGGGAGTCCTACGCGGAGATGTGGCGGCGGTGGATCTACGACGACTACTACCGCAGCTACCTGGTGCCGCTGGAGAAGTACGGGCTGGTGGTCCCGCACGACCTCATCGAGGAGGCCTGGAACCAGATCTGGAACAAGGGCTACGTGCACGAGGTAGCGCAGTTCTTCGCCACCGGCTGGCTGGCGAACTACTGGCGGATCGACCCGATGACCGACGAGGACTTCGAGTGGTTCGAGTACAAGTACCCGGGCTGGTACGACAAGTACGGTAAGTGGTGGGAGAACTACAACCGGCTGTCGATCCCGAACGGGCACAACCCGATCGTGTTCGAAGACGTCGACTACTGGTACCCGCAGCGCTGCTGGACCTGCCTGGTCCCGTGCCTGGTCCGCGAGGACATGGTCTACGCCGAGATCGACGGCGTGGTGCGCACGTACTGCCACGAGATGTGCAAGTGGACAGACGTGACCGCGTTCCGGCCGACCTACTACGGCCGGAACACGCCGAACATGGGCCGGCTCACCGGTTACCGCGAATGGGAGACGCTCTACCACGGCTGGAACTGGGCCGACGTGGTGTCGGACATGGGCTACGTCCGCGACGACGGCAAGACCATGACCGCGCAGCCGCATCTGCAGCTGGGCGACCAGAAGAAGATGTGGACGCTGGACCACCTGCGCCGCTGCCCGCCGCTGCAGAGCCCCAACGTCCTGTTCAACGAGATGTCGCCCGAAGAAAGGGAAGCCTTCCACGCGAAGTACATCCGCGGCGGTCCCGGCGGCCGCTTCCCGGTCGACGCGTAGCGCCGGCCCAGCCACAGCAGTACAGGAGACAACGCGATAAGGAAGGAGGGCCGTCGGCCAAGGCCCTCGGCCCTCCTTCTTCTTACGACCGAGCGAGATTCCCGGGACGGAGCGCAGCGCGACACGCGTGAGGGGGCCATGGCCGACAAGCATGTAGTCCGGTTCGAACCGGTCGGCATCGAGATCGAGGTCGACGAGGAGCAGACGATCCTCCGCTCCGCGTTCGAACAGGGCATCATGCTCATGCACGGCTGCAAGGAGGGGCAGTGCTCGTCCTGCAAGTCCTTCGTCCTCGACGGCGAAGACATCGAGCTCGAGAAGTACTCGACGTTCGCGCTGCCCGACTACGAGAAGGAGGAGGGCTATACGCTCCTCTGCCGGGCGCACGCCTATGAGGACGTGACGATCGAGCTCCTCAACTTCGACGAGGAAATGATCCGCTCGGGCCTGCCGATCACCGAGGCGGTTGCCGAGGTCGTCGCCAACGATCCGGTCACGCATGACCTGCGGCACCTGGTACTCCGGCTGGTGGAGCCCAGGGAGATCAAGTTCTTCCCAGGGCAGTACATCGACATCAAGGTCCCGGGCCACGACGCGACCCGGTCTTTCTCGATGGCGAACACCTCGAGCCGGGAGAGCGGCCAGCTCGAGTTCGTGATCAAGGTGTATCCGGACGGCCTGTTCTCGCATTTCCTCGACACCACGCTCGCGGTCGGCGACCGCCTCGACATCAGCGGGCCGTTCGGCGTGTTCACGCTCCGGGAGGGCGATGACGACCTGATCTTCGTCGGGGGCGGGGCCGGGATGGCGCCGATCCTGTCGCTGCTGCGCTCGATGGCCGAGCGCGGGATCGACCGCAAGGCGACCTACTACTACGGGGCACGGAGCCGCCGCGACCTGTGCTTCGAGGAGGAACTGCGCGGCCTGGAAGAGTCGCTGCCCGGTTTCCGGTACGTGCCCGCGCTGTCGGAGCCGGCCGAGGACGACGGATGGGAGGGCGAGACCGGCCTGATCACCGACGTGGTCAAGCGGCACGAGACCAGCCTCATGAATATCCACGCCTACGTGTGCGGACCGCCGCCGATGGTCGAGGCGGCCATACCGATGCTCACCATTCTCGGCGTTCCCGAGAAGCGCATCTACTACGACAAGTTCACCACGACCGGCGATCCCAGCGAGCAGTAAGGAGCAATGGAGGAACGCCAGGCCTGCTGCGAAGCGCCTGGCCGCGACATCGGCCTGAACTCTCAACGTAAAGGGGAGACCTCATGACAACCGCGCCGCAGGAACGCAGTGTTCCCAAGCCGGTGTTCACCGACGCCGAGGCCGGCGCCAAGGAGTTCCCGGACTCGGACGCACGCAGGTTCAACTACTACACGCCGCAGAAGCGCAAGCAGACCCACTACGAGGACATGACCGTCGAGGTCCAGCCGGACCCGCGGCATTACCTCAGCCAGGGCTGGCTGTACGGGTTCTCCGACGGGATCGGCGGCTACCCGCTGAATTGGACCGCGCTGAAGGCCTGGGGCTCTGACCGGCCCGAGCCGGAGCGGTATCCGGGATCGGGCGGCAAGGGCTACGACTGGCCCGCACACGGCTGGCACGAGTTCCGCGACCCGAACGAGGAGTGGGAGCTGACCCTCTACCGCTACAACTCCAATGTGGTGCGGCAGGTCACCCAGAACGTCGAATCGGCCCGCTCGGCCAAGGCGTTCGAGCAGTGGAACCGGAACTGGGTCGTCTTCGTGGAGCGCAACGTCGGCGCGTGGATGCACGTCGACCACGGGCTCGGCCTGTACCTGTACGCCAACGCCAACCGCCGTGCGCCAACGAACATGCACAACAACGCGATCTCGGTGAACAGCATGCACCGGATCCGGGCCGCTCAGGACCTCGCGCTGTACAACCTCACGCTGAGCGAGGAGGTACCCGGCTTCAACGGCACGGCGCACATCGAGGCCTGGAACAGCGACCCGCCCTGGCAGGGCGTGCGCGCGCTCGCCGAGCAGCTCACCGCGACCGATGACTGGTGCGAGGCGGTCTTCGCCGGGAACATCGTCTTCGAGCCGCTGGTGGGCGAGCTGTTCCGCAGCCACCTGGTGCAGCAGGCGGCGCCGCGCAACGGCGACTTCGTCACCCCGACGATCGTCGGCGCGGCCGAGTACGACTTCGCCGAGCGGGACCTGCGCTACACCAAGCCGATGTTCGAGCTGCTGACCAACGACCGCGAGTTCGCCGACCACAACCGGACGATCATGCAGGGCTGGCTGTCGACCTGGGTGCCGCGCGCCCTGTCCGCCGCCCGGACCCTGCAGCCGATCTGGTCCCAGCCCGACGCGAAGCCGCCGCGATTCGAGGACGGCCTGGACGCGTGCAAGAGCCGCTTCTCGGGAATCCTGTCCGACATTAACCTGGAAGCACCAAAGGAGCTGGCGCAGTGACCACGTTCAAGCACCCGGAAAGCCCGTTCAAGGCCGACAACACCGCGTCCAACAAGTGCGGGTTCACGCTGATGAACAACCAGGTCGGGGCGGTGATCGCCCAAGTCATGGCCACCAAGCCGAACGTGACGGTGACGCCGCTGCCGTCGATGATCCGGGTCGACGCGATCGGCCGCATGGACGTCATCTACGACGAGGTCTCCGAGGCACTGGGGGAGGACCCCGGCTACTTCGACCAGGCCGAGTTCGAGGAGGATATGTCCACGCACTACGGCCGGATGATCCACACCGACGACCGGACCATCATGGTCGCCAACCCGGAGGACGCAGCGGAATACCTCGGCTTCGACCTGAAGCCGACGTCGAGCTAGTCAGGGGCACGGAGACACTCGATTCAGCCTGCTGAGGATCAGGAGGAACGGTGTACGAAAAGAACGGCGAGAAGTACTTCGTGGTCGATGGCCACATGCATTACTGGAACGCGGCTCCGGACAACTGGGTGCCGGGCGCCGAGCAGTACGCCAAGGGCTGGATCGAGTGCTTCCATGCCTACCAGGGACTCGGCCCTCCCGCGACGCACTGGTCGATCGAGCACTTCCAGAAGTACTCCGAGGACGACCTCATGAAGGACGTCTTCGAGGACGGGTACGTGGACGTGGCGATCTTCCAGCCGACCTATCTGAAGGAGTGGTACAAGGAGGGCTTCAACACCACCGAGCGCAACGCGCTCATGGGCGAGAGGCACCCAGGGAAGTTCATCTACAACACGCGGTGGGACCCCCGCGACGGCGACGCGGGTCTCGAAGAGCTCAGGAAGAACGTCGAGCGCTTCGGGTCCAAGGGCTGCAAGCTCTACAGCGCCGAGTGGAACGCGGGCTCGCGGGGCTGGAAGCTCACCGACCCGGCGGCCTACCGCTACCTGGAGGAGTGCCAGAAGCTCGGGGTCAAGAACATCCACGTCCACAAGGGCCCGACGATCTGGCCGCTGGACAAGGACGCGTTCGACGTGGCCGACGTGGACCACGCGGCCACGGACTTCCCGGACCTGAACTTCATCGTCGAGCACGTCGGGCTGCCACGGATCGAGGACTTCTGCTTCATGGCGACGCAGGAGCCCAACGTGTACGCGGGCCTGGCCGTGGTCATCGGCGGCCTGATGCACGCCCGGCCGAAGTTCTTCGCCAAGGTGATGGGCGAGCTGCTGTTCTGGGTCGGCGAGGACAAGATGCTCTTCGGCAGCGACTACGCCATCTGGGAGCCGAAGTGGCAGGTCGAGGGCTTCATCGACTGGGAGATGCCGGACGATGCCTCGCTCACCGACTACCCGCGGATGAACAGCGACTCGAAGAAGAAGATCATGGGCCTGAACGCGGCCAAGCTGTACGGGATCGAGGTGCCGGCCGAGTACCAGCTGAAGGAGCCCGGCACGCCCGGCGCTCACGAGGTGTTCGCTGGCGAGCCCGAGGAGCACGCGGCCTCGGGGGCATGACTAACCCAGTGACAGCCGGATCCCCGAGCGCGCCCCCGGGGGAGTCACCCCCGGGGGCCGCGCGGGTACTGGCCGCGCTTGACGCGGTGCGAGACCCGGAGCTGGACGAGCCGATCACCTCGCTCGGCTTCGTCTCGTCGTGCGCCGTGTCCGCGGACGGGGATGCCCAGGTCCGGCTCCGGCTGCCGACGTATTTCTGCGCGCCCAACTTCGCGTTCCTGATGGTGGCCGACGCCTATGACGCGGTGTCGGCCCTGCCAG
Source organism: Thermoleophilaceae bacterium (assembly GCA_036555755.1). Lineage (GTDB taxonomy): Bacteria > Actinomycetota > Thermoleophilia > Solirubrobacterales > Thermoleophilaceae > JAICJR01. The sequence goes on from DATBKS010000153.1 coordinate 5,298, forward strand.
GCGTGCGCACGACGGAGGTGGTGCTCGACGACCACTTCGCCTCGGATGCGATCAACGGCGGGGTGGCAGCCAGGGCCGGGTTCGCCCGGTCCTTCGACGGCGAAGCGGTCGGCGAGCTTCATGAGTTGCGCGCCGACTTCTTGCGTAAGGCGGTGCTGGCCGGCACCGACCTCGTTTGCCGCCCGCTGGCCGCGGCGGGCACCGGGCCGTCGGCGCTGGCCGCGCTCACCCTGGGTCAGGCCCCGCCGTCGGCCGCGCTCGAGCGGCTGCGGCAGCGCCGGGCCGAGCTGGGGCTGCCCGCGGGCGACGACGCCTCGCTGCTGATCGACCCGGGGACGGGCGCGCCGCTGGACGCCGACGCGGTTCCACTGCACCTGCGCCGGGCGCACACCACGCGGGTCAGCATCGAGGCAAACGCCGGCATCTGCCGCGGCATGCTGCGGCACCGGTACGGCACATCAGGACTAGGCGAGGAGGAGCAGTGAAGGCCGTCCGTTTGCACGCTTTTCATCAGATGCCCGTGGTCGACGAGGTACCCGAGCCGGCCATCCGCGGCCCGCTCGACGTCATCGTGAAGATCGGCGGGGCCGGGGTGTGCCGCACCGACCTGCACATCATGGAGGGCCAGTGGGACGCGGCGATGCACACGCCGCTGCCCTACATCCTGGGCCACGAGAATGCCGGCTGGGTGCACGAGGTCGGCTCCGCCGTGACCAACGTGGCCGTCGGGGACACGGTGATCCTGCACCCGACCCCCACCTGCGGGCTGTGTCACGCCTGCCGGGCCGGCGACGACATGCACTGCATCAACAGCGAGTTCCCCGGCCTGTCGCGCGACGGCGGCATGGCCGAATACCTGCTCACCACGGCCCGGGCCTGCATCAAGCTCGACCCGTCCACCCAGCCGAAGGACGTGGCCGCGCTCGCCGACGCTGGCATCACCGCCTACCACGCCGTCCGCAAGGCCATCCCGCTGCTCTACCCGGGCACCAGCTGCGTCGTGATCGGCGCGGGCGGCCTCGGCCACATCGGCATCCAGTGCCTGGCCGCGCTCACCGCCACCAAGATCATCGTGGTGGACCGTAACCCCGATGCGCTCAAGCTCGCCGAGCAGCTGGGCGCGGACCACACCGTGCCCGCCGACGGCGCGCACGTCGACGCGGTGAAGGACCTGACCGGCGGCGGCGCCAGCGTCGTGCTCGACTTCGTCGCCGAGCAGGGCGCCGAGGCCGACGGGTGGGCGATGACCGGCGAGGCCGGCTCCTACTTCGTCATCGGCTACGGCGGCGAGCTCCACATCCCGACCCTGGACATCATCACCACGGAGCGCAACATCATCGGCAACATCGTCGGCACCTACAACGACCTCGCCGAGCTGATGGTGCTGGCCGAGGGCGGGAAGGTCACCCTGCACACCCGGACCTACCCGCTCGACGCCGCGCCGGAGGCATTCGCCGACCTGGACGCGGTCCGCGTGCGCGGCCGCGCGATCCTCGTCCCGTAAACCCGCCATACCCTGTTACCCCGGAGCCCGAGGAGGAAGCCATGGCCAAGGAACTGCGTTTCGGCCCGGACGCCCGCAGCCTGCTGCTGGCAGGCGTCGATCAGCTGGCCGAAGCCGTGAAGTCCACCCTCGGGCCCAAGGGGCGCAACGTCATCCTGGAGAAGATCACCGGGTCGCCCGTGGTCACCAACGACGGGGTGACGATCGCCCGGGAGATCCACCTGAAGAACCAGTTCGAGAACATGGGCGCGCAGCTGGTCAAGGAAGCGGCGATCAAGACCAACGACATCGTCGGCGACGGCACCACCACCGCGACCGTGATCGCCCAGGGGATCGTCAGGGAGGGCATGAACGCGATCGGCAACGGGGCCAACCCGGTGCTGGTCAAGCGGGGCATCGACGTGGCCGTGGGCCGGCTGGTCGAGCACCTGCAGAGCGCCGCGCACCCCGTGGTTACCGAGCAGGACTACGCACGGGTGGCCGCGATCTCGGCGAACGACGACGACACGGTCGGCGCGGTGATCGCCAAGGCCCTGCACACGGTCGGCGACACCGGCATCGTCACCGTGGAGGAGTCGGCCGCTCATGGGATGAGCGTCGACTTCGTCGAGGGCTTCGAGTTCGACAACGGGTACCTCTCGCCCTACATGGTGACCAACCCGGCCAGCCTCGAAGCGATCGTGGACGACCCGTACATCCTGCTGTGCAGTGAGAAGATCACCAAGGTCCAGCAGCTGATGCCGATCCTCGACAAGATCATGCGAGCGCCGCGTCCGCTGATCCTGATCGCCGAGACCGTCGAGGGCACGGCCCTCCAGATGCTCGTACACAACCACGTCAACCGGACGTTCCAGTGTGTGGCCGTGCGGGCTCCCGGGTTCGGCGACCGGCGGCTGCACAAGCTGGAGGACATCGCGGCGATCACCGGCGGTGCCGTCTACAGCAGGCACTCCGGCTTCACCCTGGAGACGATGACCATCGATCAGCTCGGCCGGGCCGCGCAGGTCAGGGTCAACGCCGACCGGACCGCGATCATCGGCGGCGGCGGTACCTCCGACGACGTCGAGTTCCGGGTCACCCAGCTACGCGCCGAGCGGGAACGGGCCACGTTCGGTGCCGACGAGGATGTGCTGACCGAGCGGATCGGCGCGCTCACCGGCAAGGTCGCGGTGATCAAGGTCGGCGCGCCCACCCCCGCCGAGCTCAAGGAGCTGCAGCACCGGGTCGAGGACGCGCTGTCCGCCACCAGGGCCGCGATGGCCGAGGGCATCGTGGCCGGCGGCGGTGCGGCCCTGATGCACGCCGAAGGCGCCCTGGACGAGCTGCAGGTCAAGGACGACTACGCGACCGGTGTCGACATCGTGCGGCGGGTGCTGACCGAGCCGGCCTATCTGATCGCCACGAACGCGGGCTACTCCGGCGAGGAGGTAGTCGCGCAGATGGCCAAGATGGGCCCGGACGAAGGGTTCGACGCCCTGCAGGGGCGCTACGGCAATATGGTCGAGATGGGCATCATCGACCCGCTCCGGGTTGCGCGCTCAGCGCTCCAGAACGGCGCCTCGGTCGCCGGCCTGCTGCTCACCACGAACACCCTGGTGGCGGAGGAGCAGACCCCGTGGGGCGGCAGCCCGGCGCTGATGACCGAGTTCGGCTCGCTCGATGAGGGCCTGCACCAGCCCTCGCCCGACGCGAGCACGCCGCAGTCGCTCGGGCTCGGCCCCTCGGTGGGCTGACCTTGACGCCGCCGACCGCGAACTCAGCGGCGCTGCCGCTGGCGGCCGGTGCGGCGGTCCCCGACGAGAGCGGGCTGCGCCTGCTGCGCGCGCGCGGACGGGTGCGCGGCATCGTGGCCCTGCTCGGGCCCGCGTTCGTGGCCGCGGTCGCCTACATCGACCCAGGCAACTTCGCTACGAACTTCTCCGCGGGGGCGGCATTCGGGTACTCGCTGGCGTGGGTGATCGTGGCGGCCAACCTGATGGCCATGCTGGTGCAGTACCTGTCCGCCAAGGTCGGTGTGGCCACCGGCCGCGACCTGCCGGAACTATGCCGGGCGCATCTTCGGAGGCCGGCCTGCCTGGGCCTGTGGGTGCAGGCGGAGCTGATAGCGATGGCGACCGACCTGGCCGAGTTCGTCGGGGCCGCGGTAGGGCTGAACCTTCTGTTCAACGTG
>DATBKS010000154.1:0-4283 GCA_036555755.1 Thermoleophilaceae bacterium
CCCGCCTGCGCCGCCACGTTCTTGATCACGTACTTGTAGAGCTGGATCTGGTCGGCCATGCGCAACATCGTGTTGAAGCGCAGGTTGATCTCGGCCTGGCCGGCAGAGCCCACCTCGTGGTGGTGGAACTCGCAGCGCACGCCCATCGCCTCGAGCTGGCTGACCATCCGCGCGCGCAGGTCGCCGTGGGTGTCCGACGGCGCGCTCGGGAAGTAGCCCTGCTGGGAGCGGATCTTGTGGCCGAGATTGGAGTCGCCGTTGCGCTGCACGGGATCGCTGCCGAAGCCGCGGCCGGTGTTCCAGTAGGCCTCGCTCGAGTCGACCTCGTAGAAGGCGGTGTGCGCCCGCTGGTCGAAGGCCACGTGCTCGAAAATGAAGAACTCCGCCTCGGGCCCCATGAAGCACGTGTCCGCGATGCCCGTCGAGCGCAGGTGCCGCTCGGCCTTCATCGCCACGTAGCGCGGGTCGCGGGAGTACGGCTCACGCGTGATCGGATCGATCACGTCGCAGATGATCGACATCGTCGGCTGCTCATGGAACGGATCGATCAGCGCGCTGGATGCGTCCGGCACGAGCACCATGTCCGAGGCCGAGATCTCCTGGAAGCCGCGGATCGAGGAGCCGTCGAAGCCGAGACCCTCGGTGAAGGCCTCTTCGTCCAGCGAGTGAATCGACAGGCCCAGGTGCTGCCAGGTGCCCGGGAGGTCGGTGAACTTGAAGTCGAGCATCCGCACACCGTGTTCCTCCGCGAGTGCGAGGACGTCCTTCACCTCCACCTCGCGCCCGTTCGCGTAGCGCTCGACGGTGAGCGGTGTCATGTGGCAAGAACCTCCTCGGTTGATGTCTCGACCTGCTCGGGGGAGCCCAGGAAGCCACCTCGCTCGAGGTAGCCGCCGACCTGCCGGGCCAGGGCGTCCTCGTCGGACGCCAGGAAGACGCTGATGTGGCGGTCGATCAGGGCCGCCACGAGGTCGCCGGCGCCGGTCCGGCGCACGTCGAGCGCCAGGCTTGACGACTCGCCGTCGCTCTCGAGGGGAGCCACGAGGCGCGAGCCCGCATCCTCGGTGCGCCGCTCGGCAGCGGCCCACACCTCCGGCAGCACCTCACTCGCGTAGAGCGCCGCCGGATCGGTATTGGAGTGAAGGCGCTCGAGCTCTGCGCGCACGTACCGCAGCAGCGACACCACGTCGGGAGCCGCCGGAGCGGTGTCGTGCGGCGCGGGGCCGGGGGTGCGGCGCCGCTCGGCGGGCCGCAGCTGTGCCGCGTGCCCGAGGACGCCGATCACCGTGCCGTCGGCCGACATGCCCTCGACCGTCGGGATCCAGAGGTCGTCGTCGTCCAGCGAGCGGATCACGGCGGCGGGTGGCACCAGGCTGAGGTCGCTGGGGAGCAGGATGCCCACCGCCACCTCGTCCTCGCTGTTCACGTAGCCCGCCGCGAGCAGGTAGCGGCACACCTCCGCGCGGATGCCGCCCAGGTCGCGCGACTTGAGGTTGGGCCCGCCGATCACGGGGGAGACGATCTGGCCGTCGTCCTCGTAGACCGGCACGACGTAGTCCATCGCAGTCGCCCGGAAGTAGACGAGCGGCAGCGAGCGCGACGGCGCTATCGAGTCGAGCAGCGCGCCGACCTTCTCGCGCAGGGCGTAGACGTTGGCCGCCTCGAGCACGCGTCCGGCCACCTCGCAGTGATGGATCTCCTTGAGGATCGGGTGCGGATCCGGGTTGATCCGCTTGCGCACCGGGATGCGCGCGACCTCTTGCCCGTCGATGCCGGCGCGCAGGCCGAGCCGGAAGCTGTAGCCATCGGCGTCGGCCTTCTCGAGGAAGATCGGAACCGGGTCGCTCTCGCCGCGGTCGGCGATCACGGCACGGATCCAGCGCCAGAGACGCCTCACGGGCTCAGTAACCCCAGCCGACCGGCGTCTCGTGGCGCACGGTTTCCTCACCGCGCTCGCCGGTGCGGATCCGGATGGCCTGCTCGACGTCGTATACGAACACGCGCCCGTCGCCGAGCTCGCCGGTGTAGGCGCCGCCCACGATCGCGTCGACAGCCTTGTCCACGAGCGAGTCCGACACCACCGACTCCACCTTCAGCTTCGGCAGCAGGGAGATGTTCGCCCGCGAGCCGCGGTACTGCTCGGTGTAGCCCTTCTGGCGCCCGCAGCCCATCACCTCGCTGACTGTGAGGCCGGACACGCCGAGCTCGTCGAGCGCGTCCTGGACGTTCTGGAGCCGCTCGGAACGGATGATCGCCTCGATCTTCTTCATCTGATTACGCCTCCTGTCCGAGTCCGACGGGGACCGGTCGTGGTCTCGGCCGCTGCGCCGGCGGCGCGGGCGGGTGGTACTCGGAGCCCGGCACCGGCATGAACTGCTCGGGGTAGCCCCACATGCCGTGCTCGACGATGTCGAGGCCGTAGCGCTCCTCGTCGGGCTTCACGCGCAGGCCGTAGGTGGCCTTGATCAGGAAGAAGACGCAGTAGGAGACGGCGAACACCGAAGCGAAGGCCGCCGTGACGCCCAGAGCCTGCGCCCCGAGCTGGTGGAACGAGCCGGTGTAGACGAGGCCGCCGTGGCCGATGCCGTTCAGCTCGGCGAGCCGCGGGGCGGTGAAGATGCCGCACGACAGCGTGCCCCAGATGCCGGCCACGCCGTGCGCCGACAGCGCGCCGACCGGGTCGTCCAGCTTCTTGTCGATCGCGATCACGCAGAAGACGACGATCACGCCGGCCACGAAGCCGATGATCGGCGCCGCCCAGTACTCGACGTAGCCCGACGGGGCGGTGATCGCGACCAGGGCCGCAATCGCGCCGTTGCCAGTCATGCCGATGTCGAAGGTGCGTGTGAGGAGGTAGATCGTGCCCATCGCGCCGAGCACGCCGGCGGCCGCCGCGATGTTCGTCACGATCGCCACCTCGGCAAAGCGCCCGCCGATCGCCGCGAGCGTCGAGCCCGGGTTGAAGCCGAACCAGCCGAACCACAGAATCAGCACCGCAAGCCCCACGAACGGCATCGAGTGGCCCGGGATTACGTTGGGCTTGCCGTCGCGCCCGTACTTGCCCTGGCGCGGCCCGAGTAGAAGCAGGGCGGCGAAGGCGCCCGTTGCGCCGATCAGATGGACCACGGTGGAGCCGGCGAAGTCCTGCATGCCGATGTTCGTCGCGAGCCAGCCGCCGCCGAAGATCCAGTGCGACACGATCGGGTAGATCAGCGAGGAGAAGATCACCGCGTAGATCAGGTACGCGCCGAACTTGATGCGCTCGAGCGTGGTTCCCCAGACGATCGCGAGCGAGACCGCGCAGAACACGAACTCGAAGAACCACTTGGAAGCCACGGTGGCGTCTGAGAACGCGATGGCGGGGAAGAGCGCGGGGTTGCTCGTGCCGAGGAAGGTGCCGTGCGTGCCGGCGAACCAGCCTGAGCCGCCGAACGCGAGCGCAAAGCCCACCGCCCAGTAACAGAGCGAGGCGATCGACAGGTTGGCGATCACCTTGGGGACGATCGTGCCGGCGTTCTTCATGCGCGAGAAGCCGATCTCGAGCAGCAGGAAACCCGCCTGCATGAAGAACACGAGGATGGCCGCGACCATCACCCAGACTGAGTCGATCGCGCTTACGGACTGAGGCAGGGTCGTCGGCAACAGGCTTCCTTTCGCTCGGGCGAACTTGCCGACATGCTGCGCGGTGCGGGCGGTGCTGTCTTTCGCCCGCTGTACAGAGTTCAGGCCCGGGTGTTTGTACGAATGGAGAACCGCCCTGCGGACTGCGGACCGTGGACCGTGGACTACGCTGTTTTCCTGGCCTCGATCCCTAGTCCGAGCTCCTCAGGCATCCGGCTTGGCCCGCTGGATTTGCACGCCTATGGGCTGATGTACGTGCTGGCGGTCCTGGCGGCTGTCGTGATCACGCGCTGGCTGTGGGAGTCGCGCGGCGGGCGGCGCGAGCTGGTCTACTCGGTGGCGCTTGTCGGCTTCCCGGCCGGGCTGATCGGCGGGCGGCTCTACTTCCTCGCCACGAGCTGGAACGAGGTGCCGGACCACTGGTGGGGACCGCTCGCCATCTGGGACGGCGGGCTCGGCATCTGGGGCGGCATCGCCGGCGGCGTGCTTGGCGGGCTATGGGTGCTCCGCCGCCGCGGGGCCGACATCCCGGCCTTCATGGACGCCGGCGCGCCCGGCCTGCTCGTCGCGCAGGCGATCGGGAGGATCGGCAACTGGTTCAACCAGGAGCTGTTCGGCGGGCCGACATCGCTGCCGTGGGGACTCCGGATCAGCCCGGACCA
>DATBKS010000155.1:0-19616 GCA_036555755.1 Thermoleophilaceae bacterium
GGGGGTGTCGGTCCTCCGGTGAGGCCCGACGAGGGTGGGTGGGGGCGTATTGGCCACCGTACGACGCTTTCTGTGGCGCTTCCGCGCATTCGTGCGCGCACGAGTGTGTATTCCTACGCACTCGACTCAGACCACCGGGCCTGGGATGCTGGTTTCGGTCCGGTTATGGCCCAACCGGCTACAGACCTCCCACTGACTTTCCTCGCCGCTCTCACCGATGACGAGGCGGCGGAGCTGCGCTCGCGGGCGATTACGCGCCGCTTCCGGCGCGGGGCGACGCTGATGAACCAGGGCGAGGCGCCCGGCCGCGTGCTCGTAATCGAAGAGGGCCGCGCCAAGGTCACCGCCATCACCGACGACGGGCGCGAGCTGGTGCTCGCCTTCAGCGGCCCGGGCGACTTGCTCGGCGAGCTGTCGGCGCTCGGCGGATCGCCGCGTGTGGCGACCGTGAGGGCGCTCGAGCCTCTGAGCGCCCTGGCGGTCGCGAGCGCGGACTTCGAGGCGTTCCTCGACGCCTATCCGCGCGTGGCGCTCGTGATCCTGCGCGTGGTGATCGAGCGGCTCCGCGATGCCGACCGGCAGCAGGTCGAGTTCGCCGCCTTCCAGACGGTCACGCGCGTCGCGCGGCGCCTCGTGGAGCTGGCCGATCGCTACGGCGAGATCTCGGGCAGCGCGATTCGCATCACGCTGCCGATCTCACAGGAGGAGCTGGCCGGCTGGACGGGCGCCTCACGCGAGGCGGTCACGAAGGCGCTGCGCGACCTGCGGGCCGTCGGCCTGATCGAGACGCGCCGCCGCCACATCATCGTGCTCGACCCTGAGCAGCTCAGCCAGATGGCCGGGCTGGCGGTCCACTCGTAGACCTACGCCGGACCAAGCTCCACGCTGAACAGCACGTCGGTGGCCGGGACGGTGCCGCCGCTGAACGGCTGCTGAATCACCGACATGTGCACGTGGCTTCCGGCGGGAATCGTCACCGGCCCGGCCGCGAAGCAGGTGGTGGCGGTGTCGGAAAGTTTGACGTCGCAGTCCAGGCTTGTGGGAACGCCGTCGACGACCAGCGTCACATCGCGTTCCCCCTGGGTTCCGGGCGCCGCCGTGAACTCACCCGAGATGTTCTTCGCGACGATGTCGGTCGCGGGCGAGAGCATCGTCTGGTTCGGCGTGCCCGACGCCGTGGAGAGGCCAGTCACGGCGCCGCTCCAGGTCACGGGAATCGTGCCGCTCGCCGACGGGACGCCCTGGATGCGGCCGCTCCAGGAGCCGGGAGCGCCGTCGCCCTTGGGCCCGGTCAGATCGGTCCCGCTCCCCCACTGGTTGCCGGGACCGCTGCCCTTCGGCCCGTAGATCTGGTTGGCAGCCCCATCGATATAGAAGTCGCCGGGCAAGCCCGCGCTGGCGGGCGGCGCGCCCAGGCCGTTCAAGATCGTCCTGCCGTCGGAGCCCGGTTCGCCGTCTGTCCCGTTCGTGCCGTTCCGGCCCGCTGGCCCCTGCGGTCCCGTCGCTCCCTGGCCGCCGGCCGCGCCTAGCTGCCCCTTCTTGAAGTTGCTGAGCAGCAGCGAATGCGGCTTGATCTTCGCTGCCGTCACCGCCCCGCGCTTCAGCTGCCGCGTGCCGACGCTGTTCTTCGGCAGCTTGACGGCGGCGTATGACGTGCCGCCCAGGGCGACGAACAGAGCGAGGTAGGCGACGAGGTTGCGTCGCAGGTGGTGCAACACGGCGATGGGCATGCGCGAGTCCTTTGTCCGTTTGGGTTAGGACCGACCCTAAGACGGGTCCCACCGATCGCGCAAATAGATTCGCGCTACTCGTACAGAACGCTGCCGAGCCGCACGATCGTGGCGCCCTCCTGCGCCGCCACGGCGTAGTCCTGGCTCGTGCCCATCGACAGGCGCCTGAGGTCGTGCTCGCCCGCCAGCTCGGCCAGGCGCGCGAAGTAGCCGCGGCTGTCCTCCGGGTTCTCCGTGAAGGGCGGCATGCACATCAGTCCGGTCACCGGCACCGGACAGGTCTCGATGTAGTGCGGGAGGTCGCCGGGGTCGATGCCGGCCTTGCTCTCCTCGCCCGCGAGGTTGATCTCGATGAGGACCTCGGGCGCCGGATACTTTTCGAGCTGACGGAGCGCCGACTCGGACGCGACAGAGTGGATGAGTCGGACGGACGGCGCGACGTCTTTTACCTTGCGACTCTGGAGCGCCCCGATGAAGTCCCAGGTGAAGGCGGCGGCGTAGCGCTCGCGCTTGGCAAGCAGCTCCTGCGCGCGGTTCTCCCCCACCAGCTCGATGCCGCCCTCGGCCAGCGCGGGCAGCTCGTCAGCGGACACGTACTTGATCGCCGCGAGGATCTCCACCTCGGAGGGGTCGCGGCCGGCGGCTGCGATGTTGTCGCGCACGCGCTCGAGGTTCTCCCGGATTCGCTCCGGGCGCAGGCCGGTGAACTCGCGCGTCATGTGAGCCACACCAGCCCGGCCTGGCGTCCGGTGACGCCGGCATCGCGCCGGTGCGAGAAGAACAGGTCAGGGTTGCAGCTCGTGCAGAGCGGAAACGAATGGATCGCGGTGACTCCGCGGGCGAGCAGCTTCTGCTGGGCCACCGCGTGCAGGGACAGCATGCGCCCGTTCGCGACGCCCTGGTGCTCGGAGAACTCGGCGAGCACCTCCTCGCCCACCTCGTAGCAACAGGCGCCGATCGCGGGACCGAGGACCGCGCTCGGAGGCTCGTCGAAGAGGTCGAGGCCGCGCTCGATGATGCCCGCGGCGAGGCCGCGCCAGCCGCAGTGGAGCATCGCCGCCCGCTGCTCGGAGATGAGCGCCACCGGTAGGCAGTCCGCCACGAGCACGAGGAGAGGGACGTCCTTGGACGTCGTCGTGTGGCCGTCCACCTTGGGCAGGTCGGCGCCGGCGTGCGCGAAGCCGCCTTGCTCGGGCGGTCCGTCCCACGCCCGTATCTCGTCGCCGTGCACCTGCCAGCCCATCGCCACACGGGCGGGGTCGGTGCCGAGCGAAGCCGCCAGGCGGCGGCGGTTCTCGGCCACGCTCTGCTGGTCGTCGTCGGTCAGGATGCCCAAGTTCAGCGAGTCGTACGGGCCCTTGCTCACTCCGCCGCGGCGGTCGGTGAACGCCACCTTCGCCCCGGCCACGTCGAGCTCGATCACCGCTTCTCCCCTCTAGCCAGAGCGAGCGCGAGGGCCAACTCCTCGTCGCGGCCGGAGACCTTGCCGTCCAGCTTGCGCCGCAGCGTCTCCTCGAGCGCGCGGCCGAGCTCGGGCGACTCCGGCACCCCCGCCTCCACCAGGTCGTGACCGCTGATCTCGAGCCTCACGCCCTTGAGGTCCGCCAGATAGGCGAGCACCCGGTCGCCCGGCGCGCCGTTCCCCAGTGCCAGCGCCAGCGCCTCCGGCGGCTCGCAGCTCAGCACCGCGTGCAGGGCGGACGGCGTCAGCTCGTTGCGGAGCGTCGACGCAAGCTGGGGACCCTTCGTGGCGGCGCGCATCACGGCGTCGGCCTGCTGGCGGCCGAGGTGGAGATCCTCGACCCACAGGTGAAGCCACTGGGGAGCGCCGGCCACGAGCGCCGCCACCCCTGCGAGGCCGCGGTCCGCGCCGGTCTCGGCGCACGCGAGCAGCGTGCTCGCCACGAGGTCGGGGTCCGCCTCGAGCGACGGATGCAGCGCGCGATCGAGGCCGAGCTCGTGCATGCGCTCGACGGCCGCCGGCGCCTCGTCCTCGTTCAGCAGGTCGAGCAGCTCGTCGCGCACGCGCGCGCCGGACACGGTCGAGAAGCCCGCGCCCTCCGCCGCTCCGCGCGCCAGCCGTTCCGTCTGCTCCTCCATCCGGAAGCCGAAGCGCGCCTCGTAGCGCAGCGCGCGCAGCAGGCGCGTCGGGTCGTCGACGAAGCTCGCGCCGTGGAGCACGCGAATCACGCCCTGGTCGAGGTCCCTGCGCCCGCCGTTCGGATCCTCGAGCGCGCCCGTGTCCTCCCCGTTCAGGTCGAGCGCCATCGCGTTGATGGTGAAGTCGCGGCGCCCGAGGTCCTCGGCGAGTCCCGCCGGGTACACGTGCGGGAGCGCGCCGGGCTCCGTGTACTTCTCCCGCCGTGTGGTCGCGAGGTCCACCGTGAGCTCGCCGGCGGTCACGGTGGCGGTGCCGAAGCGCTCGTGCTCCTTCACCTCGCCCTGGAGGCGGTCCGCCAGCTCGCGCGCCACGGCCAGGGCGTCGCCCTCGATGGCCACGTCCAGGTCCACGGTCTCGCGGCCGAGCAGCAGATCGCGCACCGCTCCGCCCACCAGGAATGCGGGCTGGAGGCCCTCGAGAGCGGGCAGCAGCCGCTCCATGCCGGGGATGGCGCGCATGCGCGCGCCGAGGTCGGTCGTCTCCGTCACGGGTGGCACTCTAAGGTGCGGGACGGGATGGTCCAGATCCGCCGCACAAAGGTGTTCAAGCCGCGCTACGCGGTCACCGACTCGCAGGGCTTCGTGAGCGACTGGAGTGGGCGCTTCGGCCGCGAGGGTGCGACCGGTGTCGTGGATGGCGAGACGTACACGTTCCGCAAGGACGGCCGCAAGCGCTTCGTGCTTTCGGTCGGGGAGCGCGACGTGGCGACCGCCGAGCGCGTCGACCGCTCCGGCCGCCGATGGAAGATCTCCTCCGACGGCCGGGAGTACGAGCTCGTCAAGCCGTCGGCGTTCCGATCGAAGTTCGAGCTGCGCGTGAACGACGTCGCGGTCGGGACGATCAGCCGCAGACGGCGCAACACCAACTGCGACCTGCCGGATGACCTGCCGCTGAGCGTGCAGTCGTTCATCGCCTTCGTGGCGATGGCGCTGTGGAGCCGCGAGGCGGCGGCTGCGTCCGGCGGCTCCACCGGGGCGGTGGCGGCCGGCGTCTAGAGCCGGACCGGGATGCCCGCGGAGCGCATGCGCTCCTTGGCCTCGCGCACCGTGTGCTGCCCGTAGTGGAAGATCGAGGCGCAGAGCACGGCATCCGCTCCGCCCTGCTCCACGGCGTCCACGAGGTGGTCGAGGTTCCCGGCGCCACCGCTCGCGATCACCGGCACGTCAACGGCGTCCGACGCAGCGCGCGTGAGCGCAAGCTCGTAGCCGTCCTCGGTGCCGTCGCGGTCCATGCTCGTGAGCAGGATCTCCCCCGCTCCCAGCTCCACCCCGCGCCGGATCCACTCGATCGCGTCCAGGCCGGTGGGCGTGCGACCGCCGTTGACGAACACCTCCCAGCCCTCGTCCTCCTCGCGCGCCCGCGCGTCCACCGCGAGCACCACGCACTGCGCGCCGAACACCTCGGCCAGCTCGCCGATCAGGTCGGGCCGTTGCACGGCGGCAGAGTTCACGGACACCTTGTCCGAGCCGGCGTCGAGCACGGCTTGGGCATCCTCCACCGAGCGCACGCCGCCGCCGATCGTGAACGGGATGAACACGTCGTCGGCCGTCCGCCGCGCCAGCTCCACGATCGTCTCGCGCTTCTCGTGCGAGGCCGTGATGTCGAGGAAGACGATCTCGTCCGCGCCCTCGTCCTGGTAGCGGATGGCCAGCTCCACCGGGTCGCCGGCGTCGCGGATGTTCACGAAGTTGGTGCCCTTGACGACGCGGCCCTTGTCGACGTCGAGGCAGGGGATTACGCGCTTGAGAAGCACGGCATGGAGCTTAGGGCGAGTGCGCCGTCCGCAGTCCGCAGTCCGCCGGGCTCAGGCTCGGGGCGGGCCTGTTGGCATGCGGGGGCGGCTTTCGTGCTGCGCTACCCAGGGCTGGGCCGACTCGCCCCAGACCTCGATCTGCGGCTCGAGCCAGGAGGCGTCGTCGAGCGTGCCGGCCTTGAGGATCGCCACGCCCTCGAGCGTCGCGCTCCGCGTCACGATCGGCGAGCCGCAGGCGGTGCAGAAGCTGCGGTACGAGTCCTCGTCCGGGTGCTCGTCGCCCTTGGTCCCGATCGTTCCGAGCGTGTCGCCCTCGATCTTCAGGGCGTCATCCGGCACGCCGACCACGATCGAGAACGAGGTGCCCGTCTGACGCTGGCAGTTCTTGCAGTGGCAGAGGGCGGTGAAGAGCGGCTCCGCGTCACACGTATAGGTGATCGAGCCGCAGAGGCAGTGTCCGTCTAGTTTGGCCATGTGCGCAGCCTAATCGTCCGCGAGGGCTGCCATGCCGTCTTCGACGCTGAAGCGCTTCTCGTACAGCGCCTTGCCGCTGACCACCCCCGCGAGGTTGACGAGGCGCAGGTCCTTCAGCGCCTTGAGGTCGTCCAGTGCGGCGATCCCGCCCGAGTAGAGGAAGCGCCCGCGCACCGTGTCCGAGATGCGCTTGACCTCGTCGAGGTCCGGACCCTCGAGCGTCCCGTCGCGGTCCACGTTCGTGTACATGAACTGCTTCACACCGCGGCGCTGTAGGCGCTCGATCACGTCCTCCGGAAGCATCTGGGTCGCCTTCGTCCATCCCGCCACGGAGACGTGCCCATCGCGCACGTCGACGGCGATCACGAGCCGGTTGCCCCAGCTCTCGAGCAGCTGGTCCACGAAGTCGACGTCGGAGTACGCCGCCGTGCCCACCACGACCCGCTCGGCCCCCGCGCTCAGCGCGGAGCGGACCGCGCCGATATCACGCAGACCGCCGCCGTACTGCACCGCCACGCCCAGCTCCGTGGTGATGCGGCGCATGTGGTCGAGGTTCACGGGCTTGCCCTCGCGCGCGCCGTCGAGGTCGACCACATGGAGGAACTTCGCTCCCGCCTCGACGAACGAGCGTGCAGCCTCGAGCGGGTCGTCGACGTAGACGGTCTCCTTGTCGAAGTCCCCGCGCTGGAGCCGCACCGCCTTGCCGCCGCGGATGTCGATCGCCGGCAGGAGGATCATGCCGCGCGCTGCATGCCGCCGAGACCGCAGATGGCGGCGAAGTTGCCGAGCAGCCGCAGGCCGTGCGGACCCGACTTCTCCGGGTGGAACTGCACGCCGTAGACCGGCTCGCGCGCAACGGCTGTAACGAACTCGCTGCCGTAGTCGGCCGTGGCGAGCACGTCGCCGTCGTCGGCCGGCCGTGGGGCGAACGAGTGCACGTGGTAGAAGGCGCACGGGTCCGGCAGGCCGGACGAGAGCCGTGAGGCCCGCTTCCAGGAGATCGCGTTCCAGCCGATCTGGGGGATCTTCAGCCCGGGCGCGTCGAGCGGCCCGACCCCGCCCGCCAGGAGGCCGAGACCGGTCGCGCCGCCGAGCTCCGTCGTGCTCTCGAACAGGAGCTGCAAGCCGAGACAGATGCCGAGCGTGGGCACCCCCGCCTCGACCCGCTCATGCATGACCTCGTCGAGGCCGAGCTCGCGCACCGACTCCATCGCCTTGGGAAACGCGCCCACGCCGGGCAGCACCACGCCCTCCGCCTCGCGGATCTGACCGTGGTCGCGCGTGATCACCGCCGGCGCACCCACATGCTCGAAGGCCTTCTCCACCGAGCGCAGGTTGCCCATGCCATAGTCGAGGATCGCGATCACAGGAGCCCCTTCGTGGAAGGGATGCCGGACGCGTTCGGGTCGATGGCCACGGCCGCGCGCAGCGCGCGAGCGAACGCCTTGAACGCCGCCTCCACCATGTGGTGCGCGTTCGTGCCGGCCTCCACCCGCACGTGCAGCGTGAGCTTGGCGTTGTTGGCCACGGCCCGGAAGAACTCCTCGGCGAGATCGCTATCGAAGTCGGCGATCGCCACCGGCGGCAGCTCGGCCTCGAACAGCGTGTACGGCCGCCCGGAGATGTCGATCGCCGCGCTGGCGCGCGCCTCGTCCATCGGCACGACCGCCTGGCCGAAGCGCGTGATGCCGCTGCGGTCGCCGAGAGCCTCGTCGATCGCCTGTCCGAGCGCGATGCCCGTGTCCTCAACGGTGTGGTGCGGGCCGGTCTCGAGGTCTCCCTTCACGTCGACATCCAGGTGCAGCCCACCGTGCCGCGCGACAGCGTCCAGCAGGTGGTCGAAGAAGCCGACGCCGGTCGAGCGCGTGCCCTCGCCGCCTGCGTCCAGCGACAGCGAGAGCCGGATGTCGGTCTCGTTCGTCTTGCGTGAGATGTCGGCGGTGCGGGTCACGCGCGTCGCTCCATGGACTCGCCGTGGATGGGGAAGCCCTCGGCACGCGCCAGCGCGGCGCCAGCGGGCGCAAGGCGCGCGGCCGCGCCGGGCGGCAAGGATACCCGCGACATGCGCCTGCGGAAGGTGCTCACGCCGAGCGCGCTGGCGAAGCGTGCGGCGCCGCCGGTGGGCAACACGTGGTTCGACCCAGCCACGTAATCGCCGAACGCCGTCCCCGCGTCGCGCCCAACGAACAGGCAGCCGGCGAAGCGGACGGTCTCGGCGAGCGCCTCCGCCTCGGCGCCCATGAGCTCTAGGTGCTCGGGCGCGAGCTGCTCGGCCAGCGCAAGCGCGGCAGGGACGTCGCGCGCCTCCACGAGCGCCGCTTCGGGGCAGTCGATCGCATCGAGGACGGCAGTGTCGGGTGAGATCGCCACGACGAGGCTGTCGGGTCCGTGCTCGGCCTGCGCGCGCAGATCGAGACTTATGAGCTCGGGATCGGCGCCACCGCTCGCCACCACCACGAGCTCGCTCGGGCCGGCCACGCTGTCGATCCCGATCGTTCCGACCAGCTGGCGCTTCGCCTCCTGGACGTAGCTGTTTCCGGGGCCGACGATCAGATCCACCGCAGGGACGGACTCGGTGCCGTACGCGAGCGCTGCGATGGCCTGCGCGCCGCCCATGCCGTAGACCTCCGTCACGCCGCAGAGCGAGCAGGCGGCGAGGATCGCCGGCTGGACGCTGCCGTCAGGGCCCGGCGGGGAGCACACCGCAAGCTCGTCGACGCCGGCAGCGCGCGCCGTCGCCGCGCACATCACGACCGTGGACGGGTACGCCGCGCGCCCGCCCGGCACGTAGGCGGCAGCGCGGCGGACTGGCACCTCCACCACCTCCACACGCTGGCCCTGCGGCAGGTCGATTGCAATCGGGTCGCGCAGCTGTGCTTCGGCCACTGCCGCCACATTGGCGATCGCCACACCGAGAGCGTCGACCACGGGAGGCTCGACCGCCTCGAGTTGCTCAATGGGGACCCGCAGCGCCTCCAGCTCAACACCGTCGAAGCGCTTGGTGAGCTCGCGCACGGCTGCGTCGCCGCGCTCGCGCACGGCCTCGAGGATCGCGCGCACGTCGCTCTCCACGTCGACCGGCGGCGGAACAAGCGCGCGCAGCTCCGCGGCCGTCACGTCAGGCCCGAACCGGCTCACGATGCGAGGGCCTCCCGGATTCGCCCCACGAGGTCGTCGATCTCCGCCGCCTTCAGCTTGTGCGCCACCGGGTTGGCGATCAGCCGCGCTGTGCACTCGCAGATCTCCTCGCGCTCTACCAGGTGGTTCTCGGCAAGGGTGGTGCCCGTGGCAGTGAGGTCGACGATGCCGTCCACGAGGCCGGTCAAGGGCGCGATCTCCACCGAGCCCTTCACCTCCACGATCTCCACCTGCCGCCCGGTGTCGGCGAAGTGCTGCGCCGCGATGCGTGGGTACTTGGTGGCCAGCCGCACGGCGCCGAGCCGCCGGAGCGACTCCTCCATCGCGTTCGACCCGTCGCGCTCCGCCACCACCATGCGGCAGAAGCCGTAGCCGAGGTCGAGCAGCTCGTACACCTCGCGCCCCACGTTCTCGAGCAGGACGTCTTTGCCGGTGATGCCGATGTCGGCCGCGCCGTGCTCCACGTAGGTGGGAACGTCGGACGGGCGCATGGTCACGAGCCCGGCCTCCCGGAACACCAGCTTGCGGTCGTTCGCGCGTACCTCCGAGGTGTCGATGCCGAGCCCGTCGAGCAGGTCGAGCGTCTCCCCGAAGAGCGCGCCACGCGGCACAGCGATCTTCAACCCGTTGTTGGGACTCACGCTCCCTCACGCTCCTCGGCGTTGAGAGCGACGTGCACGCGCTGCACGTCGAGCGCCATCCCGCATGCGGGAAGGTCGCGGCCGAAGCTCCCGAGCAGGTCGTCGTAGCGCCCGCCGCCGCCGATCGCAAAGCCCACGGCCGGGTCGTACACCTCGAACACCGCGCCCGTGTAGTAGCCCAGCTCGCGCACCAGGCCGAGGTCGAAGATCACGCGGTCCGCCACACCGCGTTCCGCCAGCAGCTCGTAACACGCGCGCAGGTTCTCCACGGCGGGCGACACCGGCTCGTCCTTGCCGAGGTCGAGCACCTCCGGACCGCCGCGCAACGTGGGCAGCCGCGTCAACAGATCGCTTGCGGACGAGGCCAGCCCGAGCCGGGCTGCGCGCATCTCCACCTCCACCAGGTCGCGCCGCGAGAGCGCCTCGAGCAGCGGCTCGCGCTCCTCCTCGTCCACTTCGAGCTCGGCAAGCAGGGTGCGGTAAAGCGAGCCATCGCCGAGGCCGAGCCGGTGGCGCTTCAGGCCCGCGTCCGACAGCGCCTCGATCACGAGCGCCGCCACCTCGGCGTCGCCCTGCGGCTCGGGCATCCCGATCAGCTCGATGCCCGTCTGGAGAAACTCGCGCGCCTGACCGCTGCGGCGGTCCACCTCGCGGTAGGCGTGGCCGAAGTAACAGAGCCGGTACGGCGGCTCGACGTGCTCGTAGCGGGTGGCCACCACGCGCGCGATCGGGATCGTCATGTCGGCGCGCAGCACCAGCACCTGGCCGTGCTCGTCGAACAGGCGGTAGCCCGCGCGCGCCACGCGCTCGTCGCCGCGGCGAAGCACCTCCTCGTATTCCATCGTCGGCGTCGAGATCTCGCCGTATCCGGCGGCCTCGTAGCGCGCGCGCAGGGTCTCTGTGAGAGCGCGCAGCTCGCGCATCTCGTCCGGCAGCACGTCGCGCGTGCCGGGCGGAATCGGATGGATCATGTGGCCGCCTCGGTGCTCAGGCGCCGCAGACTACGCGGGCACGCGCTCCGTGGCGACGCGCTCGATGCGCGCGCCCAGCGCCCGCAGGCGCTCGTCGATCCGCTCGTAGCCGCGGTCGATCTGGCGGATGTTGCCGATCTCGGACGTGCCCTCGGCGCACAGTGCGGCGATGAGCAGCGCCATGCCGGCGCGGATGTCGGGGCTCTCCATGCGCTCGCCGTGAAGACGCCTCGGGCCAGCTACGACCGCGCGGTGCGGGTCGCACAGGATCACCCGAGCCCCCATGTTGATCAGCTTGTCCACGAAGAAAAGGCGGTTCTCGAACATCTTCTCGTGAATCATCACCATGCCGTCGGCCTGCGTGGCAAGCGCCAGCGCGATGCTCGTGAGGTCGGCCGGGAAGGCGGGCCACGGCCCGTCCTCGATCTTGGCCGTTGCGTCGCCCACGTCGTCGCGGATACGGAGCGTCTGGTCGGGCGGCACCACGAGGTCGCCGCCGTCGTACTGAAGCTCACAGCCCAGCCGGTTGAAGACCATCGACGTCATGCGCAGGTCCTCGCGCACCACGTCCTTGATCCGCAGCTCGCCGCCGGTCACAGCGGCAAGGGCGGCGAAGCTCGCCACCTCGATGTAGTCGGGGCCGATCGTGTAGTCGGCACCCCCGAGGCGGTCGCGGCCGTGGACGATCATCACGTTCGAGCCGATCCCCTCCACCCGCGCGCCCATCTGCAGCAGGATTCGCGCGAGGTCCTGGACGTGCGGCTCGGAGGCCGCGTTGTGGATCACGGTCGAGCCGGACGTGAGCGCCGCGGCCATGAGCGCGTTCTCAGTCGCCATCACCGACGGCTCGTCGAGGAAGAAGTCACAGGGCTTGAGGCCGCCGGGAGCGCGCATGCGGTAGCTGCCGCGGCTGAGCTGGATCTCGGCGCCCAGCGAGAGGAACGCGTCGAGGTGCGGGTCGAGCCGGCGGCGCCCGATCACGTCGCCGCCGGGCGGCGGCATGTCCGCGTTGCCGAAGCGGGCGAGCAGCGGGCCGGCGAGCAGGAACGAGGCGCGGATCAGCTCGGACAGCTCGGCGTCCACCTCGCCCGGGCGCGCGTCGGCGGCGTTGAGCGCGACCACGTTGTCCTCGCGCCACTCGGCGCGGACGCCCATCCCCTCCAGCAGCCCGACCATCGCCTCCACGTCCTTGATCCGCGGGATGTTGCGCAGCACCACGTCCTCCTCGGTGAGGAGGCAGGCTGCGAGCGCGGGAAGGGCGGCGTTCTTGTTACCGGCCGGTACGACCGTGCCGGAGAGCGGGTAGCCGCCTTCGATTACGAATTTCTCCATGCGTAAGGCCGCCCGTTTCGGGGACGCGAGCGGAGGGGCAAGGGTATCGAAGGGCATTCGACGTGACTGTTCGCGCCCTTGAGGTAGTTTCCTCGCCCATGGACGTGTCTCGTGACGAGGCGTGGGCGCTCTTCTGCGAGTGGACCCAGTCCGATTCGCTGCGCAAGCACGTGCTCGGCGTCGAGGCCGCGATGGTGGCCTACGCGCGCGAATACGGTGAGGACGAGGAGCTATGGGCCGCCACGGGCATCCTCCACGACCTCGACTACGAGCGCTATCCCGATCTCGGCACGGGCCACCCGCGGATCGCCCTCCAGGAGCTCGAGAAGCTCGGGTACCCGGAGATCCTGGTGAACGCCGTGGCCGGGCACGCCACCTTCCTGGGCGTCCCGCGTGAGACGAAGCTGTCGCAGACTCTGTTCGCGGTCGACGAGCTTTCCGGCTTCATCGCGGCGTGCGCGATGGTGCGGCCCACCGGCATCATCGGCCTCACGCCCAAGTCGGTGAAGAAGAAGCTCAAGCAGCCCTCGTTCGCGGCCGGGGTCAATCGCGACGAGGTGCGCCAGGGCGCCGAGGAGCTGGGCGTGGACTTCGACGAGCACATCGCCAAGGTGATCGCGGCGATGGAGGAGCGCGCGGACGTGCTCGGGCTCGGCCCGCGCGAGGACGCCGCAGCGTGAGCGCGAGCGAGAAGCTGCGCGAGCTGGGCGATCGCTCCTGGCCCATGCTGCGCAAGGTGATGGCGGGACACACGCTCATCTACCGCGCGAGCGGCGGGCTGATCGGCCATCGCGTGCCCGGCGCACCGCCCACGCTGCTGCTCACCCACGTCGGGGCGAAGAGCGGACAGAAGCGCATCAGCCCGCTCACCTACACGAAGGGCGACGGCGACGACCTCGTGCTGGTGGCGTCCAAGGGCGGCTATCCGAAGAACCCGGCCTGGTTCCACAACCTCAAGGCGCATCCGGACACCGAGGTGCAGGTGGGCCGCGAGCACCGGAAGGTGCACGCCCGCGTTGCGACGCCGGAGGAGCGCGAGAAGCTCTGGCCGCGCGTGGTGGACAACTACGGCGGCTACGCGGAGTATCAGAAGCGCACGGACCGTCTGATCCCGCTCGTCGTCCTCGAGCGGCGCTGACGCGGAGGAGCCGCGGGGCCGCGCTCGCGACCCCGCGATCCCCCACTTCGACTCAGTGACCGGCTCGGAGCTCTCCGAACAGGCCGTCGTCTTCAGCGTCGATACCTGCCGTGAACAGCAGGGTGCGCGTGCTGCCGGTCACGCCGTTGCCGAAGCGCAGGCCCCATAGCCCGTCGTTCCGGATCGGCTGGTTGTTCCTGCCAAGCAGCGTGCCGCGGAAGCTGCCGGTTCCTTTCAGGTATTTGCTGAGAGACGTCTTAGGGACGCCAGCGCCCGCCGGCCTTTGCCCACTCCCCGGCATGCTCGACCGAGCAGAAGGCGTCCGGGATGCGGTGCTCGCCGCGGTGGCGGACGAGGATGACGCGGGAGTCGTCGAGCTGGGCGTCGCAGTGGGCGCAGCGCGTCAGCGGTTCGCCTATGTACACCGGCTCGGCGGCCTCCCCCGCCTCCCACTTCGCCCCTTGCATCGCCCACGGCACCACGTGCTCGAGCCTGCAGAACGCCGCCCGCCGCTCTGCAGAGGGCTCGGAGAGCCGGTAACCGTCGTCCGGCTCCACCTGCGCGCCACACCAACTGCACTTGAGATCGCCCGTCATTCGCGCTGGGTAGAGTCCGGGGCCGATGGCAGACGCACGAATTATCGTGCTCGAGGGCGACGAGACCGGGCAGGAGCTGCTCGATCAGTCGATC
The DNA here is from genome assembly GCA_036555755.1 of Thermoleophilaceae bacterium. Taxonomy (GTDB): domain Bacteria; phylum Actinomycetota; class Thermoleophilia; order Solirubrobacterales; family Thermoleophilaceae; genus JAICJR01. The sequence continues at coordinate 14,029 of DATBKS010000155.1, forward strand.
CGGGTGCTCGACCCGAGCGTGACCCAGGTGGACGTCGAGCTCGAGCACTACGACCTCTCCCTCGAGAACCGGCGCAACACGAACAACGACGTGGTGCACGCCGCCGCGCGCGCGATGCGGGACGCCGGCTACGGCATCAAGGCCGCCACGATCACGCCCGAGGGCAAGGACGACGTAGGCAGCCCCAACCGCATCCTGCGCGAGGAGATCGACGGCAAGGTGATCATCCGCACCGGCCGCCGGATCCCGGGCGTCACGCCGATCGCGGGCGTGCACTATCCGATCTCGGTCGTGCGAATGGCCGTCGGCGATGCGTACGGCGCCGAGCAGTGGCGCAAGGACGAGGACGGCGACGAGATCGCCTACCGCACCGAGCGCATCTCACGCAGCGTGTGCCGCGCGGTGGCCGAATACAGCTTCCGCACCGCCCAGAAGATCCACGGCCGCGTGTACGGCGGGCCGAAGTGGACGGTCTCGCCGGTGTACGAGGGGCTGTTGAAGGAGGAGCTCGACCAGGCTTCGGAGCGCCATCCCGAGGTGCCCTACCAGCCGGTGCTGATCGACGCGACCTACGCGGGGCTGGTATCCGGCGCCGCGGATGCGCCGCTGGTGATCCCCGCCTTGAACCGCGACGGCGACTGCCTGTCCGATTTCGTGCTGCCCCTGTTCGGCTCGATCGCGGGCGCGGAGTCGGTGCTTTTGTCGTTCGACGACGAGTACGACGTGCGCGTGGTGATGTCCGAGGCTCCGCATGGCACGGCGCCAGCGCTGCTCGGCAAGAACATCGCCAACCCGATGGGGATGATCATGGCGGGTGCGGCGGTGCTGCACTACCTCGGCCAGGCGGGCCACCGCGCGGCCGACCTCGCCTCGCGCGCGATGTACGAGTCCGTGCTCGAGGCCACCGCCACGGGCATCCGCACGCCGGATCTCGGCGGCCACGCCACCACGTCGGAGTTCACCGACGAGGTGATCGCGCGCACGCGCACGAAGATCGACATCTGGTCTTCACTCGGGTCGACCGTCTAGCCGACCGGCGTCAGCCCGGCGTCGCCGGCGAGCGAGGCGATCTGGTGGTTCACCACGCCGCACGGGAACACGAACGGCTTCGCGAGGCACTGGATCTCGAGCGTCTGGGCTGCCGGGTCGTAGGCCCAGCGCAGCTTGAAGCCGGACTTCGACTCCTCGCCGTGCTCCGACTCGATGTGCATGCCGTACTTGCCGCTGATCGTCTCCCTTGCGGCCGCCCACTTCTCGGCGTCCACTCCGGAGTACCTGAGGGCATCACACGCCATCGGGGATCACCTCCGCCTCGGGTTCCAGGTAGGCCGAGAGTTTCTCGCGGTAGTCGGGCGGAATCTCGCGCTTCTCGCTCGTGCCCGCGTGAACGAACACGTGCCGCATCTCGCCCTCAATGAGCAGTTCGTCGCCGCGCACGATGTCGATGCGGGTGCTCATCGCGGTGTTCCCGAGCCGCGTGACCCACCACTGGAGCTCGATTTCGTCGTCAAAGCGCGCGGGCGCGCGGAAGCGTGCCTTCGCCTCGGCCACGACCACGTCCACGCCCGACTTGACCATGTCGCCGTACGGCACCACAACGTCGCGCCAGACCTCGGTGAGCGCGTCGTCGAAGTACGCGAAGTAGTGCGCGTTGAAGACGACTCCCTGCTGATCGCACTCGCTGTAGCGGACCCGCAGCCGGTAGATGTAGCGCTCGCCCATGTGCGGGGCGCAGGCTACCGGTGGCCGGCCCGCGGAATTCTTTCCGTCCGACCCCCTCCGTACCTTGTCGAACACATGTTCCCCGCCTCCCGCATCCCACGTCCCTTGCTCCGCGCGCTTGATGTCGCGATGGAGTTCGCCACTCTCGGAGAGGTTCGGCTAGAGCCAGGCTGGGAGGAAACTGCCTGGTTTGAGGACGAGGGACTGCGGAGCGAATGGTTCCGTGAAGCCGCGCCTCCAGCCACGCGCTCGCAGCTCCCCCGCGCGCGAGCGCCCTTCAAGCCCGCTACCCCCGCGGGCCGGCTGGCGCTGGAGGCCGCTATGGCCGCGGAGCTCGCGTCGAGGCCGCCCGTGTGCTCCGGAGCTCGGGGCGCACGGGCAGCCAGAGACGCCGTCGCCGGCCCGCCGAGGGGCCGTGCGCGCGCGGGCGCGGTTGATGCGCCGTTGCAGCCATGCCTGTGGGAGGGCCCGTCTTCCTAGGACGTCAGCTCGGCGTCGAGACCCCACGCGTGCAGCAGCACCGCGTTCAGGATGGCGATCACCGCGAGGAGCACTGCCAGCACCGGTGATCCTGCCGCTACAAGCGCCGCCACAGCGGCTGCGAGGACCGCAAGCTCAAATGGCCAACGTCCTGGCAGTGCGACTCGCCTGGAGGCCTTGGGCCCGAGGAAGAGGCCCCATACGATGGCGAGTGCGAGCGGTGCGGCGACCGCGACGACGATGTTGACCACCGTGCTCGAGCTGACCTGCGCGCCCCAGTAGCTCACCGCGGCAAGCGCGCACAGCTCGAGCAGGAAGCGAAGCGCGAGATTTGCTCCCTTGACGGCGCTCAACTGGTGGTCGAGGCCTCCTCGGCGGGCAGCGTCGCCGGGTTGTAGGTGCCGAAGCTCCAGATGTTCCCCTCGGGATCCCTGGCCGAGTAGTCGCGCGAGCCGTAGGGCTGGTCCTCGAGCTCGCGGAAGATGTTCGCGCCGGCGGCCTTCGCTCGCGCGTGATGTGCATCGGCGTCCTCCACGGCCACGTAGATCCAGGCTTGGCCGGCGTGCTTGCCGTAGCCGCGGTCGTCGGCGTCGCCCTCGGTGCTCAGCATGACCATGCCGCCGTTGTACTCGAGCTGGGCGTGCTCGACGGCGCCGTCAGCGCCCTCGTACACGGCGTTCCGCTCGAAGCCGAACGCTTCGCGGAGGAAGTCGATCGCGGCGTGTGCGTCCTTGTAGCGGAGCACGGGATACATGTTCTGTGGCGCGTGGCCCATGGGGTCTCCTTTGATCGCTCTGTGGCGATGCTACGCAGCGGACGCCACGGCGTCTTGGACGAATGGGACGTCTTCGGACGCCGACACCCCGCCGCCGTCCGGCAGCAGCCTGCCCACGTAGCTGCTGGGAGAAGTGCCTGCAAATTCCCGGAAATCGCGGTTCAGGTGCGCCTGGTCGTAGTAGCCGCAATCCTGGGCGATCTCGGCGAAGCGCGCGCCGTCGTCGTTGCTCAGCCTGGCGGCGGCGCGCCCGAAGCGAAGGATGCGCGCGAACGTCTTGGGCGGCAGCCCGAACTCGTCCGCGAAGCGAGCGCTCAGCCGGCGGCGGCTGTAGCCGAGCTCGCCGGCGAGCGCGGCGATCTCGGCGCGGCCGTGCGAGGCCCGCAGGCGCGACCATGCGGCGACGACGGCCGGCGGCACCGGGCGCGCCGCCTCGAGCCTCCGCCCCAGCGCCTGGTCGAGCAGCCGGAAGCGGCCCTCCCAGCTCGGCAGCTCATACAGGCGGTCGATGAGGCGCCGGGCGTTCGGTCCGAGTACGTCCTCGAGCGGCACCACGCGGTTCGTGAGCTCGCGCAGCGGCAGGCCGAGCAGCGCCCTTGCGGCCGGCGGGGTCAGGTCCACCTGGATCCCGTGCTGGATTCCGGCGTGTTCGGTGTAGGTCGGGCCGTCGGAGAGGCCCGCGGCGAAGGACGTGTGCAGCTCGTCGCGGCCGCCGGCGTCCACGAGGCGAAGACGCTCGTCGAAGCTGAGGATCAGCACGATGCCCTCGAACGGCGCCTCGAGACGGCTAAGCGGAGCATTGGTGCGCTCGACGTAGCCGGTCATGCGCAGGACGTGGTTGGCGAGGAGCGGGTTCGGCGCGCGATGAGCCATCTCCCACCGGCCGAGCTCGGACTCGTGCCGAGTGACGGTGACGGCCGCTGGGGTCATGCCTCGAGCCTAGCCGTCAGGCGGCGTCGCGCCACTCCCGCAGCTGCTCCTTGAACCAGCGCACGGGTTCGGGCTTCTTCCCCTCCGTCGAGCCGTCGATCTCGACGAAGCAAAGGAACAGATCCGGGTCCGGCAGCCGCTCCATCACCCGCTCGAGCGCGCCGCGGTTGAAGTGCCCGGTGCGCCGCATGGTGCGCCAGATCCCGTACGGCCGATCGTGGAGCTCGATCGGAGTCAGCAGGCGCTCGTCGTCCGTATACCGCTCTGCAAAGCGGCGGGCGCGCATGGCGTGGTGGTTCTCGCCCTTGCGCGGGCGCCATTCCTGGACCTTGTTCTTGAACGCGTCGTGCACGATCGCGATGAAGCGCAGCCGCTCGCGCTGCTCGCCCTCGATGCCCAGAGCGTCGATCTTGGCCAGCAGATCGCCGACGTGCGTGCCGATGCTGCCCTCGGGATGGGCCTTCCGCGGCTTGCCCCAGGCGAGCCCCTCGAGCAGCGCGGGATCTTGCGTCACTCGCCGCTCCAGCTCGTTTTCGGGCTCGAAGCCGGGGATCAGGTCTTCCGCGCGCACGCACGGAAGCTATCGGGCGCCGGGGCGGCGGCTACTGGACGCTCTCGAGCGCCCAGCCCGACTCGCGGCGGGCGAGCACGACGCGTGTCTGGCCGTCGATGCCCGACGCCAGGAAGTGCGCGCGGTCCTCGCTCACGCCCGGCTTGTCGTCCACGAGCACGAGTGCGAGGTCGCTGTAGTCCCAGCCTGGCTTCTGCCCAGCGAGCGCGTCGCGTGCCGCGGCCTCCAGCACGGAGCGGTCCCAGCCCTTGTCGGCCGCACGCGCCTGCTCGAGCGCGCGATCGGCGTCCGCCAGGTGCTGGTCGTAGTGCGCCGCGTAGTGGTTGCGCCGGCGTGCGGCGCCGACGAAGCCGCCCACGAGGAGCAGCACGAGCACGGCAGCGATGACAATGAGGATGATCCCGAGAGTGGACACAAGGCAAGTCTATGTACCGCGGCCCGTGCGCCCATGGGTGGCAGCACCCAAAACGAGAACGAGCCGCCCCTAAGGACGGCTCGAATCTCAATTAACTCGGCGGCGACCTACTCTCCCAGGCCCGCGAGGGCCAAGTACCATCGGCGCAGAGGGGCTTAACTACTCTGTTCGGAATGGGAAGAGGTGTTTCCCCCTCGCTATGACCACCGAAAACTGACGAGACCAGTCCTCGGCGGACCCTCAAAACTGCACAGTTGTAACCAAGCAACGGGTATCAAAAAATCCGTCAAGCCCTCGAAGCATTAGTACCGATCAGCTAAACGCATTACTGCGATTACACCGTCGGCCTATCAACGTGGTGGTCTACCACGGCTCTTACTCTCTCTAGGAGATGGGAGAACTCATCTCGAGGTGGGCTTCCCGCTTAGATGCCTTCAGCGGTTATCCCATCCGGACGTAGCTAACCTGCAGTGCCCTTGGCAGGACAACAGGTACACCAGAGGTCCGTTCATCCCGGTCCTCTCGTACTAGGGACGACTCCTCTCAATTCTCCAACGCCCACGGCAGATAGGGACCGAACTGTCTCACGACGTTCTGAACCCAGCTCGCGTACCGCTTTAATGGGCGAACAGCCCAACCCTTGGGACCTACTTCAGCCCCAGGATGCGACGAGCCGACATCGAGGTGCCAAACCG
>DATBKS010000156.1:0-7485 GCA_036555755.1 Thermoleophilaceae bacterium
TCGGCGAAGGCGCTGCGCGGCTCGGCGCTGTGGATGGAGCGCCAGCAGAACAGCGACGGAGGCTTCGGCTTTGCCATGAAGGGCGGGGCGAGCGATTCCGACGACACCGGCTCGGCGCTCCAGGCGCTCGTGGCCGTCGGCCGCGGCAAGAAGAGCGCCGCAAAGAAGGCGCTCGCCTACCTGCGCAAGACGCAGAACCCCGACGGCGGCTACGGCCAGATGAAGGGCGACGACTCGAACGCGCAGTCCACCTCCTGGGTCGTACAGGGGCTCGTAGCGGCGGGGGCGAACCCCGACAAGCTGCGCCGCAACGGCCACACGCCGATCTCCTTCCTTGTCTCGCTCCAGCAGGCGAACGGCGCGGTGCGCTACTCGCGCACCAGCGCGCAGACGCCCGTGTGGGTCACGGGCGAGGCGCTCACCGCCCTGTCGCGCAAGCCGTTCCCGGTGGTCGCCCCCAAGCACAAGTCGCACGTGCGCGTGGCGGCCGCGCCAGCACCCGCGCCTGCGAAACCAACCAAGCCGGCAAAGGAGGCCGCCGCCAAGGCCAAGACGCCCGTCGCCCACATAGCCGCCAAGAAGGCCCCGAAGTCGCACGGCGAGACGATCTCTCCAGCGCCGAAGACGACCTCCACGCCGACAGCCACGACCGCGACGCAAACGCCCGTGGCGCAGAAGGCGACCCCGCAACCCTCCACCGCGCACGAGAAGAAGAACAGCCACCGCAAGGAGCTCGTGCTCGCGTTGTTGGCCGTCGCCCTGGCCACAGTCGCGGCCGGCGCGTACCTCACCCGCAGGCGCCTGCGGGGACGTTCCAGCCCTGCGTGAATATCTTCACGGTCCAATGGACCTAGAGGACGCAATCCGCACGCGCCGGACGCACAAGGCGTACGCGCCAGAGCCGGTGGACCGGGAGACGCTCGACGAGCTGCTCGAGCTGGCCCGCTGGGCGCCCAACCACCACCTCACCAACCCGTGGCGCTTCCGCGTGATCGGCCCCGAGGCGCTTGCCAGGCTCAAGGAGGCCGCCGGCCCCGAGGCGGCCGCCAAGTTCGACCGCGCTCCGACGCTCGTCGCCGTCACCACCACGCGCATGGGCGACCCGCTCCAGGACGAAGAGGACCAGCTCGCCACCGGCGTGGCCGCCTACATCGTGCTGCTGGCCGCGCACGGGCGCGGGCTTGTGGGCTACTGGCGCACCCCGGGCGTCCTCCGCACAGCCGAGGGCCGCGCCGCCCTCGACATCCCCGATGACGAACGCTTCGTCGCGCTTCTCTACCTCGGCCACCCGCGCCAGGAGAAGGAGGCGCCCGAGCGCGAGCCCGCCGGGCACTACGTAACGTACCTGCCGTGATCCGGCGCGAGGACGCACTCGGCGCGCTCCAGGAGGAGAGCTTCGACGTCGTCGTGATCGGCGGCGGGATCACCGGCGCGGGCGTGGCGCTCGACGCCGCCTCGCGCGGCTACAGCGTGGCGCTCGTGGAGCGCGACGACTTCGCGGCCGGCACCTCCAGCCGCTCCTCGAAGCTCGTCCACGGCGGCCTGCGCTACCTCCAGAACTTCGACCTCGGCCTCGTCCGCGAGGCGCTGCTCGAGCGCGCGCTGATGGTGAACCTCGCGCCGCACATCGTCCACCCGCTGCCGCTGCTCGTGCCGGGCTTCGACGGCAAGCGGCCGGACCTGCTCGTAGGCGTGGGGCTGAACATGTACGACGTGATGGCGCGTGACCGGCTGCGCCGCCGCGCCGACGACGAGGAGTGGAGCCCCGATCGCCACCGCATCATCAGCGCCGAGGAGACGCTCGAGCTGATCCCCGCGCTCGAGCAGCGCAGCCCCACGTCTGCCTACCTCTTCTACGACTGCCAGACCGACGACGTCCGCCTCGTGCTCACCGTGCTGGGCGAGGCCGAGCGCTTCGGCGCGGTGATCGCCAACCGCGCGGAGGTCACCGGGCTGATCGACCGCGGCGGCCGCGCCTCCGGCGTACTCTGCCTCGACCGCCTCACCGGCAGCGAGTTCGAGCTCACGGCGGCCAACGTGGTCAACGCCACCGGCGTCTGGGCCGACCAGATCCGTCCCGACGAGATCTACCAGGAGGAAGAGGTGCCGCGCATCCGCCCGAGCCGCGGCACCCACATCACGCTCGCGCACGACGACCTGCCGCTGAACGCCGGAGCGATCGTGCCCGCGGGGGGCAATCGCACGATCTTCGCCCTGCCCTGGCTCGGCCGCACTCTGATCGGCACGACCGACAACGACTACGACGGCTCGCTCGAGCACATCGCGCCGGACCCGGACGACGTCGAGTACCTGCTCGACGCCTGCAACTCGTTCTTCGGCACCTCGCTCGGCGCGGGCGATCTCACCGGCGCCTACGCGGGCGTGCGCCCGTTGATCTCCACCGGCGACCCGAAGAAGTCGGTCGACATCTCGCGCAAGGCCGAGCTCTACGAGACGAGCTCTGGGATGCTCACCATCACCGGCGGCAAGCTCACCACGTGGCGCCGGATGGCGAAGATGACAGTGGACCGGATCGTGGAGCGCGAATCGCGCGATGCCGAGTGCAGGACGCACGAGATCCCGCTCGGCCTGCCGCCGCAGGGTGGCGACCTCCCGGAGGTGCCCGGCGTGGACGACGAGGCACGCAAGCGCCTGGGCGGCCGCTACGGACACGCCGCGCGCGGGGTGCTCGACCTCGCCGCGGAGAAGCCGGCGCTCGCGCGCCGGATCGTGCCCGACCTGCCCGACCTGCTCGCCGAGGCGCCCTTCGCCGCCGCGCACGAGCAGGCGCTCAGCGTGTCCGACGTGCTCATGCGTCGCACGCGCCTCGGCCTGCTCGCAGCGCCCGCCCTCACCGGTCCGGACGCGGAGGCGCCGCGCGCCGTGGCGGAGGCGATGGCCCCCGAGCTCGGCTGGGACGAGACGCGCATCGAGGAGGAGCTGCGCGACTGGCGCGACCTGGCGAGCGCGGAGGGGATCACGCAGCGGTGACGCCCATGACGCTGCGGATCCCGGGTCGCGTGCTCGAGCTCGAGCCGGGGCGTCCGCTGCTGATGGGAGTGGTCAACGCGTCGCCCGAGTCGTTCTCCGACGGGTCGGAGGTTGCCGACCTCGCAGCGCAGCTGCGCCGGGCGCTCGCCCTCACCGACCAGGGCGCCGACCTAATCGACGTCGGCGGCGAGTCCGGCGTCACCAACGCGCCGCCGATCTCACCCGAGGAGGAGATCGAGCGGGTGGTGCCGCTCGTGGAGCGCCTCGCGGCCGACGGCATTACGGTGTCGGTGGACACCTGGAAGGCCCCGGTGGCGCAGGCGGCGCTGGCGGCCGGCGCGGCGATGATCAACGACGTGAGCGGCCTGCGCGACCCGCTCATCGCGGACGCATGCGGCGCGGCCGGCGCCTCGCTCGTGATCATGCACACGCGCGCGGAGCCCAAGCACAAGGAGTTCCCGGACTACGAGGACGTGGTGGCGGACGTCGCTGGGTTCCTGAAGGAGCGCATCGCCCTCGCCGCCGAGCACGGGCTCGACGAGGAGCACATCGTGGTGGACCCGGGTCCGGACTTCGCCAAGACTCCCGCGGAGACCGTGCAGGTGCTGGGCGCGCTGAGCAGGTTGCGCGACCTCGGGCGGCCGATCCTGCTCGCCGCCTCGCGCAAGGACTTCATCGGCGCGATCACCGGCCGCCCGCCGCGCGAGCGTCTCGCCGGGACGCTGGCGGCGGTGGGGGAGGGAGTCGACCTCGGCGCGACGATCCTGCGCGTCCACGACGTCGAAGCGACCCGCGATTTCCTCGCCGTGAGGGCCGCACTGCGCGGGGTGGTTAAGGTCTCAGAAGACCTCCGACTGGAAGAGGGCTTGAGGCGAGAAGGCACATGAACGGAGACGGCACCGTCACGATCGCTCAGATCTCCGACCTGCACTGCGGGTCGCCGCACTTCGTTCCCAGCCTCCTCGAGCGCGCGATCGCCGAGCTGAACGAGCTCGAGCCGGACTGCGTGGTGGTCTCGGGCGACCTCACGAACGACGGCTTCCGTCCCGAGTATCAGGCCGCGCGCGAGTACCTCGACCGGCTCGAGTGCGAGCGTGTGATCGTCGTACCCGGCAACCACGACTCGCGCAATGTCGGCTACGTGCACTTCGAGGAGCTGTTCGGGGAGCGCTCGACCTTCCTGCACATCGATGGCGTGTCGATCGTCGCCATCGACTCCACCGAGCCCGACCTCGACCACGGCACGATCGGCCGCGGCCGTTACCGCTGGATCGAGGAGTGCTTCGACGCCGAGGCGTACCTTCGGATCTTCGTCCTGCACCACCACCTGCTTCCCGTGCCGGGCACCGGCCGCGAGCGCAACGTGGTACACGACGCGGGCGACGCGCTCGAGTGCCTCCAGCGCGCCGACTGCCACCTCGTGCTCTCAGGCCACAAGCACGTCTCGTACGCCTGGCGGCTCGAGGACCTGTTCGTGGTCAACGCCGGCACGGTCTCCACGACACGCCTGCGCGGCAAGACGAAGCCCTGCTACGGCGTGATCGAAGCCTCGCCCGAGCGCGTAACCGTCTACCGCAAGTACCCGTTCCACGAGCAGGAACCGATACTCACTTTTGACCCGCGTACTTACGAGTACGAGAAGTCCGGACAGTTGCTGGGCGAAACGGCGACTGGGTGAGTATCGAGACTCGATACCCGAGACTTATTCCAACTTGCCGATCTTGAAAATCTTCGTCCCGCAGGACGGGCAGGTGCCCTGAATCGCAGGGCGACCGTTCTTCATGGTCACCTGCTGCGGATTCTGGATCTCGACCTTCTTCTTCTCCTTGACGCAATAGCCCTCAGGCATGGTGCATCCACCTCCTTGGGTTGACAAGTGTTATTCGACACTTGCAACGGTGTCCCTCTTGCCGGAAGGTTTATCCGACGCGGCCCCCGGAATCACTAATTTGAGGTACGGAGAGGCTGCGTCCGGGGCGGGCGAAGGCCCGCCCTGGGGCGCAGACCAGGAGATGCAGCTAATGGACACACATAGCGTCGAGGACGCCCGGGCATGGCCCGGACTGGACGTCTTCGACCACCACGGCGAGCGTGTCGGCCGTCTCACCGCCATCTACGCGGAGAAGGACACCGTCCGGCAGTTCGGCGTGGTGCGAACAGGACTTTTCGGCCTCCGCTCCGTTCTGGTACCGCTCGCAGGCGCCTTCGAGGAGGGCGGCGCGCTGATCCTCAACCTCGACAAGCAGGCCATCAAGGGGTCGCCACACCTACGCCGCGACGAGCCGCTCGCGCCGGACATGGAGGATGCGCTGTACAGCCACTACGGCATCGAAGCGCCCCCGGCGACGGGCGGCCGCCCGCGGCTCGAGCTCCTTCAGCTCGAGCACGCGGACTAACTTCCCGGCGTCTGGACGCGCCTGACGCCACCCACGGGAATCGCCGATGCCTCAAGCATCGGCTCATCCCGCGTGCGGCGTCAGATCGCGCCCAACCACTCGGGAAGTCGGCTCCGCACTCCGACTAGCAGTCGACGCAGGGCGCGGGGTCGCCCGCGCGCGCCCGGATGAGCCGGGTGCGGAGCGCGATGCCGCTCGCCGCGCTGGCGAAGCCGAGCACCGCAACAGCCGTAACCACACCGAGGCCCGGGCGGAAGCCGTCGAGAAGCGAACTGGCGGACGCCCCATTGCCCGCGTTCGCGGTCACCACAGCGGTGACGATCGACAGCACTAGCGCGCCGCCCACCTGGAATGACGTGCTCACGAGACCGGAGGCAAGCCCCTGCTCGTGGTCGGCCACGCCGCTCGTCGCGGCCATGTTGACCGACGGGAACGCGAGCGCGAACCCGACGCCGAGCAGCAGGATCGTCGGCAGGATGATCGCCGCGTACGAGGGCGAGTCGCCGATCCGCAGGAACAGCGCGTAGCCGACGACGAACGCCGCCATGCCCGCAGTGATCAGCGGGGTCGTGCCGAGCCGCGTGGCCAGCGCACCGATGCGCGGCGCGCCGAAGGCCACGATCAGGCCCGCCGGCAGGAACGCCAGCGCGGTGCCGAGCGCGGACCAGCCGAGCAGCTGCTGCATGTACAGCGTTCCGATGAACTGGAAGCCCACGTAGCAACCGAACGTCGCCATTGCGGCGAGGTTCGCCCGCAGCACGCCAGGCACGCGCAGGAGCCCGAGGCGCACGAGCGGATGCGACACCCGCTGCTCGACCTGCACGAATGCGGTGCCGAGCACCGCGGCAGTCACCAGGGCGAGGATCGTCCGCACCGAGGTCCAGCCGGCCTGCGGCGCGTCAGACACGCCGTAGACGAGCGCGAGCATCGCGGTCGTGATGAGAGCGGCGCCGGTGAGGTCGAAGCGCCCTGCCGCCCGATCCTCGGGGCGGTCCTTGCGGAGCACCCGCGGGGCGACGGCGAGCAGGGCGAGCGCGATCGGCACCGGCAGCAGGAACGTCCAGCGCCAGCCGACCGTCGTCAGCAGCCCGCCGAGCACGAGGCCCATCGAGAAGCCGCTCGCGCCGGTGGCGGTGTAGATGCCGAGCGCCCGGTTGCGCGCCGGACCCTCGGGGAACGTCGTCGTGATGATCGAGAGGCTTGCGGGAGCCGTGAAGGCCGCGCTTGCGCCCTTGATGAAGCGCGAGGCGATCAGCAGCGGCCCGCTGCTCACGAGCGTGCCCATGATCGACGCGCCCGCGAAGACGGCGAGCGCGACGAGCAGCGTCTTGCGCCGCCCGAGCAGGTCCGCCGTGCGCCCGCCGAGCAGGAGCAGCCCGCCGTAGCCGAGCACGTAGCCGCTCACCACCCACTGCAGGGTCGAGGTTGAGAGGTGAAGGTCGTTTTCGATGCTCGGCAGCGCGATGCCGACCATCGAGACGTCGAGCCCGTCCAGGAACAGGACGCCGCAGAGAACGAGAAGTGTCATCCAGCCGCGCCGGTCCAGGATGTCCGCGCCGGGCCTTTCAATGGTGGGTGAGAGGGTGGAGGCATTCATGCTGCCGGATTATATGACAGTGCAAATTTTCCACAAGTTAAAGTTCCGTAGACATAGATCGTCTATGATCGGACCATGTCTGTGAAGACGGACCCCGTTGCCCAGTGGCGGGACATCGCCGCAACCCACGCCGCCGTTCACGCCGCGCTCGACCGCGAGCTGCGCGAGCAGCACGACCTCTCGCCGGTCGAGTACGAGGTGCTCGACCAGCTCGGGACGGCCTCCGAGTCGCGCATGCAGGACGTGGCGTGTGCGGTCCACCTCAACCAGAGCACGTGCTCACGAGTAGTGGCGCGGCTCGAAGAGGAGGGGCTCGCGGAGCGCGCGATGTGCAGCAACGACAGGCGCGGGATCTACGCCAGGATCACCAAGGAGGGGCTCGAGCGCCTCGAAGCAGCGGCGCCCACGTATAGGCGCGTGCTGGCGGAAGCTCTGCCCCGGTAGCGACAATACGTCGATGGAACGCGCGCCCGTTGTCGCGCTCATCGACGGTGAGCACCA
>DATBKS010000157.1:0-21022 GCA_036555755.1 Thermoleophilaceae bacterium
CTGGGCGTCGCCCTCGTAATCGCCGCCGGACTCGTCTTCCTCAAGGCCACGGGCTCGCTCAGCGCCGCGCGCGATGTCGTGCTGGCCGTGCTCGTGGTGGCCGTGGGCCTGTCGGTGATCTTCGCCCCGCTGATCGCGCGCCTGATCCGCTCGCTGTCCGCCGAGCGCGCGGAGCGCATCCGCTCCCAGGAGCGCGCCGAGTTGGGGGCGCACCTGCACGACTCGGTACTGCAGACCCTCGCCCTGATGCAGAAGCGCGCCGACAACCCGCGCGAGGTGGCCGCGCTCGCCCGCCGCCAGGAGCGAGAGCTGCGCACGTGGCTCTCACGCGGGACGGCGAGTCCCGATGAGCGCCCGCTGGCGACCGCGCTGGACGCGGCCGCGGACGAGATCGAGCGCGAGTACAGAGTCCCGATCGATGTCGTGGCGGTGGGCGATGCGCCTTTGGACGCCGCGGGCGAGGCCGCGGTGGCGGCCGCCCGCGAGGCGATGCTCAACGCCGCCAAGTTCGGCGGCGGCTCGCCGGTGGACGTGTACGCGGAGTCGCGCGACGGTCGCATCGAGATCTTCGTCCGTGACCGCGGCCCGGGCTTCGACCCGGCGTCGATCCCCGAGGACCGGCGCGGCGTGCGCGAGTCGATCATCGGGCGCATGGAGCGCCACGGCGGGCATGCCACGATCCGGCCGGCCGAGGGCGGCGGCACCGAGGTGGAGCTGACGCTCGAGCGGGAGGACAAGTGAGCGAGCCGCGCATCGTCATCGTCGACGACCACCAGCTGTTCCGCTCGGGAGTGCGCGCGGAGCTCGAAGGGCTCGTGGAGATCCTCGGCGACGCCGACGGCGTGGATGCCGCCGAGCGCCTCATTCTCGACACGAACCCCGACGTCGTCCTCCTTGACGTGCACATGCCGGACGGTGGCGGCGTGGAGGTGATCAAGCGCGTCGCACCCGAGCGCCCGGACATTCGCTTCCTCGCGCTGTCTGTGTCGGACGACGCCGAGGATGTGATCGCCGTGATCCGCGCGGGCGCGCGTGGATATGTGACAAAGACGATCTCCGGCGAGGAGCTGGCCGACGCCATCCGCCGCGTCAACGGCGGCGACGCTGTGTTCTCCCCCCGGCTCGCCGGCTTTGTGCTCGACGCCTTCGCAGGCGCACCCCCCGCGGAGCCGGCCACCGACGCCGACCTCGACCAGCTCACCCCGCGCGAACGCGAGGTGCTCCAGCACATCGCCCGCGGCTACATGTACAAGGAGATCGGGCGGCGGCTCGACATCTCCACGAAGACCGTCGAGGCACACGTGTCCGCGGTACTGCGCAAGCTCCAGCTGTCGAGCCGCCACGAGCTGTCGCGCTGGGCCGCCGAGCGGCACCTTCTCGACGCCGATTCGTAGGCTTCCGGGCAGTGCTCGATCTGAACCCCGTGGAGATCCGCGTGCTGGGCTGCCTCATCGAGAAGCAGCGCACCACGCCGGACACCTATCCGCTGACCCTCAACGCGCTGCGGCTGGCCTGCAACCAGTCGACGAACCGCGATCCGGTGGTGGAGTACGACGAGCCGACGATCCGCGCGGCGCTCGAGCGCCTGGCGCGGCGCCGCTACGTGCGGCTGGCGAGCGGGCACACCACGCGCGCGACCAAGTACCGGCACCTGCTCGACGACACGCTGTCGCTCGACGGGTCCGAGCTAGCCGTGCTCGCCGTGCTGATGCTGCGCGGCCCGCAGACGCCCGGCGAGCTACGCCAGCGCACCGAGCGCCTGCACCGCTTCAGCGACCACGACGCGCTCGAAGCCGTCCTCGCCCAACTCTCCCAGCGCGACTTCGTGCGGCGCCTGGATCGCCGCCCAGGCCAGAAGGAGCAGCGCTACCAGCTCCTCCTGGACAGCGACGACGACAGCGAGCAACCGCAAGCCGCGCCGGCGCCGGCTCCCGCGCCACCCCTCGAGACTCGAGACTCGATACCCGAGACTCCAGTCGCGGACGACAGCCGCCTGACCCGCTTGGAGCAGGAAGTTGCCGAGCTGCGCACGGAACTGGCAGAGCTCCGCGAGCAGCTCGGCGGTTGATCCTCAGCGAAGGGCCGAGCGCGAGAACGCGCGGATGGAGATCGCCGTGAGCGCCGCCGCGAACAGCGCCACCACGCCCAGGCTGAGCGCGGCCATCGCCGTCGTGTTGCTCATGCCCCAGATGTCGTGGAGGCCGGCGCCCCCATCGCCCAGCAGCCCGTAGCGCATCAGCGCGAGGGCGTGGGTCAGCGGCAGCACCTTGGCGAACGCGGTCAACGCGCCCGGTAGTGCGGTGATCGGGAACAGCGCGCCCGCGAAGAACCAGGGCAGGATCGCCACCGCGGGTGTGGCCGCGATGTACTCCTCCTGCACCGGGATCCGGCTGGCGAGCAGCTCGGACACGCCGTACATGAACACCGCGAACAGCAGCGCAGCCCCGATGAACCAGAGCACACCGCTCACGCTCGTGTGCAGGTGCGCGCCGCGGGCAAGCGCCGCGCCCAGCAGCACCACCACCTGCAGCGCCGCCACGCCGAGCACCACCACGAGGTTGCCCACTACGAGCAGCCCACGGCGCACGGGAGCGGCGAGCAGCTCACGCTCGGCGCCGGTGGTGCGGTCGACGATCACGCTCAGCCCCGCGAATGTCGCCGTGAGCGGGACGAGCAGGCCGACCGTGCCGATCGCGACGAAGGCCGTGTAGTCGATGTGCGTGTGAAGGCCGCCGAGCGCCGCCTTCAGTGCCGGCGCGATCACAAGGGCGAACAGCACCGGCGTGAGCAGCGGCACCATGATCTGGCGGGGCGTGCGCGCGGTAAGCGCCGCGCGCCGCCCGGAGAGGGTCGCAACTGCGGACAGAGAGCTCATCGTTGGGGTCCTTTCTGATTCACGCGGCTTCGCCGAGCCGGTCGCCCGTGAGCCGCAGGTACACGTCGTCGAGGGTTGGCTCGCGCGTGCTGATCGACGCGAGCTCGAGGCCGATGTCGCGCGCCTTCGCAATGGCGTCGGCGGCGCTGTGGCCGTTGAGCGGCACCGTGACGGTGGAGCCGACGGCGAACGCTTCGTCGCCCGCCACGCCGTTCACGCGCAGGTTGGCCAGCGCGGCCGTTACGTCGCCCTCGAGGCGCAGCTCGAGCAGCTCGTGCCCGAGGCCGGCGAGCAGCGCCTTGGGCCGGTCGAGGGCCACGAGCCGTCCCGCGTGCATGATCGCCACGCGGTCGCACAGCCGCTGTGCCTCGTCCAGGTAGTGGGTGGTCAGCAGAATCGTCATCTCAGAGCGAAAGCGGAGCCCTGCGATCACGTCGAGCAGCTCGTGGCGGATCCGCGGGTCGAGCCCGACCGTTGGCTCGTCGAGGAACAGCACCTGCGGGCGCGACACAAGTGCCCGCGCGATCTCGAGCCGGCGGCGCTGCCCGCCGCTGTAGCTCGCAGCCGGGCGGTCCAACAGCTCGTCGATGCCGAGCTGGGCGGCAAGCTCGTCGATCCGGCCGGCGGCTTCGCTTGCCGGGACGCCCCACAGACGGGCGTGGAGCGCGAGGTTGGCTCGGCCGCTCAGTGCCTGGTCGAGCACGGTCTCCTGGAACACCACGCTGCTCACCCGCCGCGCCGCGAGCGGATCCCCAGCCACGTCATGCCCGCCGAGACGCGCGCTGCCCCCCGTGGGCTTCACGGTTCCGGTGAGCATCCCGATCGTGGTCGACTTCCCCGCTCCGTTGGGTCCCAGCAAGCCGAACACCTCCCCCGGCTCGACGCTGAAGTCGATTGCCTTCACGGCCTTGACCCCGCCGGGATATGTCTTGGCCAGGCCTATTACTTCGATTGCGGCTTCCATCTCTGTCCTCCTTGGAGGGGTGTCGAATGGCGTTACAGTCTTGGTACGTAATGCTTCGTTACGGTAGCGTAATTGCAACGGCAAGCGCGCACGCGCCATAGACTCACGCCGTGGCGCCTCCCCGCAAAGCCGAACCCCGCGCCGCGGGCCGACCTCTCGACGAATCGGTCGACGAGGCGATCCTCCAGGCCGCCGTGCGCCTGCTCCACGAGCAGGGCTACGCGCGCATGTCGATCGCGGGCGTGGCGGAGGAGGCGGGCGTCGGCCGTCCGGCGATCTATCGCCGCTACAGCGACAAGGCGGACCTGGTGTCAGCCGCGATCGCGCACATGCGCGTGCGCGTGCCCGCGCCGGACACCGGCTCTACGCGCAAGGACCTGATCGAGCACCTCGAGCGCGCCCGCCGGATCTACGACATGTCCCTGATGGGCACGCTGCTCGTCGAACAGGACAAACATCCGGAGCTGCTCCAGCGCTTCCGCGAGCGCATGATGCTCCCGCAGCGCGAGCTCGTGTCCGGCGTGCTCGACCGCGGCAAGGAGCGTGGCGAGGTGCGGAAGGACCTGGACGTGGAGCTCGCCGTCGACGCCATCATGGGCAGCTTCATGTACCACGCCATCGTGCTCGGGCGCCCGAAGCGCGGCTGGCCCGAGCGCGTGGTCGACACGCTCTGGCCGGCCTTCGCCGCCTAGCCCTCGGCGGCGGTGCCGGTGCCCTGCAGGTAGGCGAGCACCGCCAGCACGCGGCGGTGGTCGGTGCCCGACTGCGGGAGGTCGAGCTTCGAGAAGATGCTCGCGATGTGCTTCTCGACGGCGCCGACCGTGAGCACGAGCGACTCCGCGATGCCGTTGTTCGATCGGCCCTCCGCCATCAGGGCGAGGACCTCCTGTTCACGCGGCGTGAGGCGCTCAAGCGGCCCGCCGGCTGTTTGGCTGGAGAACAAGTGCGCCACCACCTCCGGGTCAAGTGCGGTTCCCCCGTCGGCAACGCGACGCACCGCTTCAACGAATTCGACGACATGCAGGATGCGGTCCTTGAGCAGATAGCCCACCCCACCGCGGCCGTCGGCGAGCAGCTCCTTGGCGTAGGCCTGCTCGACGTACTGGGAAACGACGAGGATCGACGTGTCCGGCGACTGCTTGCGCGCCTCGATCGCCGCGCGCAGCCCCTCGTCGCGAAAGTCGGGCGGCAGGCGGATGTCCACCACCGCGATGTCCGGCTTGTGGGCGGCGATCTCACGCAGCAGCGCGTCGCCGTCGCGGACGGATGCCACCACCTCGAAGCCGTTGTCGCGCAGCAGGCGCTCCAGCCCGTCCCGGAGCAGCGCGAGGTCCTCTGCGATCACTACCCGCATGGCATCTCCGCCCGGATCAGGGTGGGCCCGCCGGGCGGACTTGCCACGCGCAGCGTTCCGTCGAGCGCCTCGATCCGCCGGCGCAGGCCGCCCAGGCCGCCGCCGTTCGGATTGGCACCGCCCACGCCGTCGTCCGCCACCTCGACGCTGAGAGTGTCGCCGTCGCGCACCATGCGGATGTCCACCCGCCCCGCCTGCGAATGCTTGCCGGCGTTGGCGAGCGCCTCGGCCACCACGAAGTAGGCGGCGCTCTCCACGGGCGGAGATGGACGGCTGTCGATGTCGGCGTGAACGAGCACGCGCAGCGGGCTGGCGTCGGCGAGGGCGGTCACGGCCGCCTCGAGGCCGCGATCGGCGAGCACGGGCGGGTGGATGCCGCGGGCGAGGTCACGCAGTTCCTTGAGCGCCTGACCCGCGCCCACGCGCGCCTCCTCGAGCAGCTCGCGCGCGCCCTCGGGGTCGTCCTTCATCTTCTGCTCGGCCATACCGATGCTCATGCCGAGCGCCACGAGCCGCGCCTGCGCGCCGTCGTGGAGGTCGCGCTCGATGCGGCGCAGCTCGGCCTCCTGCTGGTCAACGGCGCCCGCGCGCGTCGTGGTCAGGGTCTCGATCCGCTGGGTCAACTCCTCCTGATCCGGCGGCGAGAAATAGATGAAGGCGGAGCGGACGGCCGCCGCGATGCTGAGCCCGAGCAGCGTCCACACCGGCCAGAAGTTCCCGAACCCGGACGCTGCCCAGACGCCCACCTGGAACAGCACGAGCACGCCGGAGAGCCCTATCTGGATGGCGAGCTGCCAGCTCATGCCGGGGCGGTTGAAGAGCTCGCGGTTCTCGTCCACGAACAGCACCACGGCGTTCGCTCCGACGATGAGGCCGAAGGCGAGCAGCGGCCAGATGGGCCAGAAGTAGCCGTGGCCGGTGAGCGCCCAGATGATGATCAGGACGAGCTCGGTGAACGCGTAGGCGAACAGGCGGATCGAGAAGTGCCGGCGTCGCTCGACCATGTCCTGGGGCGGGCGCTGCCCGCGCGAGTCGGGGGAATGCTCGAAGAGGCCGCGGGCGACCTCGCGATTGAGCTGGGCAAACATGCGCGTCAGAAGCATGCTGATGACGAATCCGATGGCACCCGCGGGCATGATCGCGAGAGCCTTCGGCAGCGTATCCACGTGCCACACGCCGATGTCGGGGCCGCCGTTCGGCGCCCAGTACCAGAGCGGCGCGACCAGCACGGCGAACGAGACGGTGAGGCCGACGAACACGAGCAGGCCCATGCCGAAGCCGGCGATCGCCCGGAAGCCCAGGTAGAGCTGGGCCTTCCACATGGCGGGGTCGGTGAGCCAGCCAAAGGTCTTGCGCCACAGGCTCTGCTTCACGAGCGGCTCGTGCGGCGGGTAGACGTCGATGTGGAGGAACTGGCGAGCTAGCGAGGACTCCACCCAAGCGGCGCCTCGGAAGACTGCGGAGAGCAGGAGCAGGTTGACGATCACGAACGGCGTGATCGCGAGCGCCAGCGTCACCGACCAGCCGGTGACGAGCACCGTGAACCAGAGAATCCCGAGCGGCACGCCGAAGAGGAGGAAGAGGACCTCTCCCCACGCCTGCTTGCCGAATACCCATGCGAGCTGTGACTTCATGTGCAGAAGATCGCACCGAGGGCGGCGGGCGCACACCGGGGCGGCTGGTGTCCTCGGGCGGGGGTTAACCTCAGGATCACCGCTGAATCGTGATCCTTGACGAGCTAGAGCACCCAATCGTGCAGGCGCCGATGGCCGGTGGGCCCTCCACTCCGGCGCTGGCTCAGGCGGTCAGCTCGGCCGGCGGGCTGGGGTTCGTCGCGGGTGGTTACCGCAGCGTGGACGGGCTGCGGGAGGACATGGCGGCCGTCGATGCGCGGTTTGGGGTGAACCTGTTCGTACCGGGACCGGATGCTGTGGACGAGGCGGCTCTGGATGCATACGTCGCCTCGCTCGGTCCCGACGCAGGCTCGCCGCGATTTGACGACGACGCTTGGGAGGAGAAGCTCGCGTTGCTGGTTGAGTCGCCTGTTGCGGTCGTGTCGTTTACGTTCGGCTGCCCCTCTGCGGCGGTGGTGTCGTCATTGCGTAGGGCTGGCAGTGAGGTGTGGACCACGGTTACTTCATTGGCGGAAGCGCGCGTTGCCCGTGATGCCGGCGTCGATGCCCTGGTGCTTCAGGGCGTGGAGGCGGGCGGACATCGCGGCACGTTCGACGATCCGCCTGACGGCGGTGAGGGCCTGAGCGTGTTGGCGCTGCTGCGGCTCGTGGCGTCGTCGGATTTCTCGTTGCCGCTCGTCGCCACCGGCGGCATCACGGATGCCCCGGCGGTCGCGGCAGTCCTGGCGGCCGGCGCCGCGGCAGCGCAGCTCGGCAGCGCCTTCATGCTCTGCCCCGAGGCGGCCACCAACCCGGCGCAGCGGGCGCTGATGACCGACGAGGCGCCCACCGCGCTCACCCGTGCCTTCAGCGGCCGCCTGGCACGCGGAATCGTCAACCGCTTCATGCGCGACCACCCGGACGCCCCGAGCGCCTACCCGCACATCCACCACGCCACCTCCCCCATGCGCGCGGCCGCCCGCGAGCGCGAGGACCCGGACGGCTTCAACCTCTGGGCGGGCCAAGCCCACAGCCTCGCCCGCGCGATCCCGGCAGCCGACCTCGTCCGCGAGCTAAGCGCCGGCGCCCAAGAGGCACTGGACACAGCCCGCCGCCGCTTGTCCTGATCAGACGTGGTCGATCCTGACCGTCACTATCGCGGTCTAAATCGACCAGGTCGGTCAGTGAGGGCCGCCAGTTTCACGGTGATCACCGCGGCACCTTGCCCGACCCGCCGCACCCGGCCGCAAGCACCGCCACATTGCCGCGACGCTGCTGATCCTCGACGTCCGGGCCGATGGGTCGCCGCTCGGCGAGGAGCTGCGGCACATCTGGCCGAGCTACGTGGCCTACGCGATCAGCTTCTTCACGATCGGGATCATCTGGGTCAACCACCACGTGGTGATGGACCAGCTCGGGCGAGTCGACAGGACGTTCCTGTTCATGAACGTCCTCTTCCTGATGGTCGTGGCGTTCATCCCCTTCCCCACCGGACTGGTGGCCCACTACATCCGCGACGGCGGCGACGACGCGCGCGACGCCGTGCTCGCCTACGGCTTCACCTTCACCCTCATGGCGATCGGCTACGGCATCTTGTGGTGGTACGCCGCGGGCGGCAAACGGCTGCTCAAAGAGGACGCCGACCCGCGCACGGTGGCGGGCATCACCCGCAGCTTCCGCCCCGGTTCGATCGTGTACCTAGGCGCCACCTTGCTGGCCCTCGCGAGCCCCGTGGCGAGCCTCTGCGTCTTCGCCGCTCTCGCCCTCGCATACGTGTTGGAGAGCGGGATCTTCGTTCGCGGCGAGCATCGGGAGTAACCCTCGAGGGGACACCAATTATCTCGTCGGGGTTACCCGCGTTATCCCTTCTCACGCAAAAGTTCCTGCAAATGTGCTGTAATGCCCCGCGACAACGTCGCCGAGTCCCTGCAATCCCGTATTGCGGGGAACGGGGGAACCAAATGCGGTCCTGTATGGCCGCGGGGGCGAATCGCCGGCACTGCCGGCGTAGCGCGAGTGTTCTAGCGCGAGCCCGTCAGCTCACCTCGTAGGCGCCCGGAACACCACAAGGATTGAGTATGCCCTCTGATTTTCGTGACTTGACGAATCCGGAGCTTTGGCGGGACTCGCTGAAGCGCTCTCGCGAGCGCCGCCGTCCTGGCTCCCGTGCCCGCGCTCACTCGAAGATCGAGCGCGGTGTCCGCATCCCCGAGGCACAGGCGATGGGTCTCGTCCCCCGCTTCAAGCCTCGTGACCTCACCTCGCTCGAGCTGTGGGAGAAGTCCATCCTGCGCTCGCAGCACCGCCGCCGCGCTCTCGAGCAGGCGCGCGCCAACCGCAAGCCGGTTCGCCGCGCGGGCTCGGTCGCGATTGCGGCCGCCGCGGTCTTCCCCGCCGCCACCGGCGTGGCCACGGCCGACAATTCGAGCCAGCCCGCGGTATCGCACGTGATCGGCTCGAGCGTCGCCAGCGTGCAGCAGGCGCTCGGCATCGCCGCCGACGGCATCTGGGGCCCCGAGACCCAGGCCGCCGTGCGCAACTACCAGTCCGCGCACGGGCTCACGGTCGACGGCATCGTCGGACCGCAGACTCTCGGTTCGCTCGGACTTGCTGCCAGCGCGACCAGCGCCAGCGCGTCGGGCTCCGGCAGCTCCGCGACGGTTGCCGCTGTGCAGGCCAAGATCGGCGTCTCGGCCGACGGCGTGTTCGGCCCGCAGACCGATGCGGCCGTGAAGCAGTTCCAGAGCGCCCACGGCCTCACCGCCGACGGCATCGTCGGCCCGGCCACGGCCCAGGCGCTCGGACTCGCGGCACCCGCCAGCCCGCTCCGTGAGGCGCACTCGCATCACGCTCGTGCGCAGTCGTCGAGCAGCAGCTCTGGCAGCAGCTCGGTGGCGGACGTGCAGAAGGCGCTCGGCGTCTCGGCCGACGGCGAGTTCGGTCCGCAGACCGCGGCCGCGGTGAAGCACTTCCAGGCTGCGCACGGCCTGACCGCCGACGGCGTGGTCGGTCCGGCCACGGCCGAGGCGCTCGGCATCTCCGCTCCGTCCAGCCCGCTCCGCGAGCACCACTCCGGCAGCTCCGGCTCGTCGGGCTCGTCCTCGGGGTCGAGCAGCGCGATCTCCCGGATGATCTCGGCGGCCAACCAGATCGCCAACACGCCGTACGTGTACGGCGGCGGCCACGGCAGCTTCCAGTCGAGCGGCTACGACTGCTCCGGCTCGGTGAGCTACGTGCTCCACGCCGGCGGCCTGCTCAGCGCGCCGGAGGACTCGAGCGCGCTCGAGAGCTACGGCTCGCCGGGCCCCGGCCAGCACGTGACGATCTATGCCAACTCGGGCCACGCCTGGATGACGATCGACGGTCGTCGCTTCGACACCGGCGGTGGCGGCGGCAGCCGCTGGAAGAGCGAGCCGCGCTCGGGCGCCGGCTTCGTGGTCCGGCACCCGGCCGGCTACTAGCCCACCGCTAAGAAGACGCAGCCTCGAGCGCAGCCTGCTCGCTGCGCTCGACGTGCGTCACGAGTTCGACAAGGCGATCGCCTGCCTTCGCGGGCGAGCCGCAGTTGAACGGCGGCTGTGGGTCGTACTCGATGCCGAGCTGGATCGCCTTCGCCACGTCGTCGCCGGCGATGTGGGTGACCAGCGTGAGCGCCATGTCGATGCCCGACGACACGCCGGCCGCGGTGATCACCTTGCCCTGCTCGACCACCCGTTGCGCGGTCGGCTTGGCGCCGAGCTTCTGGAGCAGGTCGTACGAGAGCCAGTGCGTGGTCGCGTCGAGCCCGTCGAGGATCCCGGCCGCGGCGAGCACCAGCGAGCCGGTGCAGACCGACGTCGACCACTGCGAGTGCTCGTGGGCGTGCTGCACCCAGCCGATGAAGTGCTCGTCGTGGATCAGCCCGCGCGTGCCGTAGCCGCCGGGGATCACGAAGATGTCCGGCTCGGTGAGGTCGTCCATCGCGACGTCGGCCGACAGACCGAGCATGTTCGTCTCGGTGCGCTTCATGCCCGGCTCCTGGGCCACGAACGTCACGGTCGCGCCGGGGACGCGCGAGAGCACCTCGTAAGGGCCGACGGCGTCGAGGGCGGTCAGTCGGTCGAAAATCGGGATTGCGATCTGCATCAGGCGGCCCTCCTCAGGAACCGTTCTCGATAGTCGCCCGGGCTCACCCCGAGCCGTTTGCGGAACACGCGACGCATGGTCTCGACGGTGCCGAACCCGCAGCGGAGCGCCACCTGCTCGACGGGATCGCCCGCGGTCTCGAGGAGCGTCCGCGCACGCTCCACGCGGAGGGTCTCCACGTACACGCCAGGCGTCATCCCCACCTCGGTCTTGAACGCGCGCGCGAAGTTCCGCGGGCTCATGTGCGTGCGCTCGGCGAGCGCGGGCACCGACAGGTCCTCGTCGAGGTGGTCGAGGATCCAGCCCTGCAGCTCGCGCAGCGGTTCGCGCTCGGCGCGCTGGCTGGCCAGCGCCGCGCTGAACTGCGCCTGCCCGCCGGGGCGGCGCAGGAAGAGCACGAGCCAGCGCGCCACGTCGCGCGCCACCTGCGGGCCGAGGTCCTCCTCCACGAGCGCGAGCGCCAGGTCGATCCCGGCGGTCACGCCGGCGGACGTGTAGACGTTGCCCGAGCGGACGAAGATCGGGTCCGCATCGACGCGCACGTCCGGGTAGATGCGCTGAAGCTCGTCGCAGGAGGACCAGTGCGTGGTTGCGTCGTGCCCGTCGAGCAGTCCGGCTCGGGCGAGGAGAAACGCTCCGCTGCACACTGACGCGACCCGGCGCGAGCTCCCCGCCGCACGTTGGATCCAAGCGATCAGTCGCTCGTCCTCTTGGGCAGCACGAACGCCGTCGCCGCCGGCCACGATCAGCGTGTCGATCTCACCTGGCTCGCGGGCGATCGTGAGGTCCGACGCCATGCGCACACCGCTCCAGCTCTGGAAGGTGACGGTCGGAGCCACCACCTCGGTCACGTAGGCGCCAGGAACGATGCGGCTGGCGACGGAGAAGACCTCGTTCGGCCCGATCAGGTCGAGGGCCTGCAGGTCATCGAAGGCGACCAGAACGACACGGCGGGGGGAGTCCATACGCCGATGATGCCGGTCCGAACGTTTGTCTGCAATGACAACGACCGGACAATCTCTGCCAACGGCCAACTGCGAACGGCCAACCGTTCTTGCCACCCACCCCGCCCCCGCGCGCGCGACTGGGCGCAGCGCGGGGGCGAAGCGGTGCGGAGTCCCTCTACCGGGCCGGCCGAACGGCGTGAGCGGAGACGATCATCTCGCTCGGGTCGTACTTCGCCTTGACCTCGCGCAGTCGGCGGTACGAGTCGCTCGGCAGCACCTCGTCGGCGCCAGCGTGGCTCTCGACGAAGTTGTAGTAGTTGAACTCCGCGCCCCACGGGGCAAGCGTGTCCTTGACCACTCGGATGTGGGAGCTCACGGCCTCGCCCATCTCGGGCGTCGCGGCCATGCCAACGGCAAACATTCCGTATTTGGCGGTGAGGCGGCCCTGCGCGGCGTCCGCGGGGCCCTCGGCCAGCGCGCCGCCCAGGTGGCGGAGCTCGACGCTCAGCAGCGGCGAGTTCGAGCCGGGGCCGGCGGCGGCGACCATCGCGTCGATCGCGCCGCGGGGAGCGTCGGCCAGGAGCATGCCGTCGCCGTCGTATGGCACCGGCTCCGGCGGATCCATGTGCAGCTGCTGCAGCGCGGGCGCGGGAATCATCGCGAAGGTGTCCATCAGCGGTCCGAGCTCACGGATCGGGCGCACCAGCTCGGCGCCCTCGAACTCGTCGCCGAGGTAGGCGGCCTCGACGACCGCGAACGAATTGCCGCGCAGCGGCTCGGGCACTTCCTCGATCGGCGGGAACTGGAGGATGCGGCCGACGGAGGTGACCTCGTCCGGCACCGTGTCGGTCCACTCGCGCCAGGCGTGGAGAACCTCAGACGCGCGCTCGAGCGGGAAGAAGAAGGCGCCCGCGTAGGCCTCGCGGACCGGGTAGAGCTGGATCTCGATCGCCGTCACGACGCCGACGCTGCCGCCGCCGCCGCACACGGCCCAGAAGAGGTCGGGCTCGCAGTGGTTGTCGGCGCGGACGAGCCGGCCGTCGGGGGTCACGATCTCGACGGCCACGACGCTGTTGGCGGAGAGGCCGTAGCGGCGGGCGAGCCAGCCGAGGCCGCCACCGAGGGTGTAGCCCACGACGCCGACGTCGGGAGCGGAGCCGGCGAGAGCGGCGAGGCCGTACTCGTGGGCCGGGACCGTCACGTCCTGCCAGTCGGCGCCCGCCTCGACCCGCGCGGTGCGCGTGGCCGGGTAGATCTCCACGCCGCGCATGCGGGTGGTCTTGAGAAGAATCGCGTCCTCGAGGCTGCCGAGCGGGCCGGCGCCATGGCTCGTGCCCTGCGGGGCGATGCGCAGGCCGTGCTCCTTGGCGTAGCGGACGGCGTTGACGACGTCGGCGGCGGAGTCGGCCACCACGATCACGGCCGGGCGGAGATCCAGGGCGAGGTTGAACGCGGAGCGCGCCTCGTCGTAACCCGAGTCGCCGGGAGCGTGCACTTCACCGGCGATGACAGCGCGGAGCATGTCGACGCCGGGGGCTGCTTGCGGGGCGGTGAGTACCGGGTTGTTCATTGGGATCTCCTTGGGCCTGGCGGCGGCGAATTTGCGAGTCGAAGGTTGGTGATGAAAGGTTCGCTTCCCATGCCTTTGCGTCACATAGAGCCTCCCTGCCTCTAAGAGTTCGGTTAACCCACACTTGCGGCGCGGGTAGCCCTCTAGCCTGAATGCGATGACGCGGTCCACCCGGACAGCTCTGATTGGTGCTTTCGTCGCGGCGGCCGGGGTGGCGTTGCTGCGGCACCTCGCGTTCGTGCCGGCCATCCAGCACGCGGACGCGGTCACGCTGCACGACTTCATCTCGCTCGACCGCCCGTCGATCTACGGCCTGCTCACGAGCACGGCCCACATCGCCGACCCCGCGCCCTACGGCGTGATCGGCGTGGTGCTGATCGCGATCGCGGCTCTCCAGGGACGGGTGCGCACGGCGGCCATCGTGGGCGTCGTCCTGCTCGGCGCAGCCGTGACCACCGACTACATCCTCAAGCCGCTGCTCGCCGGCCACCGCTTCGACGCCGTGCTCGGCAACTACCAGGTGCCCGACGGGTCCTTCCCGAGCGGCCACGCCACGGCGTCGATGGCGCTCGCACTGTGCGCGATCATCGTCGCCACGCCGCGCTGGCGCCCCTACGTCGCCGCCCTCGGCGCGCTGTTCGCAATCGCGGTCAGCTACTCGTTCCTCACGCTCGACTGGCACTACCCGAGCGACGTGCTCGGCGGCTACCTGGTGGCGGGCGCGTGGGCGTCGCTTGGCATCGCCGCGCTGCGCGCCGCCGACGCCCGCTGGCCCGCCCGCACAGGCCGCGAGGCGGCCGGTCGCGTGCTGTCCGCGGTGGAGGTGAAGACCGTCACCGCACTGCTCGCAGGCGCCGTCATCGCGGGGGTCGCCGTGGTGGCGGCCGTGGCACCCGAGCGCGCGCTCGACTTCCTGCGCCTGCACACGATCTTCGCCGTCGGCGCGGCGGCCATCGCGCTCGCCAGCCTCACCGTCGCGGGCGTCCTCGCGGCGATCCTGCGCGACTGACGCGCGCCGCTATCGTCCCTCCCGCCTCACACGAACGGAGGAACGGAGCAATGAAGCTCGAGGGCATTCATCACGTCACCGCCATCACCGGCGACGCACCGGGCAACGTCGACTTCTACGCGCGCGTGCTCGGCCTTCGCATGGTGAAGAAGACCGTCAACCAGGACGACCCGTCCGTCTACCACCTCTTCTACGCCGACGAAAAGGGCTCCCCCGGCTCGGACATCACCTTCTTCGAGTACCCGGGCGCGCCGCGCGGCCGCGCAGGCGCCGGGATGGTTCACCGCGTTGTCTTCCGCGTGGCCTCGAACGAGGCGCTCACCTTCTGGGAGGAGCGCCTCACCTCCGAGGGCATCGACGTCAGCCTCTCCGGCGACTCGCTCGTGTTCGATGACCCCGAAGGTCTCGGGCTCGAGCTGCGCGTGGTCGAGACGAGCGACGAGCCGCTGATCGCCGAGCACCCGGAGATCCCGCGCGAGCTCGCGATCCAGGGCTTCGACGGCGTGCGCGCCTACAGCGACGACCCCGAGCGCAGCCGCAAGCTGCTCGAGGAGACGCTTGGCTTCAAGCCCACGGGCGACGCCAGCTACGAACTCCGCGGCGACAGGCGCGGCTCGTTCTACGCCTACGACCAGTCCACCGAGCGCGGCATGCAGGGCGCCGGGACGGTGCACCACGTGGCGTGGGCCGACGAGATGGACGAGCACGAGGCGTGGCAGCAGCGCGTCGCCGCGAGCGAGGCCCACCCCACGCCGATCATCGACCGCTTCTGGTTCCTGTCGATCTACTTCCGCGAGCCGAGCGGCGTGTTGTTCGAGATCGCCACGCTCGGGCCCGGCTTCGCCACCGACGAGGACCCGGAGCACCTCGGCGAGAAGCTCGTGCTGCCGCCGCGCTTCGAGCCGCTGCGCGAGCAGGTGGAGCGCACGGTCACGCCGATCCACAACCCCCGCGAGGACTGGGCGAAGACTGATTGACCCCGCGCCATAGCGGGTAAGGCGCCCTCTAACCAGCTAGGGAGGCGCCTTGACGAGCGAGGGAACGCAGACGGCCGAACGCACGGCCGGGACCATCGAGACCGACGTACCGGCACGGATCGACCGGCTGCCTTGGGCGCGCTGGCACTGGCTGGTGGTGCTCGGACTCGGCGCCGTATGGATCCTCGACGGCCTCGAGGTCACGATCGTCGGCTCGATCTCCTCGCGCCTCACCGAGAAGGGCGCGGGCCTCACGCTCACGAGCGGCCAGCTCGGCCTCGCGGGCACGATCTACGTGATCGGCGCGTGTGTCGGCGCGCTCTTCTTCGGCTACCTGACGGACCGGCTCGGGCGGAAGAAGCTGTTCATCGCCACGCTCGGCCTCTACCTCGTGGCCACGGTGCTGACAGCGTTCTCGATGAGCCCGCTGTGGTTCTTCGTCTGCCGCTTCTTCACCGGCGCGGGCATCGGCGGCGAGTACGCCGCCATCAACTCCGCGATCGACGAGCTGATCCCCGCGCGCGTGCGCGGCACGGTCGACCTGATGATCAACGGCAGCTACTGGCTCGGCACGGCGTTCGGCGCCGCGCTGTCGCTCGTGCTGCTGGACGAGAGCCTGTTCCCCGCCAACGTGGGCTGGCGCCTCGCGTTCGGCATCGGCGCGGTGCTGGGCCTCGGCATCCTGCTCGTGCGCCGGAACGTCCCCGAGAGCCCGCGCTGGCTGTTCATCCACGGGCGCGAGCAGCAGGCGGAGCGGCTCGTCGACGGAATCGAACGCGACGTGGAGCGCGAGACCGGCGAGGAGCTCGAGCCAGTCGACCAGACGCTCACGATCCGCCAGCGCGACACGATCGGCTTCCTCACGATCGCCAAGACCGTGTTCACGATCTACCCGCGGCGAACCGTCCTCGGCCTGTCGCTCTTCATCGGCCAGGCGTTCATCTACAACGCGGTCACCTTCAACTTCGTGAACATCATGTCCAAGTACTACGGCACCTCGTCGAGTTCGGGGCCCGTGTACCTGATCCCGTTCGCGATCGGCAACTTCCTCGGCCCGGTGCTGCTCGGGCGGCTGTTCGACACGGTCGGCCGGCGCACGATGATCGCGGGCTGTTACATCACCTCGGGCGTGCTGTTCGCCGTCATGGCCGTGCTCTTCCAGGGCGGCCACCTCACGACCGCCACGCAGGTGATCGCGTTCGTCGTGATCTTCTTCTTCGCCTCGGCGGGCGCGAGCGCCGCGTACCTCACAGTCAGCGAGATCTTCCCGATGGAGACGCGCGCGATGGCGATCGCGTTCTTCTACGCGGTCGGGACCGGGATCGGCGGCGCGATCGGGCCGGTGCTATACGGCAGCCTGATCGACCCGGCGCACCCCGGCAAGCTCGCGGTCGGCTTCTTCATCGCCGCGGGGCTGATGGCGGCCGCTGGCATCGTCGAGGCCGTGCTGGGCGTGCCCGCCGAGCAGAAGTCGCTCGAGGAGATCGCCGAGCCGCTCACAGCGGAGGAAGGCGAGGAGGGCGCCGAGCCCGCGGAGCCCAAGCGGCGGCGACGCCCGGCGCGCACGCGCGTCCAGCCGGGCCTCGTGCGCGCGCACCCGGACCCGATGTCGCGCTACCCGCGCTCGTCCTGGTCGCCGTGGCAGCTCAGCTTCGACGCGCTGGCCGAGGACCCGCTCCAGGCGCAGGAGATAGAGGCGATCGTGAACGCCGCGCGCGGCGAGGAACCGGTCCACACCCGCCGTCTCGCTGAGGACGTGCACGCCAACCGCTGGGGCCCCGGACGCTTCCGTGCAGCGCTGCGGGCGGCCGTGAGGGGCGGCGCGCTCCGCCCCGCCGGACGCGGGAGGTTCGTCGCCGCGGAGCCGCCGCCACAGGCTCAGTAGCCGCGTTTGCCCTGCCTGCGATGCTTGGAGCGTGGCCTCCCTCGCGGGCGTCGTAGACGCCGGACCTGCACCGAATAAGCGCCTCACACTGATCGCCTGCATCGTCGGGTCGGGCACCGTGTTCCTCGACGGCACGGTCGTGAACGTCGCCCTGCCGGCCATCCGCGAGGGTCTCAACGCAGGCCTCGCGGTGCAGCAGTGGGTCACCGAGGCGTACCTGCTCACGCTCTCGGCGCTCATCCTCGTGGGCGGTTCGTTCGGCGACCTGTTCGGCCGCCGGCGCGTGTTCGCGATGGGAATCTCGGCGTTCGGCGCGTTCTCCCTGCTGTGTGCGGTCTCGCCGACAGGCGGGTTCCTGATCGTCGCGCGGGCGCTCCAGGGCATCGCCGGGGCGATGCTCGTGCCCAACACGCTCGCGCTCATCATGGACACCTTCGAGGAGAACGAGCGCGGTGCCGCGATCGGATCGTGGACGGCGTGGACTGCGATCGCCACGGTGATCGGGCCCCTCGGCGGCGGCCTCCTCATCGGCGTGGCGTCTTGGCGCTGGGTGTTCGCGATCAACGTCGTGCCGGTCCTGGTAACGCTCTGGCTGCTGCGCTTCGCGCCGGCGGGCGAGCGCATCAAGGACGTGCGGGTGGACTGGTTCGGCGCGCTGTTCGCCGCGCTCGGCCTCGCGGGGCCGGTGTTCGCGCTGATCGAACAGCCGCAGGAAGGCTGGGGTTCCCCCATGGTCTACATCCCGCTGATCGGCGGCTTCGCGATGATCGCGCTGTTCCTGTGGTGGGAGCAGCACACGCGCGACCCGATGCTGCCCCTCGACCTGTTCAAAAGCCGCAACTTCTCGATCGGCAACCTCACGACGCTGGCGCTCTACGCCGGACTCAGCGCGGCCACCTTCCTGCTGTCGCTCTTCCTGCAGGAGACCGCCGGCTACTCGGCGCTCGAGGCGGGACTGTCGCTGCTGCCCTTGACCGTCATCACTTTCTTTCTGTCTCGCCGCTTCGGCGCGCTCGCCGACCGCATCGGCCCGCGACCGTTCATGGGCTTCGGCCCGATCGTCGCGGGAGCCGGACTGCTCCTGATGTTGATGATCAACAGCGACGGCGACTACGTCACACAGGTGCTCCCAGGGGTGATCGTGTTCGGGCTTGGACTGTCGATGACCGTGGCGCCGCTCACCGCGACGGTGCTCGCCGGCGCGCCCGCCCACCACTCCGGCATCGCCTCCGGGGTGAACAACGCGGTGGCGCGCGTGGCGGGCCTGCTGGCCATCGCGGTCGTGGGCGCGATTTGCGCCGCGCAGTTCGCCAAGACGATCGACAGCAAGCTGCCGGTGGCCAGCATGACCCCGCAGACCCAGCACGCGATCGTGACCATGAAGAAGCGCACGCTCGTCACGGACGCCAGCGGGGCGTCAGCCGGGCAGCGGGGCCAGGTGCACAGCGCGCTGCAGGACGCCTCGGTCAAGTCATTCCACCTCGGGATCGGGATCGCCGGGCTGCTCGCGATCGCCGGCGGCCTCGTGTCGCTCGTCGGGCTCGAGGGGCGCAGGAAGGTCGTGCATCCGATGAAGGCCGAGTGCTGCCCGGGCGGCGCCATCGTGGGCGCGAGCGAGGAGGTGCGGCTGGGCGAAACCGGCGCGCACATCGACCCCGCGCCCGCTCCGGCTCGCGCCGGGTAGGGCCGCGGCCGTCGCTACTGTCCAGCGTCGGCCCCATGACTCACGCAATCGAGGCGAGCGGACTCGTCAAGACATATCCCGGCGGCGTGCAAGCGCTCGACGAGCTGAGCTTCAGCGTGGTCGAGGGCACCGTGTTCGGCCTGCTCGGACCGAACGGCGCGGGCAAGTCCACCGCGGTCAAGATCCTCACCACGCTCTCCCGGGCCGACTCCGGAAGCGCGGCCGTCGCGGGCTTCGACGTGCGCACGCAATCCGACAAGGTGCGCCGCAGCATCGGCACGGTGCAGCAGGGCTCGACTGTCGACCGCGAGGCCACCGGCCGCGAGAACCTGCGCCTGCAGGGTCAGGTGTACGGGCTGCGCGGGCGCGAGCTCGAGTCGCGGGCCTCGGAGCTGCTCGAGCGCTTCGGCCTCAGCGACGCCGCCGACCGCATCGCCCGGGGCTACTCCGGCGGCATGGAGCGCCGGCTCGTGGTGGCGATGGCGCTGATCCACCGCCCGAGCGTGCTCTTCCTCGATGAGCCCACCACCGGGCTCGACCCGGAGGTGCGCGCCGACATGTGGACCGAGATCTCGCGGCTCGCCAGCGAGCAGGGGCTCACGATCCTGCTCACCACGCACTACCTCGAGGAGGCGGACAACCTCGCCTCACAGCTCGCGATCGTGGACCGCGGGCGCGTGGTGGCCGAGGGCACGCCCGAGGGACTGAAGGCCGACCTGCGCGGCGACGCGATTCACGTCGAGCTCCACGGACAGCCCGAGGGCAACGGACACGTGGCCGCGCTCGAGGCGCTCACCGAGATCAGCGAGGTGACGGCGGACGGCCGCAGCCTCCACGCGCGCGCCGACGACGGAGCGCGCGCCGTGCCGGTCGTGCTCCAGGCGCTCGAGGCCAGCGGCGCGCAGGTGGCGTCGGTGAGCGTCGCCCGCCCGTCCCTCGACGACGTGTACCTGCGCTACGCGGGGCGAACTTTTGACAAGGCAGAAGCGGAAGCCGAGGAGAAGGACAAGCGATGACAGTCACGCTCAGAGATTCCTGGTACATGACGGTCCGCCACCTGCGGGCGCTCTGGCGCCAGCCGGCGTGGATCGCGGTGACGCTCGTGCAGCCGATCATCTGGCTGCTGCTCTACGGCGCGCTGTTCAAGCGCGTGGTGCAGATCCCTGGGTTCCAGAGCGGCTCGTACATCGAGTTCCTCGTGCCTGGCGTGCTCGTGATGACCGCGTTCTTCGGCGCGGGCTGGGGCGGCATGCCCGTGATCGACGACCTCAACCGCGGCGTGATCGACCGCTTCCTCACGACGCCCGTGCACAAGGTGGCGCTGGTCGCCGGTCGCATCGTGCAGGGCGCGATCGGCGTGATCGTGCAGTCGCTGATCATCGTCGTGCTCGCGCTGATCACCGGCGCGCACTTCCGCAACGGCGTCGGCGGCGTGGCGCTGATGATCTTCCTGGCCGTGCTGCTCGCGGCGGCCACCACCGCGTGGTCCTACGGCGTGGCGCTGTACGTGCGCAAGGAGGAGACGCTGATCGCGCTGATGCAGTTTCTGCTCTTGCCGCTCACGTTCCTCTCGGGCGCGTTCATGCAGCTCAGCCTCGTGCCCAACTGGATCAGCAACATCGCGGGCTTCAACCCGCTCAACTGGGCCGTCGAAGCAGGTCGCTCAGCCGCCCTGCAGCACACGGACTGGGGCTACGTCGCCTCGCGCACCGGTTTCTTGCTGGCGCTGCTGGCGGTGGCGGTGTGGTTTGCGGTCCGGGCGTTTGCGAGCTATCAGCGCAGCATCTAGTTGGCGGTTGGCGGTTGGCGGTTGGCAGTTGGCAGTTGGCGGTTGGCAGTTGGCAGTTGGCAGTTGGCAGTTGGCAGTTGGCGCCTGGACTCTGACTGCCTACTGCCTACTGCCAACCCGTTGCGCATGAGCGGCCAAGTCGATGACCCGCCGTTCATGCGTCCCCACGCCGAGCACCCGCTCCCCCTGCCTTACCTCGACGTTGAATCTCAGCTTCCTGCCGTCGATCA